>NZ_CM003594.1:2823783-3146994 GCF_001435295.1 Psychrobacter sp. P11F6 | reverse complement strand
TCGCTTTAGGTAATTTGGTTGCTGCGTTCTTTGGTGGTCAAGTATCAGCGGATAAGATCGAAGGGTTGCCGGGCTTATTTACGATGATGACAATCTTTTTGGTGGTCACAGCCGTTGTCTTATTGGCATTAGCCAAACCGATCAATAATATGCTGCAAAAAAGCGAGCGTGCAGATAAGCTGAGCTAATTCAGACATACAGTTAACGTGATTTAGTATCAATAGCAATACCAGCAAAAATGTTAGATGGCGAGACGTGTTACCATGATTGGTAGCACGTTTTATGGTGACACTTAGTAAGTTATTGCCCCCACGCTATTGAAAGTCCGCTTTCCGCCCAAACATCTAATAATGCTCTGCTGTAATGCTCCTAAAAATAGTTAGCCTTATCTATCTGGTCATTGACAACACTTTAATTTTTAAGACATTAAGCGTCTTACGCAGGTTGTTTAGATGCTAAGCATTCAGTGAATGATAAATAGCAAACGCCTAAAACAGTTTACTCGCTCAAATAAGACGACTATCCATAGTCGCCTCACAATATGATTTTTCCAAATCTTATTTTTTAAAATCAATAAGGACACCTTTTATGAATAAACAAAGCATCCACGATCGTATCGACAGCCTACGTCAGGCGTTGGTAGCACAAGATCTGACCGCGATTATCGTACCGTCTGCTGATCCGCATTTATCTGAGTATCTGCCAGAATATTGGCAAGCGCGCTTATGGTTATCAGGATTCACAGGCTCAGTCGGTACGCTCGTTGTTACCGCTGATTTTGCTGGATTATGGACGGACAGCCGCTATTGGGTACATGCCGCTGACCAATTAGAAGGTACTGGTATTAGCTTAGAGAAGCTTGCACCGGGTCAGCCGAATCATATTGATTGGCTCGCCGAGCATTTGGCTGAGGGTGATAGCGTGGCAGTCGATGGTAATGTATTGTCTATATCTGAGCAAGATAGATTGTTAAATGCCTTTGATGCCAATGATATTACGTTAATCACTGAGCGTGACGTATTGACAGAAATATGGAGCGATCGTCCAGCGCTACCTACTGCCAGTCTATATCAACACGATGCGCAGTTTGTCGCGCAGTCTGCTACCTCAAAACTTGCCGCTGTACGCGCAGGTATGGCTGAGGCAGGCGCAACCCATCACTTGCTTTCAAGCTTAGACGATATTGCTTGGTTGACCAATTTACGCGGCGCTGATGTTGATTATAACCCTGTGTTTTTGGCACATATGCTCATTAGCGAACATGACGCGACATTGTTTATCGATAATAATAAAGTAAGTAGCGAGATAGCACAAAGCTTAAAAGACAGCGGTATCACCCTTGCTGATTATGACGCTGTGCAAGATGCGTTGGGCACATTGACTGCTGATGACTTATTGCTATTAGACCCAAGTAAAGTGGCAGTAGGTACGTTATCTAAAATGGGCGATGGCATAGGTTTTATTGAGCGAATGGCGCCAAGTACGTTGCTAAAATCAGTTAAATCTGACGCTGATATCGACCATGTGCGTGAAGCCATGCGTCAAGATGGTGCAGCATTAAGTGAGTTTTTTGCCGCATTTGAGCAGCGTTTAGCAGACGGTGAGCGTTTAAGCGAGCTGGACGTTGATAGTATGCTCATCGAAGTGCGCAGTCAGCAGCCACATTATGTATCGCCAAGTTTCCCGACTATCGCAGGCTTTAATGAAAATGGTGCGCTGCCACATTATCGTGCAACACCAGAAAAATTCAGCTACCTTGATGTGGTCGAGGGCGAAGGTGGATTGTTACTGATTGACTCAGGCGCTCAGTATCAAAACGGCACCACAGACATCACTCGTGTGGTCGGTATTGGACAGGTAAGCAGCGAACACAAACGTGACTTTACCACCGTACTCAAAGCCCATATTGCCTTAGCAAAAGCGCATTTCCCTGATGGTATCGCCTCACCACTCATCGATGCGATATGCCGTGCACCATTATGGCAGGCACAGATGGATTATGGTCACGGTACTGGTCATGGCGTTGGTTATTTCTTGAACGTCCATGAAGGCCCACAAGTGATTGCTTATAGTGCCAGCATGCCGAAAGAGCGCGCGATGAAAGAGGGCATGATCTCAAGTAATGAGCCAGGTCTATACCGTGAAGGCAAATACGGTATTCGTATTGAGAACCTGATGGTTAATAAACGTGTTGCCCAGCCTATAGAAACGGAATTCGGCGATTTTCTTAATTTTGAAACTGTCACTTATTGCCCAATTGATACCCGTTTAATTGAGTCGTCATTATTAACTCAAATCGAAATTGATTGGTTGAATAACTATCATAGCCAAGTCTATGCAGAGCTAAAAGACCGCGTTGAAGGTGCGGCACTTGACTGGCTGACTGAGCGGACTAAGGCTATCTAAAGTAAACGCTCATATCGACGAATCTAAAATGAAAAAACCCCCGTAAAGTTTACGGGGGTTTTTTAGTACTAGGAATTTGTTACTGAGGATTTATTGCTAAAAGGTGATGCGTAGGAAGCAGCGTTTAGCTTTTTTTCGATTCTTTGTCAGTTCCTACTTCATCTTCGCTTAGATTTTGAGTCACTTCAGCACGTAACCAAGATTTTAAATTCTCAGACATCAGCATCATTTGCTCACTGAGATAATCATCAATTTGCATTTCCAACTCACGGATCATCTCTTGATGCGTGGTACTTAGTTTTGCATCTTTCAGTGCCAGTTTGATGGCGGCGCTGGCTTTGTCATTGACCGCTTTTATACTGTGGTCGTCATTGATATGCTTGTCATGAGCGACATTAGCATGTTCACTAATGGTTTTGTTCTCAGAACTAGATTGCGTCGCAGCCGATTTTTCAACATTTTGGTTTTTTTCAACCGTGTTATCAATGCTGAGCGATTCTGAATCACTCGCATCATTGGTGTTCATAGCGGTCGTTTTATCAGCAAGATTATTCTTCTCAGCGGCTATTTGCTCAGTTTTCTGTTGTTCTTTTTGCGCGGTATCTGCTGCTTCTTTTAATCTAGCACTTTCTTTTAATCTGGCATCCTCTGCCGCTTTTACTTTTTGTTGTTCTTCTCGCTGCTGTTTTTCTGCGGTCGCTTGCTCTTCGGCCTTTTTGTCAGTAATGGCTTTAGCGATGGCTTGCTCCGCTTCATGGTTTTCGTAGAGCTCATCGATGTGGGTATCCAAATCATGAGTATTAAAGACAAAGCTTTCAAATGGGGTATCGTTTTGCAGTAAGGTGGTGATGTCTTTTAGCTCTTGGGTAATTGCTGCGCGAATAGGTTCAGGCGCACACGTCCAGCGCTGGTAAAACTGATGGGAAAATGAGTAGCTTGACATGGTATCGTCCATAAATGTTCCAAAAATTACCCCTTATCATACGCAAATACGATAAGGGGCTGCAAGTGGACAAACGTAGTAAATCTGACACCAAGGTTACAACGACCGATATGGTGAGTTTTATACCTTAATGATTCACGGGCCAGCGCGCAAATACTAACGAGCCATTGGTACCACCAAAGCCAAAGCTATTGGATACGGCATACTGTAGGTTTTCAACTTTGCGCGATTGGTTGGCGACATAGTCGAGGTTACAGTTGTCTTCCACATTGTCCAAATTAATGGTGGGTGGCACATGCTGATGCTGTAGGGCAAGGACGGTGAATATGGCTTCAACAGCACCCGCGGCACCAAGCAAATGACCCGTCATCGATTTGGTTGAGCTGACCAAAATGCGGTCTTTAACTGGGGCAAAAACGGTTTCAATAGCAATAGATTCAGCGACATCACCCGCAGGGGTGCTGGTGCCATGAGCATTGACATAACCAATACTCGATGGCTCAATACCTGCATCATTTAGGGCATTACGCATCGCTCGTGCCGCGCCGCTGCCATCTTCAGGCGGTGCTGTGATGTGACTGGCGTCATCACTCATCCCAAAGCCGACCAGTTCAGCGAGTATGGTTGCACCGCGTGCTTTGGCATGAGCGAGGCTTTCTAGTACCACCATACCCGCGCCATCACCGAGCACAAAGCCATCACGGTCTTTGTCAAAGGGACGCGAGGCTTTGGTTGGCTCGTCATTACGAGTTGAGAGGGCATGCATGGCACCAAAACCTGATATGCCAAGTGGGCTGGAGCCTTTTTCACTACCACCTGCTAGCATGACATCGGCGTCACCATAAGCAATCAAACGTGCAGCGAGACCCATCGCATGGGTAGCGGTGGTACAAGCCGTCGATGTCGCAAGGTTGGGACCTTTTAAGGTATGTTTAATGGCCACTAAGCCTGCTGCCATATTCACAATAGAGCCAGGAATGATAAAGGGCGAAACTTTCATAGCGCCTTTTTCTCGTAGCGTATCGCGACTGTTTTCAATGGTTTGGATACCACCAATACCTGAGCCTAAAATAATGCCGAATCGCTCTTGATCGACATTTTGCACAGGTGCATCAGCAGCACTTACTTCATCGATAAAACCAGCGTTCTGTAATGCCATACTAGAGGCGGCAATACCATAATGAATAAATTCATCATAGCGTCGCGCGTCTTTGGCATTCATATATTGCTTGGCATCGAAATCCTTGACCACGCCAGCAATTTGAGCGCGATAGCCAGTAGCATCAAAATGTGTAATTGGCGCGATGCCGCTATCACCATTGAGCAGCTTAGTCCATGAGCTATCGACGTCGAGTCCCAAAGGTGTTAACGCACCCATACCCGTAATTACGACGCGCAAGTCATCGCCACGCTCATAGTGCGGTAGTTTCTGACGCGGTTGATACTCTGCTGTTGCGCTAGCATCATTGGTGGCTTGATCAGTAAGTGAACTGCTGTGTTGGCTCATGCGATATATCCTATACTTACGAGTCCTAAGAGGAGGGTATTTCAGAATTCATTATAAAACACATAAGTGCACGTGTGTAAACTAAAAATTGACCAGTCAGGCGAAACAAACCTGACCCAAAACCACGCCTTTACTGGCGCCGGTGACAGCTGGTAAGTTACCCGTTTCACCCATCAGGGTTTGCCGTGCGAGCCATGCAAAGGCGACGGCTTCGACCCACGCTGGATTCAGCCCTAAGCTTGCGGTGGTCTCTACCGTGCAATGGGGCAGATGCGCTTGCAAGCGAGTCATCAAATAATCGTTTAATGCACCGCCACCACAGACGTAAACCGAGCTATTTTCATGAGCATTAATAAACATATTAATTTGCATACTGGCACTCATCGCTGTCAGCTCAGTAAGCGTTGCCTGCACATCCGCTGACGAATAGCGAATATGGGCAGATGCCTGATCGAACTTTTGCAGTTCATCCTGTAGCCATACTAAGTTAAAATCTTCACGCCCTGTACTTTTTGGATACGTTCGTGCAAAAAACGGATGTTCTATTAGCTGATTAAGTAGCGGCTCAACCACTTGTCCAGACTGTGCCCAAGTGCCGCCAGCATCATAATCTTTATCAGTATGCAATGCCGTCCACGCATCCAATAATAAATTCGCAGGACCCGTATCATAACCAATCACAGGGCTATCGTTTGCTGGCAAGACTGTGATATTGGCAATACCGCCTAAATTTAATAACACGCGCGTGCTATCAGGCGTGGCAAATAACGCTTGATGAAAAGCTGGAACCAAAGGCGCTCCTTGACCACCAACCGCCATATCGCGGCGGCGAAAATCGCTGACGACGCTAATGCCAGTACGCTCAGCAATGATATTGGCATCGACCAATTGCAAGCTAAAGCCCAGTTGCGGACGATGGCGTACCGTTTGACCGTGACAGCCAATCGCTAGCACCGACTCTACATCAGTATTCGATTGCTGCAATAAATTATTGACCACCTCGCTGGCAAATTCAGCGTATTCTTTACTTGCCCAACCGAACCAGTCTAATTCGCTGTTTGGTTCACCCTCTGCGGGTACTAACTCTTGCACACCATTAGGCTGACATAAAGCCAATAACACTTCACGCAAACGCGGCGGAAATTCTTGGCTATGAGTTGCTAACAGTCGCATCGGTTGCTGAGTGTTTTCTTCCCCACCGAATTGACAAAGAACCGCATCCATCCCATCTAAGCTGGTGCCAGACATCATGCCAATATATAAGCCATCATCGAAGTTTTCAAACACCGTTTGCTCAAGCGCATCGGTCAAGGTGGCATAATTTAAATCGTCATCTAAAGTTTTATCCAAAGTGTTATTTAAATTATCGTCATAATTTATAGTTGAATCATTAGTATCAGCAATCGATGCAGGGTTGGTCATGGCAATTTACCTTAAAAAACGCTAGTATATCTCTCAAATTCTAACATCTTTTACTGGCTATGAGATTCTAAATAGCCCAAACGCGTTACCCTTTTAATAAAGACAATAAAGAGAGCATCATGACCACTCAAACCTACACCCTAGAAGAACAGCTTGCCCTGATCCAACGCGGTACGCAAGAAATCCTATCTGAAGAAGATTTGATTAAGAAGCTTAAACTCAATCGCCCGCTACGTATCAAAGCAGGCTTTGACCCTACTGCCCCTGACCTGCATTTGGGTCATACCGTGTTGATTAATAAGCTGAAGCATTTTCAAGATTTGGGTCATGAGATTTATTTTCTAATCGGCGATTATACCGCCAAAATTGGCGACCCTTCTGGCAAAAACAGCACGCGTCCGCCATTGACCGATGAGCAAATCAAAGTCAATGCACAGACTTATGCGGAACAAGTTTTTAAAATTTTGGATAAAGAAAAAACCAAGATTGTCTTTAACTCTGAATGGTTCAAGGATATGTCGGCGGGCGATATGATTCAGCTTTCTAGCCAGCTGACTGTCTCGCGTATGCTTGAGCGCGATGACTTCTCTAAACGCTATGCCGCACAAACCCCAATCGCCATTCATGAGTTTTTATACCCATTGGTGCAAGGCTATGATTCTATCGCATTAAAAGCGGATGTCGAGCTTGGCGGTACTGACCAAACCTTTAACATCCTAATGGGACGTACCCTGCAAGGTCGTTATGGTCAAGAGCCACAAGTTTGTATTACGGTGCCAATCTTAGAAGGGCTAGACGGCGTCAATAAAATGTCTAAATCCCTGAATAACTATGTCGGCATTTATGATGCACCGGGCACCATGTACCAAAAACTTCTATCAATGCCAGACACCTTAATCCGTCGCTACTTTGAATTTTTAAGCTTTAAGCCGATGGAAGAAGTTGAAGCGTTAATGGCAGAGATGGAAAATGGTCGCAATCCACAAGAAATTAAACGTATTCTGGCTAAAGAATTAATCGAGCGTTTCCATGATGCCGATGCTGCTGCCAATGCGCATAAATCAGCGGGCAACGTCTTAGCGGATGGTGAACTGCCTGTTGATTTGCCAGAAGTGACGCTAGATTTGGAAGGTGCTGAGGCGCTATTTATTACTCAAGTACTCAACCAAGCTGGATTGGCTAAAAATAGCTCATCTGCTAAAGATATGATTAAACGTGGCGCGGTGAAAGTAGATGGCGAAGTTGTTGATGCAGGCTTTAGCTTAACGTCTGGTCAGACAGTCGTCATTCAAGCAGGCAAAAAGGCTTATGCGAAAGTGACGGTAGGGTAGTTAAAAAATTGAGTTAGGTAGCCAAAGTTTCTAAGTTCATTATGGCTTAAGGAGAAGTATATGTTAGCCCTTCCTACGTTATCAAGTAATGGCATTACCCTTAAGCCGTTGACGCTAAGTCATGCAACTGACTTAGCCGAAGCTTGCCAAGATGGTGAACTATGGAAAATAAATGAGACATCAGTACCTGAGCCAGACAAGGTTATTGACTATATTAATACCGCAACATCAATGGCTGATAGAAAAGCCTTTGTCGTCATTGATGACTTAACTGGAAAAGCGATTGGATCAACAAGTTTCCACGATATTTTACCTTTTGCAAAACGTCTAGAGATTGGCTATACCTGGTATGCAAAGTCGTACTGGCGAACGCATGTCAATACGACCTGTAAGCTCATGCTACTAACTCATATATTTGAAACTTTAGACTATCAAACCGTAGGCTGGCGCACGGATATTGGCAATCATCGCTCACAATGAGCCATTGAGCGTTTAGGTGCTAAAAAAGATGGGGTGATTCGAGGCAACCGAGTCTGCCGCGATGGCGTTATTTCAGATACAGTGATGTATAGCTTAAGAAAATCTGAGTGGCTACGAGTAAAGTTAGAGCTGACGAAAAAACTTAATGATGCTCACTAAGCTTTTATAACAATTAATACAAGTAAGAAAATTATGACTAAACAACTTCAAAGTGTCCCTCAAGGTATTTACCGCCACTATAAAGGCAGCCTGTATCAAGTGTTGCACACTGCTCAGCATTCGGAAACCCAAGAAGCATTAGTCGTTTATCGCTGCCTATACGGTGAGTATGGCGTATGGGTACGACCGTTATCTATGTTTTCTGAAACGGTTGAAGTTGAGGGTAAGCAAGTGCCGCGATTTGAGCTGACCAAAGCGTTAGCTGATTAATGATTAAAATTTATTGCTCACATAAAAAAGCGACTTTTGGAGTCGCTTTTTTTATATAAATGAACAACTAATCCTGCAAAAATTCCTTCAATACTTTATAAAACCCAATTGGCTCATCCATTGGTACCGCATGACCTGAGCGCGGTAACACGACCTCAGTTGCATTAGGTAGTATTTGGGTGACTTGTTGCTGCCACTTAGCATCGTAAAGTTTGGAGCGACCACCGATGAGGTTAACCACTGGAATAGTGACCCGCTCTATCGCACCGCGAAAGTCATAGGGTAGTGTCAAATAGGCTTGTAAGCAGCGCATTTTATGATGCCAAATACTGTGATTGTAAAGCGCAAGTTTGGGGTCATTTTTATAAGTCATCACTTGTATAAACGCTTTCGAGCGCGTTCGATTAACAGATAATAGAGAAAACAATCGTTCGATATCCGTTGCACGGCGTTTTAGAGCAAACGGTAGGTGGGTAAAGCTTTTTATTTCAGCATAAGGTAAAGTTTTCTCAATTACCTCGTGAAAGATATCGAATACTTCTTGCTGCCGCGCACCAAACAGTCCACCTTGCCAATCAGACTGATTATGGATAGCAGGACTTTGGTCAATATTCAAATAATGGCTGATTTTCGCGCTGCCATAACGCTCAAAATACGCCCACATTACTTGTGCGCCCATCGAAATAGCGGCAACTGGCACAGATTCTATATTGCGCGCCAAGCAAATTTTCTCTATGACAACGCTAATATCATCGGCATATTGCCTTACAAAATCAAATTGGGTCAGCTTAATATCTTTTGCGGCACCAAATCCTCGTAGATGCGGCAGGTAAAATGCATATTTGCCAAGCAAAGGAAAAATAAATGGCAAAAACTCACGCGCGTCCATACCATAAGCATGCAGTAATATTACAGGCTTGCCGCTGCCTATGACTGACACTGGTAGCAGCGTACCGTCAGTTAAAGTGATGTCAATCGTTTTCAACTGGTAGTTAGTAGGCAAGTTGATTAAGTTTTTATTCATAAGGCAATGTACCTTGTTTTCATTAAGCTGTTTTACCAAGTCGATTGAGCCAAAATGTATCGTAGCAAAAGTCTTTATCTCATTTCTAAAAGACTGCTATATTAAAGCAGGTAATTAACCATAGCATAAAAGCTGTTTAGGGTTAAAAGTAGTGACTTGCCATAGACTTTGACCAATCGAATCAAACGTCAGCAAGTAAAATATAAGGATATTAAGGTATGAACAAGCTGACGTTACCATTGCTTGATAGCAGCCTATATCCACAATTTTGGCAGCAGCAAACATTTACCAATCCGCAGGCGCTATTGATGGCAATGCTGACAGCGGATATTACGCCAGATGCCGATGTTTTCACTAGGCAGTTACTAGCTAATGATACTTATCAAGAGTGGATTAATAGCAGTGTATTTGGGCGTTACTTGCAGCGTAATTTTACGGCGTTCTTTCAGCAAGCAGAAGACAGTTTTAATGCAGATATGCCTTTGCTGTTTCGTCAAGAGTTAATGCGACACGCGCAGTATTTACCACTAGAGCAAGTCTTGTTTTTTGCAGGGGATTTGCCAAAAAGTGTGCGTCAAACAAAAGTTTTAAGCACCACTGTTAATCCTGCCACAGTCATCATTAATGCTCAGAAGTTAAGTGCAAAAGCTACGATGAATAATCCGACCATCATTATTAATCAGATAGTGGTGAAAGGTAAACACGTATTGGGATTTCCGATACGCCATAATAAACGTACTAGCGAGCGCTTGCGCAATGAGGTATTGATTTTAGACTTTCAGGATTTACGCTTGGTCAATGAAGAGAATGTTAGTAGCAAAAAAAGAAGCAATATAAAGGAATCTATATTGCTTCGCTCTTATGAATTACGTTAGTGAGCCAAACGGTCAGCTAAAATTTTAAGAATCTTGCTTAGCAATCGTCAGCCCGTTATAAGTTTGCGCAACTGGCATCACTTCTAAACGATTGACGTTAATATGAGCAGGCGATTCAATCAGCCATAATAAAATATCGCCAATATCATCGCCGGTCATGGTTTTAAAGCCGTCGTAAACCTTGGCGGCTTTATCGTCATCGCCGTGGTAACGCACATTTGAAAATTCAGTGCCCGCGACATTACCCGGTTCAAGGTTGGTCACGCGCACTTGCGTACCGATGAGATCCGCGCGCAGATTTAGGCTAAACTGTTTGACAAAGGCTTTGGTCGCACCATAGACGTTGCCACCAAAATAAGGCCAACTGCCAGCGATTGAACCAACATTGATAATATAACCGCTATCGCGCGCCACCATCGCTGGCAAGACTGCATGGGTTAGCGCCATCAACCCTTTCACATTGGTATCAGTCATACGCATCCAGTCATCAAGATTTGCCTTGTGCGCAGGCTCTGTACCTAACGCTAGCCCAGCGTTATTGACCAAGACATCGATTTGACTAAAGTCAGCAGGCAAATCAGCAATGATTTGCGGGATAGTAGCCGTGTCACTCACATCCATCACCACAGGTAAAAATGCTTCGCCTAAAGTGTCTGCTAAAGCATTTAGTTTGTCTAAGCGTCTGGCACAGCCAATCACGCGATGACCATTGGCAACCAAACGCTCGGCCAGCGCTTTACCAAAACCTGCGCTTGCTCCTGTAATCAATACGTTCATCTTATATCCTTATCATTGATGTTTTGCACATGTGTCATGGGTGTTACGACGATAGCTAGTTTTGATTCATTTTTTTTCTTACTTGTTGAATAATTGCTTACCAAAGATTTTATCGCCCGCATCGCCTAAACCTGGGATGATATAACCGTGCTCATCCAAATGGCTGTCTAGTGCGGCGGTATAAATGGTGACGTCAGGATGTGCTTCATTGACCACACGTACGCCTTCAGGCGCGGCAACCAATACCAATGCTTTAATATTGGTACAGCCATTTTTCTTTAGCATCTCGATGGTCGCAACCATAGATCCGCCAGTGGCTAACATTGGGTCAATGATAAGGGCTGGGCGTTTGTCCATATGGCTGACAAATTTTTCAAAGAACGGCACAGGTTGTAAGGTTTCTTCATCACGCTGTAAACCGACGACAGAGATTTTTGCTGTAGGAATCAAATCGAGTACCCCGTCCAACATGCCAATACCCGCACGTAAAATCGGTACAATCGTTGCGGTCTTACCGATGATTTGTTCACCTGTGATTTCACCGCACCAGCCTTGCATTGGGAAGGTTTCAATTTCAAAATCACGGCTTGCTTCATATGCCATCAAGCGTGCAAGCTCTTTGGTCAACGTGCGAAACTTATAAGTGCTACAGTCTTTTTCGCGCATAAGGCTGAGTTTATGACGGACTAACGGGTGATCAATGACGGTGATTTTTAAGTCGCTCATAAGGTTTCTCTTGGTTTTTGGTCTGATGCTTGCGCAGTTACTGCGGTTGCCATTAGTATAAAAGATACAAACACTTACTGCACTTCAACCTTATATCTATCTCAAAAATAGTAAGCTTACTGCTTTGATAATAAAGTAAGCCAAGTATATTTATGGCAGGGTTGGTTTTATTTAAGCCGACTATGTTTGACTATAATAGCGCCCTAATAAATGAAGCAGTGTTTAGGCTTGCTATAATAGCAAAAAAACCGCTTTTCTGATGAAGAATCTTATGACTACACAACCATATCACACCCAGAATAATACGCATCAAACCGATAATCGCTTGATATTATCTGAAGCCCAAGCAGCAGAGGTAGAAACGCATCCGTTCGCTCCCGTTTTACCACCTAATGCTACGGTAATGATGATGGGTACTTTTCCACCGACCGCTGATAAATGGGCAATGCCATTTCACTATCCAAACTTTTACAATGACATGTGGCGTATCTATGGTAGTGTTTTTTTTGATGACGTGGATTATTTTAGAGTAGGGGATGAGAAGCGCTTTGATCCTGAGCGTATTCGCGCCTTTATGTTCGAGCGCGGAATTGCTTCTTGTCCGACCGTCAAGCAAGCGATTCGCGAGACTGGTAATGCCTCAGATAAGAACTTAACCGTTGTCATACCCGTTGACCTAGATAGTATATTGCCACAAGTGCCAAAGGTTGAAACCTTATTTACCACGGGCGGTAAAGCAACAGAAGTGCTGCTTGGTTTATTAGCCGAGCCACCTGCTAAATCCAAGTATCCTAAGACCAATCAAAGTATGGATTATCCATATCAATGGCAAAACGAGCACAATCGAAAAGTGGATATAAATAATCTTACCTTATATAGGTTGCCTTCAACCTCGCGTGCCTATCCTTTAGCCTTAGATAAAAAAGTCGCTGCTTACAAAGACTTCTTCAAAAAGATAGGCAAGCTGTAATGTAAAGTTGCCATTTATAGAAAGAGGTAAGCAATTTTAAGGGAAAAAAGCTATCCTTGCTCAAAATCTCATACACTGCCGCCCGATTGAAGCAAAAGTAGCGTCGCCATTCTGCCAATTTAGTCTAATCACCAAGTTTATTTGAATTAAGCTAAAATAGCCCTTGACTAAAGATTCAAACTCTATATAATACGCCCCACAGCAAAGGAAGCTAAGCAGTAAGTTAACCAACTTATTACTTAGATTACCAAGCTAAGACAAAACATAAAAAAGCTTGACAAATCAAATCATTATGATAAGATAGTCGGCTCGCTAGATAGCTTGACCTGAAAGGGTTTGAGACTAAACAGCAAGAGAATTACCCTATATATCAGTTACTGGACGACAGTGATTGAGCACTATTTAAAAGCATAACTAAAGAACAACTTGTGTGGATTTTTGCTGATTCAGAATGCTAAAAAATAAAGTTGGTTTTAACTCCTTTTCGGAGTTCATTCTAACTATAAAAATTATCATTTAAGACAGCAGAAAAACTCAAAGTTAATTCATTACGAACATAATTTTTAGCGATTTTGCCAGATTAGATGAGCCAAGTTTAGAAGCTTCTTTAAAGAGCTTCATAGCAAGATTAAACTGAAGAGTTTGATCATGGCTCAGATTGAACGCTGGCGGCAGGCTTAACACATGCAAGTCGAGCGGTAACAGGAGAAGCTTGCTTCTCGCTGACGAGCGGCGGACGGGTGAGTAATACTTAGGAATCTACCTAGTAGTGGGGGATAGCACGGGGAAACTCGTATTAATACCGCATACGACCTACGGGAGAAAGGGGGCAGTTTACTGCTCTCGCTATTAGATGAGCCTAAGTCGGATTAGCTAGATGGTGGGGTAAAGGCCTACCATGGCGACGATCTGTAGCTGGTCTGAGAGGATGATCAGCCACACCGGGACTGAGACACGGCCCGGACTCCTACGGGAGGCAGCAGTGGGGAATATTGGACAATGGGGGAAACCCTGATCCAGCCATGCCGCGTGTGTGAAGAAGGCCTTTTGGTTGTAAAGCACTTTAAGCAGTGAAGAAGACTCCATGGTTAATACCCATGGACGATGACATTAGCTGCAGAATAAGCACCGGCTAACTCTGTGCCAGCAGCCGCGGTAATACAGAGGGTGCAAGCGTTAATCGGAATTACTGGGCGTAAAGGGAGCGTAGGTGGCTCTATAAGTCAGATGTGAAATCCCCGGGCTTAACCTGGGAACTGCATCTGAAACTGTAGAGCTAGAGTATGTGAGAGGAAGGTAGAATTCCAGGTGTAGCGGTGAAATGCGTAGAGATCTGGAGGAATACCGATGGCGAAGGCAGCCTTCTGGCATAATACTGACACTGAGGCTCGAAAGCGTGGGTAGCAAACAGGATTAGATACCCTGGTAGTCCACGCCGTAAACGATGTCTACTAGTCGTTGGGTCCCTTGAGGACTTAGTGACGCAGCTAACGCAATAAGTAGACCGCCTGGGGAGTACGGCCGCAAGGTTAAAACTCAAATGAATTGACGGGGGCCCGCACAAGCGGTGGAGCATGTGGTTTAATTCGATGCAACGCGAAGAACCTTACCTGGTCTTGACATATCTAGAATCCTGCAGAGATGCGGGAGTGCCTTCGGGAATTAGAATACAGGTGCTGCATGGCTGTCGTCAGCTCGTGTCGTGAGATGTTGGGTTAAGTCCCGCAACGAGCGCAACCCTTGTCCTTAGTTACCAGCGGGTTAAGCCGGGAACTCTAAGGATACTGCCAGTGACAAACTGGAGGAAGGCGGGGACGACGTCAAGTCATCATGGCCCTTACGACCAGGGCTACACACGTGCTACAATGGTAGGTACAGAGGGCAGCTACACAGCGATGTGATGCGAATCTCAAAAAGCCTATCGTAGTCCAGATTGGAGTCTGCAACTCGACTCCATGAAGTAGGAATCGCTAGTAATCGCGGATCAGAATGCCGCGGTGAATACGTTCCCGGGCCTTGTACACACCGCCCGTCACACCATGGGAGTTGATTGCACCAGAAGTGGATAGCTTAACCTTCGGGGGAGCGTTCACCACGGTGTGGTTGATGACTGGGGTGAAGTCGTAACAAGGTAGCCGTAGGGGAACCTGCGGCTGGATCACCTCCTTATAGATGGCATTCGGTCAGCAAGAATTCACAACAAGTTGTTCTTTAGTTTAAGCTTACGTTTTAACAAGCGTAATTGGGTCTGTAGCTCAGCTGGTTAGAGCACCGTGTTGATAACGCGGGGGTCAGTGGTTCAAGTCCACTTAGACCCACCATTTTATAATGGGGCCATAGCTCAGTTGGTAGAGCGCCTGCCTTGCACGCAGGAGGTCAACGGTTCGACTCCGTTTGGCTCCACCACTATAGACGAATAAGCTTTAAGTGCTAATAGTATAAATAGAAACAAGTGATTTATCTTTGAATAAAGACACGATTACTTCTTTCTGTTTTATACGGAAATCTGTGACTCGACGAGAGCATAGAGACTATTTAAAAACATAGATATGAGTCTGGGTTAGGAGGAGCGTGTTCACGCGCACCTCTTAACCTTAATCACTCACCTCTTAACGACATCAGTTGTTATCCCAGGGGTGAGTGATTAAAAAAGTAAAGAGAACTGAATCAAGCGTATAAACATAGGTGATATCGTTATCATAATTAGATCTTATGACACTTTGAAGTCAACACTTATTTATAAGTTAGACTACTTGGGGTTGTATGGTCAAGTAATGAAGCGCACATGGTGGATGCCTTGGCAGTCAGAGGCGATGAAAGACGTGACAGCCTGCGATAAGCTTCGGGGAGGCGGCAATATCCTGTGATCCGGAGATTTCTGAATGGGGAAACCCACCTACCATAAGGTAGGTATCTTGTACTTGTACAAGAAGCGAACGAGGGGAAGTGAAACATCTCAGTACCCTTAGGAATAGACATCAAATGAGATTCCCCTAGTAGCGGCGAGCGAACGGGGAGAAGCCGATTAATGCTAATGTAGAAGAACAGCGTGGGAAAGCTGACCGTAGTAGGTGATAGTCCTGTATTCGAAACATTAGCGTTAACATATTAAGTAGAGCGGGGCACGAGAAATCCTGTTTGAAGATGGGGGGACCATCCTCCAAGGCTAAATACTCCTGACTGACCGATAGTGAACCAGTACCGTGAGGGAAAGGCGAAAAGAACCCCTGTGAGGGGAGTGAAATAGAACCTGAAACCGTGTGCGTACAAGCAGTGGGAGCCTTAATTTATTAGGGTGACCGCGTACCTTTTGTATAATGGGTCAGCGACTTATATTCTGTAGCAAGGTTAACCGTTTAGGGGAGCCGTAGGGAAACCGAGTCTTAATAGGGCGTTTAGTTGCAGGGTATAGACCCGAAACCGAGTGATCTATCCATGAGCAGGTTGAAAGTGCCGTAACAGGCACCGGAGGACCGAACCCACTGTCGTTGAAAAGCCAGGGGATGACTTGTGGATAGGGGTGAAAGGCTAATCAAACTCGGTGATAGCTGGTTCTCCCCGAAAGCTATTTAGGTAGCGCCTCGGACGAACACCATTGGGGGTAGAGCACTGTTTCGGCTAGGGGGTCATACCGACTTACCAAACCGATGCAAACTCCGAATACCGATGAGTGATATCCGGGAGACACACAGTGGGTGCTAACGTCCATTGTGGAGAGGGAAACAACCCAGACCGCCAGCTAAGGCCCCAAATTCCTAGTTAAGTGGGAAACGAGGTGGGAAGGCATAGACAGCTAGGAGGTTGGCTTAGAAGCAGCCATCCTTTAAAGAAAGCGTAATAGCTCACTAGTCGAGTCGGCCCGCGCGGAAGATGTAACGGGGCTCAAACTAGGAGCCGAAGCTGCGGATTTGAATTTGTTTTCAAGTGGTAGGGGAGCGTTGTGTAAGCCTGTGAAGGTGTGTCGTAAGGCATGCTGGAGGTATCACAAGAGCGAATGCTGACGTGAGTAACGATAATGCGAGTGAAAAGCTCGCACGCCGGAAGATCAAGGGTTCCAGTCCAACGTTAATCGGGGCTGGGTGAGTCGACCCCTAAGGCGAGGCCGAAAGGCGTAGTCGATGGGAAATCGGTTAATATTCCGATACTTGTTTATAATGCGATGGAGGGACGGAGAAGGTTATGTCAGCCTGGCGTTGGTTGTCCAGGTGAAAGGATGTAGGCTTACAACTTAGGTAAATCCGGGTTGTTACATGGCTGAGATCTGATAGCAAGCTGTACTTGTACAGTGAAGTGGCAAATACCATGCTTCCAGGAAAAGCTTCTAAGCAATAGTTATAAACGAATCGTACCCTAAACCGACACAGGTGATCAGGTAGAGAATACCAAGGCGCTTGAGAGAACTCTGCTGAAGGAACTAGGCAAAATGGTACCGTAACTTCGGGAGAAGGTACGCTGCTGATGGTGATAGGACACGCTCCTTGAGCTGTTGGCAGTCGCAGATACCAGGCTGCTGCAACTGTTTATTAAAAACACAGCACTCTGCAAACACGAAAGTGGACGTATAGGGTGTGATGTCTGCCCGGTGCTGGAAGGTTAATTGATGGGGTTAGCGTAAGCGAAGCTCTTGATCGAAGCCCCAGTAAACGGCGGCCGTAACTATAACGGTCCTAAGGTAGCGAAATTCCTTGTCGGGTAAGTTCCGACCTGCACGAATGACATAATGATGGCAGCGCTGTCTCCAGCAGAGACTCAGTGAAATCGAAATCGCAGTGAAGATGCTGTGTACCCGCGGCTAGACGGAAAGACCCCGTGAACCTTTACTACAGCTTTACATTGAACTTTGACCTGACTTGTGCAGGATAGGTGGGAGGCTTTGAAGCCGAGACGCTAGTCTCGGTGGAGCCAATCTTGAAATACCACCCTGGTCATGTTGGGGTTCTAACTCAGGTATAACAATACCGAGGACAATGTATGGTGGGTAGTTTGACTGGGGCGGTCTCCTCCTAAAGAGTAACGGAGGAGTACGAAGGTGCGCTCAGACCGGTCGGAAATCGGTCGTAGAGTATAAAGGCAAAAGCGCGCTTAACTGCGAGACCCACAAGTCGAGCAGGTACGAAAGTAGGTCTTAGTGATCCGGTGGTTCTGTATGGAAGGGCCATCGCTCAACGGATAAAAGGTACTCTGGGGATAACAGGCTGATACCGCCCAAGAGTTCATATCGACGGCGGTGTTTGGCACCTCGATGTCGGCTCATCTCATCCTAGGGCTGAAGCAGGTCCTAAGGGTATGGCTGTTCGCCATTTAAAGAGGTACGCGAGCTGGGTTTAGAACGTCGTGAGACAGTTCGGTCCCTATCTACCGTGGGCGTTGGAAATTTGAGAGGATCTGCTCCTAGTACGAGAGGACCAGAGTGGACGAACCTCTGGTGTTCGGGTTGTCACGCCAGTGGCATTGCCCGGTAGCTACGTTCGGATGGGATAACCGCTGAAAGCATCTAAGCGGGAAGCCCACCTCAAGATTAGATTTCCCTAAAGAGCCGTTGAAGACTACGACGTTGATAGGCAGGGTGTGGAAGTGCAGCGATGCATGTAGCTAACCTGTACTAATTGCTCGTTTGGCTTGACCATACAACACCCAAGTGGTTTGTATGAAAGCTCTAATTAATCTATCTTGTATAAGCGAAAGCTTATAGAATAAAAGAAAGAATATTTCGATATCACCTTTAACCTTGATTCAGTTAGGTTACAAGTTGATCGACCATAAACTAAACACTTATAGTCAAACAATAAAAATAACAGACTCATATCTAACCCCCTTTGCTGACGACAATAGCATGATGGCACCACCTGATCCCTTCCCGAACTCAGAAGTGAAACATCATTGCGCCAATGGTAGTGTGGGTTCGCCCATGTGAGAGTAGGTCATCGTCAGCTCTCTATTCTAAAGTAAAACCCCCTTCTGCTTATGCAGAAGGGGGTTTTCTTTGCGCGCGGGTTTGGGAAAATAGTATAAAATTATACTTAGTCTAACCTGTTTTTATAATTCACACTCTATAAGTGCGTTTTCTATTTGAATTGACGAGTTTTCTTGTTTAATTGCTATGCAATTTTATGAATATATTTTCTAGTCCTGCCATCAAAATGATTTGACTTATATCATTATAGCTGCTAATTTTAAACTAGATTTTTATTACAGGTATGTAAAAGACATATTTAAAACTTGTAAATTATTACATCTGGTATAGATTGGATTATTTACCAGTGATGTATTACTCCTATTTTCACAATTATCAAAAGGAATTGATAATGAAGCTAGCTCCTCTTTTTTCAATTGGTGCCTTAGCGGCTGTTAGTCTTTTAGGCTGCTCTAACCAATCTGCTAACACGACTGATGACTCATCAGTAAACTCTCAAGAAATCACCGTTTTACGCTTCTCTCACTTTTGGCCAGCAACCTCTTCTATTAGCACAGAGGTTTTTGAACCTTGGGCAAAGCAAATAGAGACAGATTCTAATGGTCGCTTAAAAGTAGAGTTGTATCCTTCCGCGGGTCTTGCTAAAGCAGATGTTACGTACGAATCTGCTGCTAAAGGTACGATAGATATTGGTTCACAAGCACATGGGTATACCAGTGGTCGTTTTCCTTTAACTCAAATCACTGAACTTCCTGGTTTATCAAACTCAGCGACTCAAATGGGTTGTATGCTTCAGACTCTTTATGAGGATGGCACGCTTGCTAGTGAGTATGAAGACTCACATCTACTATTTATGTATGGCGCTGGGCCTGGCTCACTGCATACTACGGATAAGTTGATTCGGACTCCTGAAGACATGAAAGGCATGCGCATCCGCCGCCCTTCTGCGGTCGCGGGTGATATTATCGAAAGTGCTGGGGCGTCACCAGTAGGATTGCCTGCTAATGATATGTATACCTCGCTACAGCGCGGCGTCGTCGATGGGTTGAGTTTTCCCTGGGAGGCCGTAACAGCGTTCAAAATCGATGAAATCACCAAATATCACACCAATATTCCTTTTTATAGTTCGGCGCTGATGGTTACTATGAATAAGGATAAATATAACAACTTACCTGATGATTTAAAGCAAGTGTTGGATAAAAACTCAGGAATGGCATTGGCGAATAAAGTTGGTGAAGTGTTTGATAAGCATGATCAAATGGCCATTCAAGCTGCTAAAGCTAAAGGCGATGAGATCGTTGAAATTCCTGATCCATTGAATGATCCTGATTGGAAAGGACCACTTGAAAAGGGTACCAAAAAATATCTAAGTGATGTCAATGCTTTGGGTTTAGATGCTGATAGTGTCTATGAGAAAGCAAAAGCTGCCAGTGCCGCTTGTAAAGTGGTATAACCCATTGGAGGTGTCACATGGCATTTTTAGTAAAAATCAGTATTCTAATCTCTAGATTATGCCAGTTTATCGGTGGTATCA
Source organism: Psychrobacter sp. P11F6 (assembly GCF_001435295.1). Taxonomy (NCBI): domain Bacteria; kingdom Pseudomonadati; phylum Pseudomonadota; class Gammaproteobacteria; order Moraxellales; family Moraxellaceae; genus Psychrobacter; species Psychrobacter sp. P11F6. The sequence goes on along the minus strand of NZ_CM003594.1, from coordinate 3,126,656 downwards.
GTCTTATTATTATTGTCCTCACAACGATGCTCGATGTGACTGCTCGTTATATTTTTAAGCTGACTGGTGGTGAGTTTGGCTTTACCGTTAAAGGCAGTGTAGAGATCGTTTCTTACTTCATGCTCTTTGCTTTACTTGCTGCCTTTGGCGCTTTCGTCGAACGCTCACAAATCATCGTTGATGTCTTTACCCAAAAAATGCCGCAAGCCATTAAAGGTTATATGATGGGCGTCTTTATGATGGGCTTTTTCGTCATTGGTATCGTTTTTGCTTGGGGGCTTTATGAGAGTGCTGTTGATGCCATAGAATACGGCAAAGTCACTCAAGATCTTAGATTGTCAATGATGCCCATCTATGCATTTAGTGCATTTTTAAGTCTCTTACTCGCCATTCGCTCATTAATCGAATCCATCAATATCTTTAAAACGGGCGAGTTCTTTGACGCCGAGGAGACAGGCGCATGAGTCCAGAAATTATTGGAGCTATCGGCTTAATCGTCATGATCCTGCTTGTTGTCCTGCGAGTTCCAGTGGCGCTTGCCATGTTAGGTGTTGGATTGGTTGGCTTTGGCGCAGTGACGGCGCCCAGTGGTGCACTGCAAATGCTCAAAGACATTCCAGTCGATGTCTTGGCAAAGTATGACTTTAGTGCGATTCCTTTATTTATTTTAATGGGAGTTTTTGCCACTCATTCAGGGATGGCAGGGAAATTGTTTGAAGCTACCCGAACTATTTTTGGGGGAGTGAGGGGCAGTTTGGGTATCGCTGGCATAGGATCGTCTGGTATTTTTGCTTCTATCTCAGGCTCATCCCTAGCCACAGCGTCCACTATGACCAAGGTTGCGCTGCCACAAATGGAGAAATATGGTTATCAACCAGGTTTTGCCTGTGGTATTTTAGCAGCGGGTGGCACGTTAGGTATTATGATTCCGCCTAGCATTGCGCTACTGGTTTATGCCATCTTAACCCAGCAGTCAGTCGGTGACATGTTCATCGCTGGTTTCTTGCCTGGGATTTTGGGCATGGTGATGTATTCAATCACTGTTATGATTATGGTACGCTGGAAGCCCCATTTAGCGCGTCGCGGTGAGCCTACTTCTTGGAAAGCCAAGCTGCTGTCATTGACGGGACTTATACCATTTAGCTTTATTTTCATTGTGATTATCGCTGGTATTTTCTTTGGGTTATTTACTCCGACAGAAGGAGCGGCAGTCGGTGCGTTTTTTTCTTGGGCTTATGCTTTTGCCAAAGGCATGCGTATAAAAGGTCTAAAGCAATCTTTGATTGAAACGCTTGCATTATCAGCGGTGGTGTTCTTTATGCTGCTGGGTGCAGAAGCCTTGGGTTACTTTATCTCCGTTTCACGCTTGTCTTATACGCTAGCGACTTGGATTGGTACATTAGCAGTTAGCCCGATGATTGTACTGATCTGTATCTTAATCATGTACTTCCTATTAGGGTTGTTCATGGATGCTTTGGCGATGCTGGTCATTACCATTCCAGTGGTATATCCAATCATTGTGGCGTTAGGGTTTGATCCCGTATGGTTTGGTATCATCGCTGTATTGACAGTAGAGCTTGGACTGATTACGCCGCCGATGGGGATGAATATCTTTGTGATTAAGGCAATGGCACCGCATATTAAGCTGTCTGATATGTTCCGCGGGGTCGCACCATTTATTGTCTCTGATCTGATTCGACTGGTTATTTTGGTCGCCTTTCCAGCGATATCTTTAGTGCTGCTAACGTAAGCGCTATTGATAAAAGTAAGCTTAGAAAATCATAGCTGCGTCATTCATCTACACTGTTCATCTGTATTGTTCATTAATAGGGCCATATTGTTTTCATAGCAATATGGTTTTTTTATGATAAAAGAAAAAGTCGGCGTAATAATTCTATGGTTAAATTATTCCACATAAAGTCACATTATGAGACATTTTTTGAGCGGTCATTTAGATTACTTAGAAGGTGGTTTTTATACTAAATGACATTATACGTGGATAACTTTTCTTATCATTCTAAGGGCTTGTGAATGTAGTAAACTGGTTGGCATTTCCGAATAGATAATTTTATAAGTAGAGAAAATCATGGCAGTCGATTTTAGTAATACGCTCATCGTCGCGATTTCTGCAACGGCACTTTTTGATTTAACAGAATCAGAAAATTATTTGCTAGAGCTGCTAGAGCAGAGACCTGTAAGCGCCATAAAAGAGTTTCGAGATTATATGACCAAGCGTGAAAACGATGCTCTGAGTCTTGGTGCTGGTTATCCATTAATTAAAGCTCTATTAAATCTGAATAATTATTGCAATGATGGTATGCAAGATTTAGAGATTGAGACACCTTTGGTGGAAGTGGTCATTGTTTCAAAGAGTAGTCCAGATACGGGCATTCAAGTCCTCAATGCAATTCTTGAACATGAGCTGACTATCTCGCGCTCGGCATTTATTTCAGGCAGTCCTGTTGCTCCTTATATTAAAGACTTCAACGTCGATCTATTTTTGACTACCAATCGCGAAGATGCCCAGCAAGTGGCTGATGCCAATATCTGCGCTTGTGCGATACTCGATGCAACCCCTGTCAATACCTATGAGTTAGATACTGATCAGCTACGTATTGCTTTTGATGGTGATGCGGTACTGTTTGATGATTCAGGTGAACTGCTGTACAAGCAAAAGGGACTGCGTGCTTTTCACGATCGCGAAATACAGATGCGTGATTTACCCATTGAAAAAGGCCCTTATGCTGAATTGTTGATTAAACTATCAAATTTACAGGAACGTCTACCCGCTGGTCTCAAGTATTCTCCAATAAAGATTGCATTGGTGACAGCTCGCAACGCACCCGCTGATCTGCGTGCGATTAAGACATTGCGAGAGTGGGGCGTCAATGTTGATATGGCGTTTTTCTTAGGAGGTTTAGAAAAAACAGCTGTGCTTAGAACATTTGCACCTCATATCTTTTTTGATGATTCTATCAAACATATCGATGCCGCTCGTCGCTTCGTACCCACCGCTTTAGTGCCTTATCACTCGACGTCGTTATTACATAGTGACAGTTATTTGATGACTGACAAAGAGGCTGCATTGTTAGATTTTACACCTGTAACACGCTCCACTGCTACGCTGAGTCATTAAAATATCGCTAAAAACATAGATTAAAACATGAATTAAAAGAATAGGGCATTATATGAATTGGCAGCAACTGCTTAGCTTGATTATGATACGAATAAAGCAGGTTATAGGCTTATATGCTTTTGTATTAATACCGATGTGGGGCATGTTTTTTTTAAATGAAGTGGCATTATTCGGCATGTGGAATATCTTTGGGATTGTGCCTCGTGCCTTAGATGTGGGCAGTATGATTGGGGTATTTGCGTCATGGACGATGCATGGCAATTTTTCACATTTGCTTGGTAACACTTTGACGTTGTTACAAATTTTATTTTTGTTTGGATTGTTTGAGAAGAATGCTTATCGAACAGTGATTAAGCTCATTATCGCGTCTGGATTGGTCACTTGGATCATTGGCTCGCCATTGTCAATTCATGTTGGCGCATCAGGGCTATGCTTCGCGATGCTCGGCTATATGATAGGTGGTGCTGTATTTGCGCGGCGTTGGGGTTATTTGATTGCCTGTATTGTCATGGGTACTGGCTATTGGTTGACCATCAAGCAAGGATTAATGCCGCAACAAGGTATCTCGTTTGCGGCGCACTTCGGTGGTCTATGCGCTGGATTGCTGTTAGGCGCTAATTCTAAGCATACTTATACTGCAACTTCTCAGCGCAACTGAATACATGACTATAATATAAGCTGTCTTAAATCCCTTAGTAATCAGATGTTCTAGCAGGGTTTTATTTGCATATTTATGCGGAGGTTAGCTTTTATCAGTACAAATACTAATGAACAACGGATCATCTGTTGCCAACTCTCGCCATGCTGTTGTTTGCTTGACATGTTCATCAATCGTTAGCTTACTGTCTTTTTCGGGTATGACATAATCGGCACGCGCAGGAATACGACAGTCTATAACTTGTGGTACTTTCTGCACGCTTCTGCGTCTTTCAAACAGATATAAATTAACCAAATATACATCTGGATTGTCTACCTGCACGCTAGCGTTGGCGGTATCGGCAGCGATAAAACGTAATATTTGCGGTTTGATATAAGACCATGGGCGAAACCACTCGGTGCTTTTTGCTACTTTGACGACTTGCACGCCTGCCGGTAACTTGCTCACTTGCTGACCATACCAGTTATACTCTTGGTGTATTTGAAAGGCAAACATACCAATCGCAGCAAACAAAGGAATAAGCCACTTTGGTGCGCGTTTGCCAGCCAGTTTACTGAGGTGAGTTATAATGAGTGCCAGACCAGCCATGCCAAATGCGGCAGCAATGGTAGCGATAAACTCAAAAAGCATAAAATCTTCCTTAATGCGTTAAGCGCTTTTAATTGAGCGCTTTTAACTAGGGCGTGTCCTCATTTTAAAAATGGTCATAAAAATGAGATAAATTGCCGTCAAACAAAGAAAGTAGCGAAAATAATATCGAGATATTGATAAGCTATTTAACGATGTTTGGCAAAATTTAGCCATTTTTAGCCCATTTAGAGGATAATCGATTTAATTGAGGACACGCCCTAAGCATAGTTAATAAAGTATATTCAATAAAGCAAAAATCTAGCATTTTTTATAATAAATAAGAGATAAAAAAATCACTCACAAGCAGCTACTGCCTGTGAGTGATATATAGTAACTGAAGATATATTCTCATTTATACACTTAGTGGTCGACTGCACCGCCTGCGCCACGTGGAGAGCGGACACTTTCAACCAACTCTTGAATGTGTAATGGTGGCGGAGCAGTAGCATAAGAGACAGCAAACGCTACGATAAAGTTAAGCAATGCCCCAATCGCACCAAATGATAGTGGTGAGATACCAAACAACCAATACTCTGCCGTATCAGGGAAGTTCGCTGTACCGCTAATGAAGAACCAACCTTTAAAGACAAAGATATAAACAAGGATACTAATCAGACCTGTTAGCATACCAGCGATGGCACCAACATTATTGATCCGTTTAGAGAAAATACCCATCATTAGTGCAGGGAAGAGCGATGCACCAGCGATACCGAATGCTAATGCGACTACCTGTGCGGCAAACCCTGGTGGATTTATTCCTAACCAAGTAGCAACTACAATCGCAACACCCATCGTAATACGCGCAACTCTCAATTCGCCTTTATCAGTAATATTTGGATTAAGATTTCGTTTAATCAAGTCATGACTGATCGCTGACGAAATAGCCAGTAGTAGGCCTGCTGCTGTTGAGAGCGCTGCTGCCAAACCACCTGCGGCGATAAGACCAATAACCCATGGTGGAAGATTCGCAATTTCTGGGTTAGCTAATACTAAGATATCGGCATTGACATCCAGCTCATTACCCTTCCAGCCTGCTGCGGTAAAGCGTCCATCAAGTTCTAGATCCTGTGCGACACGTGCAGTCTCTACGGCTGCAGTGGCAGCGGCTACATCGCCACCATCCGCTTGTGCAGCAGTCAAGGCAAGCTCAGCGGCACCAAGACCACTATCGTTGTACATTTGGATACGACCATCATTATTAAGATCATTATACTTAATAAGACCGGTATCTTCCCATGTCTTCATCCAGTCTGGACGTTGATCATAGTTTATAGGTGCTTCTGCTACCCCTTGTGGATAAATCGTATCAATCAGGTTTAAACGTGCCATTGCACCTACGGCAGGAGCAGTGAAGTATAGTAGCGAGATAAATACTAATGTCCAACCAGCTGTCCAACGCGCATCAGCGACTTTAGGTACGGTGAAGAAGCGGATGATAACGTGTGGTAGGCCTGCTGTACCGATCATGAGTGATAAGGTAAATAGCACCATGTTTAGTTTGTTAGGAACGTCAGCGGTATAAGCCGTGAAACCCAAGTCAGTAACCACCTGATCTAGCTTGGTTAAGATAGGAACCCCTGCTTCCACATGGTTTGAAAACAAGCCCAAACCTGGAATTGGATTGCCTGTTAACTCAAGTGAGATGAAAACAGCAGGAATGGTATATGCAATCATTAGAACCACATACTGCGCTACCTGCGTATAAGTAATCCCTTTCATACCACCAAGTACAGCGTAGAAGAAGACAACAACCGCAGCAATCAGTAGACCAGTAGTGTTTTCAACTTCCAAGAAGCGTGAGAAAGCGACACCAGCACCCGTCATCTGACCAATAACATAAGTCGTTGACGCGATAATCAAACAAATTACGGCAATCATTGCTGCCGTTTTTGAATAAAAACGGTCACCGATGAAGTCAGGTACCGTAAACTTACCAAATTTACGTAAATAAGGCGCTAGGAGCATTGCCAGTAGTACATAACCACCTGTCCAACCCATCAAATAAGTTGATGCGCCATAACCGCCAGCGGCAAGAATACCTGCCATCGAAATAAATGACGCAGCACTCATCCAGTCAGCAGCCGTTGCCATACCGTTGACGACAGGGTGAACACCGCCGCCTGCTACGTAGAATTCACTCGTTGTGCCAGCACGTGCCCAAATTGCAATACCGAAGTATAGAGCGAAAGATAGACCTACAAAAATAATATTAATTGTAAATTGACTCATGGGGCTATTCCTCGTCTACGCCGTATTGTTTATCTAACTTATTCATACGCCAAGCGTAGAAGAAAATTAAAACGATAAATACCCCAATGGATCCTTGCTGAGCAAACCAAAAGCCCAAGTCGGTACCACCGATTTTAATACCTGCTAAGAGAGGACGTAACAAAATCCCAAACCCGTATGAGCATAGCGCCCAAATAAATAGGCTACCTAAAATGAGACGGACATTGGCACGCCAATAACCGGATGGATCGTTGTGGTTTTCCATAGGACAACTCCTTTTGCCTAACATAAAAACAAGATTACTGATTTGAGCCTGACAAGTTATTTTGCTTTAGCATGTATCACATGATGGAAGACAGTTCGATACGTTGTCTATAAACGGATCCTAAAATCAGTTTATAGGCTGATAAAGCAGAATGACCAACCAGTAGTAAGTAACCCAATATTATCGAAAAAAAAGCAGATTTCTATCAATCAAAGCACTGCGAAAAATACTTTTCTGTGGTTCGATTTTGCTAAAATTTACATTGTAAAATATGGCTGTGGGTCGACTATAACCTAAACATCTAACAAGATTTATGGGCTATAGAATGACTGGATTTATAGTACATAGAGATGAGGATTTATGGAGGAGGGTCGTTATTGATTGACAGTCCTCTGTCTTATTATGCTCATCATCCCTGATGATATTGTATTAATATTTCAACTTATTATTCATGCCAATAAGTATTGCAAGAAATATTTATGAACTTATTGGGAATATATACAATATTGACTTAATTAACAATAAATAAATTTTATTTACTTTATGTAACTAAATGTTTGCTTTATGGAAACCATGGTCAACTTATGTTAGAGAGACCAGCTAAAAAAAAGGCCGTTGCTCAGGTGCTGTGCTAAAACCTTATTTATATTAAGGATTTAGTTTTATAGAGGTATTAGAGCATTATTAGCAATAAAAGTCATTCATTCTATAAATATAGCCAATACTTTACTCAATAAATATTATGGCAGTGACTATTTTTTTTGGAATGGTGTTTATATGAATACGTTTTAAAATCTATCTGTTGTACCTAGTCTCAAAAGTTTTCTTCAATATTTCATATAAAAAATATTTTTTTGATTTTTATCGAAATACCTTGCAAAAGTTCGTAATTATTTAATTTCTATAATAGAGGTTTGAAATAGTTAAATAATCTCTAGTCAGTTAAAATGTAGCGACAGGATGTTAGTGATTTACTTTGCCAGTATATTGATCAGATATTTACTGTTTCATGAGTAGGCAGAGGGATTAGTAAGCATTTTTAAATATCATTAATCACATCAATCCATAAAATATACTAGCAGTATAAAATGTAAGTGAGAGGATAGCAGTATGGGTGAAGGGATAGCAGGTTGGTTTAATAGCATCGTCAATTATGGTGTCAGTATTATTTGGGGCAACAATGATTGGTTGATTGCAAGTAACCCTTGGTATGGATTACTGATGTTCGTACTGATTGGTGCAGGTTTGTATTTTACCATTGCCACACGTTTTATTCAGTTTCGCCACTTTGGGCATATGTGGCAGCTATTGCGCGTGTCCAATCAAGGGCGTAAAGATGGCGGTATCAGCTCATTTGAGGCGCTGATGACCTCATTGGCAGCGCGGGTCGGTACAGGTAATTTAGCAGGGGTTGCAATCGCGATTTACCTTGGCGGTCCGGGTGCCGTGTTTTGGATGTGGATGACTGCGATCGTCGGTATGTCGACCAGTTTTATCGAATCAACATTAGCACAAGCCTATAAAGTGCCGCACAATGACAATGTTTACCGCGGTGGACCGGCTTATTATATCGAAAAAGGTCTCGGTCAGCGCTGGCTAGCGATATTTTTCTCATTATGCTTATTAGTAGCGTTCGGCTTAGCCTTTAATGGCGTGCAGTCAAATACCATCGCACAAGCGACCAACGAAGCATTTGGGGTTCCAACGTGGATGACAGGTTTGGTATTGGTCGTATTAGTTGCGCCAGTGGTATTCGGTGGTTTGCGCTCGGTTGCTCGTATTGCGGGTAAAATCGTACCCGTTATGGCGATTCTCTATATCTTATTGGCCTTGTTCATTATCGTGACGAATTTTAGTCAATTCCCAGCGGCGATTGTGTTAATTGTTAAATCAGCATTTGGTTTTGAGCAAGCAGCAGGCGGGGTGATTGGTTATGGTATTGCTCAGGCAATGATTAACGGTATCAAGCGCGGTCTGTTTTCAAATGAAGCGGGTATGGGTTCAGCGCCTAATGCGGCGGCAACGGCGAAGAGTCACCCCGATCATCCAGCGGTGCAAGGATTTATGCAAATGCTGGGTGTGTTTATGGATACCCTTGTCATTTGTACGGCAACGGCGTCAATTATTATTTTGTCCGGTGTGGTCGATCCTAGTGTTGAGCAAGAAGGTATTCAGCTGACGCAGTTGGCACTGTCGCAATATGTGGGTGATATGGGTGTTATCTTCGTTGCGATTGCTATTTTCTTCTTCTCTTTCACCTCTATCATTGCCAATTATAGCTATGGTGAGTCAAATCTTGAATTCATCTCTGGTGCCAAAAATGCCAAAGTCATGATCATGATATTCCGCTTTATGGTACTTGGCATGGTATTTGTGGGTGCTATTGCGAGTCTTCCTGCCATATGGAACTTCGCTGACTTATCAATGGGTCTAATGGCACTCGTTAACTTAGTGGCTATTTTAATCTTGTCACCCGTAGCACTGCGCATATTGCGTGATTACGAGCGTCAGATTAAAGAAGGTAAAACTGGCGATCAAATCAAGTTTAATCCTGATGACTTTGTGAAGCTTAAAAACGAAGCCAATCGTGATGCATGGACGGATTAATCTCACCTGATTAAAGATAAACTTGTCTCATGTGTCGAAGTTAAAAAAACCGCCCTTATGAATTCATAAGGGCGGTTTTTAGTATTAGTGATTAATTCTAACATTGTTTATATTTACATATTAGGATAGTTAGGGCCACCGCCACCTTCTGGCGTTACCCAAGTGATATTCTGTGAAGGATCTTTGATGTCACAAGTTTTACAATGCACACAGTTTTGCGCATTGATCACAAACTTAGCTCCTTCTGCATCTTTCACTATTTCATACACACCAGCTGGGCAATATAAACGAGCAGGCTCAGCATATAGCGGTAAGTTAATTGAAACAGGTACCGTTGGATCAGTCAATTTCAAATGTACCGGCTGGTCTTCTGCATGGTTAGTATTAGAGATAAATACCGATGACAGCTTGTCAAATACCAGTTTGCCATCAGGCTTGAGGTAGGTTGGCTGAAAAGCATGATTGGCACGCTCTAACTGATCATAATCTGGCAGGCTGTCATGTAAGGTAATCGGCATTTTACCTTTTAATAAGTTGTGCTCGATAAAGGTAAAAGCACCGCCCATAAACAGACCCATGCGATGTATTGCAGGCGAGAAGTTGCGTGACTCATAGTTGTCTTGATACAACCATGACTCTTTATACATGGTGGTATAAGCAATCACTTCATCATGCTGACGATCGGCCTGTAGTGCCTCAAAGATGGCTTCGGCGGCTAGCATGCCTGACTTCATCGATGTGTGTGTGCCTTTGATTTTAGCAGGGTTCAAGAATCCAGCATCATCACCGACCAATACACCACCTGGGAAAGTGAATTTCGGTAAAGAGTTTAAGCCACCTTTGGTCAAAGCACGTGCGCCATAAGAGATACGCTTGCCGCCTTCCAATACGTTTTTGATGACGGGATGGGTCTTTAGGCGCTGCATCTCATCGAATGGCGACATATATGGGTTGTGGTAAGACAAGTCAGCGACAAGACCAAAGCTTACTTGGTTGTTTTCATCGAAGTACAACCACCAGCCACCAGTAGAGCCTGTTTCGGTCAAGGGCCAGCCAAGACCGTGCATGACCACGCCTTGCTCGTGTTTCTCAGGGGCTACGTCCCACAGCTCTTTTAGACCGATACCATAATGCTGAGGATCTGAGTCTTTATCAAGATCAAAACGGCTGATTAAGCGTTTGCCTAAATGACCACGGCTACCTTCGGCAAAAATAGTGTATTTAGCAAGTAGCTCATAACCTGGTTCAAAGCTAGGCTTGGCTTCGCCATTGGCAGCCACACCCATATCGCCCGTCAAGACACCGCGTACAGAACCGTCATCGTTATATAAAATATCATCTGCAGGGAAGCCTGGGAACATCATGACTTCAAGCTCTTCAGCTTGTACTGCCAACCAGCGCACCACATTGCCCAATGAGACAATATAGTTGCCATTGTTGTGCATCGGTCCTGGAATCAACGAGTCAGGTACTTTAGTAGAGCGCGTGGCTGAGTTTAAATAATAAAAGCGATCTTCGGTCGCTGGCACATTAAGCGGCGCGCCTTTTTCTTTCCAGTCTGGTATCAGCTCGTTCAAAGCGCGCGGTTCGATGACAGCACCTGATAAGGTATGCGCACCAAACTCAGAACCTTTTTCGACCACACAAACCATAAACTCATCATTACCAGCAGCGATAGCGAGCTGACGTAGGCGGATAGCAGCAGATAGCCCAGCAGGTCCACCACCGACGATGATAACGTCAAATTCCATGGATTCACGTTCAATCTCAGGCTCTGCTGCGACAGCTTCTACTGCGACAGCTTCTACTACTGGCTCTGGCGCTTTGTCGATAGCGACTGTTTCAGCTGGCACTTCTTGGGTCACAACGGCTGACTCTGCTTTATCTAGATTTGCCGTCTCTGTCGCTACTGATGGGTCAGTATTCACAGTGTCACTATCAATGACTGGCTTTTGATTGTCTTGCTCTTGCATACCTACTCCTAAACTTTTAGTGGCTTATCTCAGGGCATCATTAGCTTAACAATTGAATAATAGACTTGCGGCGCTAACATTACTCAGACATATGGCTGCCCGATAAAAACTGTCTTTGCGACATCAATTGACCATGTTACTGTCGAGATCCATGTATTTAAGGATTTCAACACATCACGTAAAATGTGTCATTAACACAACACCCACTTGACCATTTCAATAAAAAATCGTTACTCATTATAAAAGAAAAGTCCTACAAACACGATACGCATTTATGAGTATCGATGTTAAGGTAAGATTGAACTAATGAGGGTGCTAAGATGATATGTTTTCATCATACCCGAAACTAAAATTTATAGTAATAATAGATTTGCCAAACTTTGAATGCTAAGTAAAGGATTATACGATGAATAACAATAATGAAGACATAATTCAAAACGATGAAACGGCAGCTAAACCGCCAAAAGACGTGCCATCTAAGCTAAATAATATGGATTCTCTCAGTCAGTATCTAAAGTCTACCGTAGGCAAACGTGAAGGACGTGCCATCCCACCATTGGATAAATGGCACCCAAAAGATGTGGTCGATATGGATCTGGTCATAAAGGCAAATGGCGAGTGGTGGCATGAAGGCGGGCAAATGACCAGAGAGTCATTGGTGAGCTTATTTGCGACTATTTTATGGAAAGAAGACAATAATGGTGTCATTGAATATTTTTTGAAGACGCCAGTACAGAAAATCCGTATCCAAGTTGAACATGCCCCTTTATTAATCAATGACGTCGGTATCGTCAACGAAGGCAATAACCGTTGGCTAGAATTTACCACGACGACTGGCGATGTGGTGCGTTTAGATGATGAGCACACCATCACATTAAAGGCGTATAATCCTACAGACAATGATACGATTGATCAGCAGGCAGCAATGGATATGCAGGTACGTCCTTATATGCCCGTTAGAAATGGTTTGGACGCACTTATTGGGCGTAATACTTTTTATCATTTGACCGAAATTGGCGAATTGACAGAGCAAAATGGTGAGACGATACTGACGTTACAAAGTGGCGGAAAATCCTATGAGCTGTCGATGCCAGCCAGTTAACGCAAGGGCTCAAAGCTATGTACCCGTCAAATAATTTACGGCTTAGATATAGTCAATCCCATATAAATCAGATACGGTGTCAGACTCGCTTAGTCTACTATTTGTAGTACTTTCGCTTGGCCTCCTTATATCCAAATTATATTGAACCGACTATAGCGATAAATCACCAGCTAATTACTGTAGTATGCTAAACAGCAAACAGCAAACAGCAAACAGCAAACAGCAAACAGCAAACAGCAAACAGCATAAAGATGACGATATGTATATAAAAATGGCAGTAGAGTAGTGATGGATATTGCTGCAAGTAATAGCTTAAATAGGGTGAAAATGCGCTCAGATAGCCCTGATGGTAAACATATTGAGCATGTTGAGAGTGCAACTAATGCTAAAGTTGACATATATAAAACGAACATTGGCACAGTTATAAATAATAAAAAGCGCAATGCGCCAATCGGATTGTTTGACTCTGGTGTCGGTGGACTGTCAGTTTATCTACATTTGGCACAGCAGTTGCCTGCTGAGCGTTATGTCTATTATGCAGACACCTTAAATGTGCCTTATGGTAATCGTGATAGCGCCGATATTGAAGCCTTGACTTTAACAGCCGTTGATTGGTTGTATGAGCAGGGCTGCAAGCTCATTGTTATTGCTTGTAATAGCGCCTCAGCTTATGCTTTGGAAACAGCCAGACGGCGTTATCCGCAGTTGCCTATCGTCGGATTAGTCCCGGCGCTAAAGCCAGCCATATCGGCGAGCAAAACTGGTCGCGTGGTTGTTTTAGCGACTAAAGCTACCTTGAATGGCACATTGCTTAATGAGGTCATCGATCACTTTGCTAAACCCAACAATACGGTAGTGACCAAATATTTTGATCCGCAATTGGTACCTTGGGTAGAGGCGGGAATGCCAGAGCAGGATGATACTGCTTTAAGATTACGCCAGCAGCTCACATTATTTGCTCATGATGGCGTTGATCAATTGGTACTAGGCTGTACGCACTATCCATTTTTCAAAACGTTTTTGTTAGATGAGATTGCTCAGCAGCAATTGGCGATGCAGGTCGTTGATTCTGGACAAGCGATTGCTGAGCGAGTTAAGCAGCTATTGGCTGCAAACCAGCTGTCTGCATTGTTTGACAATACCCCAGATGATCATTGTTTAGAAACAACTGACAGAACAAAAGTTGTCATTCGACCGCCATTGATTTTTTATGCGACTAAGTTCGATGATAAACTGGGTACTTTAATAGCGCGTTTGCTTGGCAAAGACGTCATCTTGCAATACTGTTCTGAATAGGCGCAGCTAAAGGTGTTTATATTAAACCCATAACCATAATATTGATATATTAAAAATAAATTGAGCTTATTTTTATAAGATTATGCTAGGCTGTGCAACACAAGATATTTGTGCTCTATTTTATATCATATTATTCTATGTCATGACCTAAGCTTAGAGGTGATTGTGCCAAACCGTCGCTATCATATTCACATCATATGCGCTGACAATGATCAATTGTTGGTCTTGGACAGCTTGGCGATATTTTTTCAGTCGCGGGCTTTCTTGACCTATGATGTGTCGAGCCAATTGCCAAAAGCATCGCTATATGGTCGACAATGTATCGACTCCTGCGATTATGCACTGATGCTCATTGGAGACAGTTATGGCACCGTGCAAAGGAATGGCGTTAGCCAAATGCATTTGAGCTATTTGAATGCCAAAGCCAAGCTCAAACCGTTACTCATCTTAATCAAAAATCATCATCCAGATGCGAGTATCAGTCGTCAACTGCAAGAATTTATTAAGTCGGTGACTCGGCAGGACAATACGATATATTATTATGATACAGAAACGGATATTGAGCCATTACTTGTACAAGCTTACTATAACGCAGTGACCAATCATCAGGTCGTTGGTGGATGGCTGAGAGCTAATGAGGAAATGATCAAATTTAGCAAGCAAACCGTGGCGGAACGGTTTGCAGATCTATTGTCTACTGACAAAACGCTAAAGGAAAATAGCCCACCTGCTGATGAATTCGTCTCTGATGATGTGAGTAAGCCAATTGTATTGTTAGAAGCTTTTGATATTCAATATAGCGCTCAAGCTTATGCAGGTGGCAACCTGACGGATGTTACCAGACCCATGACCTTGACATGGCAAGAGATATTGATCGCCTTAATGAAAATACCAGCGACCTTTTCGAGCTATGGCTTGCAAAATGCTGTGAATCGCTTGATAGCGTCAAAAGCTGAGCAAGACATCAAAAAAGAGATGCCGAATGTCCATGCCGTCTCGCGCTGCCAAATTTCTCAAGATGATTTGAACCAACTACAACGTCAGCTAGTGGGTGCAAACTGGATACAGCTCACAACCTATGGCACTCGCGTCTCGCAAGAACTTTGGAAGTTGACCTTTCATGCAAAAAATCTCTTGAACGAAGTCCATCATAACTCCCAATGATTCGCACTTTGCACTAATGATATTTCTGCCTTCCTCATTTAAAAGTAGTCATAACCTATCTGCTGCAAATAGCACACGTGTGGCTGTGACTACGTTTTGTAATACAAAGCATACGCGTCAACGGTTGTGAATCCATTTAACACTGGTAATATTGAGACTAATCAGAGATTGATAATAAATACATTATTTATATTAAAATTACTGACGTATATATTGTATACATATAAGTCGAATGTATATAAATCGCATAATAATACTGACTAAGGAGAGCACCTGATGAGTAACGCTAAAAACGATGCATTAAAAAAAGAGCTTGATGGCTTAGAAGAATCTATGCATGCTGCCGAGCAGTTTCATACCTTAGAAGAGCAAGTAGCGGACATGAAACGCCGCGGTATCGACCCTAGCCAAGCTTATAAAGACTTGGACAGAAAAGAAGAAGATGCCGATTGGGGCGATGCTACTTGGAAAGAAAATGGCAAGTGGGAGCCAAAAACGCCTGCTGATCTAGATGAAAAAGCACGTGAGAACTGGGATGGTGATAATGGTAAACCGAACCCACCACCGATCGTTTAGGTTAAAAGCCGACTAAAAACTAAAGAATGAATCCCATGAAAAAAGCCACGTTATGATTAACGTGGCTCTTTTTATGTGCTTAATCTAGGGCGTGCTTAGCCTAGTATGTGCTTAATCTAAGATACATCCGCGGAATACTAAGAACCTTCGTCAACACGAACGAGCTTCACCACACCGTCGCTACCAGTGACACGGCGATAGCGTGTGTTACCAGGGGTAGGTGATTGCGCAGAAGGCTGCGTTGAGTACGTATTAGGAGTACTCGTTTGCTGCTGAATCAGCTGTCCCATGCGATCAGCAGAGGCAGGGTTTAAAGGCTGGCTATTCGACGGCTGTCCGTATTGATTGCCGTATTGCGTGCTTTTCGGGGCTGTGTTTCCAGCATCTCCAATGATTGCACGGTAGAATTTCTGTCCTGCGCGGCCATCCGCTGGCAAGATACCACGACTAGATTGGTATTGCTGAATCGCGATACGGGTATTGTCGCCAATAATGCCATCAACACCACCAATATCGTAACCCGCATTCAATAACGCCTGCTGGATATCTTTGGCTTGCTGGCGACTGATACCAGGGTCATCGGTAGGCCATGCTGTGACAAAGTCAGTTTTGCTGCTGTCCTCTTTGGTGATTAAGTCTGATAAATGGGCGATTGCCAACGCATAATTTTCTGACGCATTATAAGAGTAAAACGTATCAAAGTTTTTACCGACCAAGAAAGCAGGACCATCTTTGCCAGCGGGTAATAATAACCCAGCGCTACTCAAATCGTTTGGCAATGGACTGCCATTGGCGAGCGTGATACCTTGATTGCGCCAGTGGCTAATAGACTTCTTGTTTTTACGGTCAGACGCTGCCCAAAATCCACTGGGCAGCTTGACTTCGTAGCCCCAAGGCTCGCCCGTGCGATAGCCACGATTGTCCAAAAAGTTGGCGGTAGAGGCTAGCGCGTCAGGCACACTATTGACCAAATCACGGCGACCATCGCCATCAAAATCGACTGCCAGCTCTAAAAAGGTACTTGGCATAAATTGCGTTTGACCAAAAGCGCCTGCCCATGAGCCGGTCATATCACTTGGCGCGATATCACCGTTTTGGACGATTTTTAGCGCATTAGCGTATTCACCTTGGAAATAGCTCTGACGGCGATCAAAACAAGACAGCGTCGCTAGAGACTCAAACAAAGGTTTTTTGCCCAATGTCTGCCCAAAGTTTGACTCAACACCCCATACACCTAGTACGTGCTCGGCTTTGACGCCATAGCGTGATTCAATTTGACGTAGCGTATCCGCCCATTGGCGCTTGGCACGAATGCCATCTTCTACACGCTCTTTATCGACCAGTGAAGATAAATAATCCCAAACGTCTTTTTGAAACTCTGGCTGATAATTCAATGACTGAATCACGCTAGGATCAGGCTGGCTAGGGCGATAGTTATTAAAAGTAGAGCCATCAACCCCTCGAAATTTGCTAGAGTTTTTCAAACCGTCTAAGCATTGTTGAAACTCGGCATTAGATAAGTCTGGCGCTGGTGGTTTGGCTGCTTGAGCAGTGCTAGCAAAACTCAGCCCAACAGCAAGGCTAAGCAATGATAAAGTAGAAACTGGAGTCAAACGCATGAAAATATCCTATAAACGTTGAAATAGTTATTAAAAGAGAAAGCAAAGCGGATTGGTGCAGTATGGACTTAGAGTAACCAATCTCATGGGTAAAGAAAAGGTATCGAAGTAAGCTGTTACTATAAATTGACGGTGGCGTGAGGTTGAGAGAGGGTTTAAGATTTAGGATAGATAGGCTAAAATGGATAAAGTACTAAAAAAATTCAATTAATCACTTTTACTTCTCTCGAAACCTAATCACTCCCCCAAAACCCCATCCAACTCTTCAATCAACTTATGAATACGCGCCGCATTTTTGCCCAAATCGCTCCCACCAACCCGTGACTTGCTACGAATATCTACTAGACGTTCACTACTGTTATCCGTGATACGCACGACAACATCATCTTTAAAACCGAACCAAGCAGTCGTATCGGTCGCTTCAATGACGCCTTTATCCGCATCGATATTGACAAGCTCCCAACCTAAATTATCGATGGCTTGTTTGGTTGCCTCAACCAACTCAGATTTTGACTGGCTATAGCGTAATGTTTGTAATTCAGGGTAGGCGGCGCGCTGCTGCGTTGCAGTCTCTACACCTGCATACTCGACTGGGTTTGGTGCATCAGCGCGCAGTGGGGCAATGGCCACAAATTCAGGTGGATTCACTAGGTCGGTTGAAATATCGTGAATGGGCGGTACATTTTTGGCGGTATTCATCATGCTTAGTGGAATAGCAATGGCAGTGATAGCAAGCGCTGCCGATGGTAATGCGCTACCAATGCTAGCCGTGTCTCGTTTAAATAAAAGCTGTATGCCTAATAGTACCAATGCTGCGATACCAGTAAATACACCAAACTTAAACCCTGCAAACGCAGTCGCTAAATCGACTAAGCCAAACTTGTACAGCGGACCTGCGAGTGTGACTAGTAAGATAGAAATTAAACTTATCAGCCTAACTAATATTTTCATTCAATTTCTCCATCATGATTTAGTACTGATTAATCGCTACGCAAACGGCTTTATTAACGACTCATTTCATTTATTAACCACTCATTTCAATAGCCAAACATGCTCCGAGACTGTTAGCTCAGGTGCCGATCCTATAGAAGTAAGTTCACTCGTCAGTTCGCTGATATAATAGTTATCGCCATAATATTGCTGTATTTGCTCGCTACTGATAGAGAACGGCGGTCCCGCTTTTTTGCTTTGGTCATAAGTGAGAGTGATGATAAATTGTGGTGCATGACCACTTATTTTACGTATATGCTCGCTATACTTCGTAAGCATATTTTCTGGCAGCGCAATCAATGCGGCTTTATCATATAACGCCTTTACAGATCCGATATCCTCAGTCGTTAGTGCAAAAATATCAGCAACCCATAGGGTAATGGTTTGTCCTGACAACTGACCTTGATAGTATTTAATGGCTGGATTATCTAGATGCTGGTGCACAGTAGGGGAGATATTTTGCTCAGTAAAGAATTCTTGTATCGCTGTTTCCACCAATTCAACGCCTACGACGTCGTAGCCTTGCGCTGCCAGCCAAGCCATATCAATCGATTTACCGCAAAGAGGGACAAAGACACGGCTACCAGCTGGCAGGTTTAACTGCTTAAAGTAATTTATTAATAAGGGATTCACTGCAGACTGATTAAAGCCAATACGTTTCTCTTGCCAGCGGCTGTGCCAAAATTCAGCGTTCATACCTTCGCCTTTATTCGTTGAGGGTTATATTTGAGTTGTTTCTATCATAACGGTTTGAGTGAGAATGCTAAAGATGTTAAAAAGCCAAACGCTCATACAACAAGCGTTTGGCTATAATGAAATGCTGAGATAATCTTTTTTCAAATGAAAAACTATCTTCATTTGTCGTTTAGCTCACCATATACTGACTAAACTCTTTACGCAATTTGGCAAGCTTTGGCGGTATGGCAAAGTTGCAATACCCTTGTCCTGGATTCTTATTAAAGAAATCCTGATGGGTCTCTTCTGCTTGATAAAACTCAACAGCTGGATTTACTTCAGTGACCACATTGACGCCCATATCGCGCAGTTTGTTGATGGTGCGGTCAATCGTTGGTTTCTGATTTTCTTCGGTATAAAAAACCACGCTGCGGTACTGGCTACCGACGTCATTGCCTTGACGATCCATTGTGGTGGGATCATGGGTAGCAAAGAAAACATCAAGTATCACTTCTAGCGGGACGATAGAGTCATCGAACTCGATTTTGATCACTTCAACATGCCCTGTATTGCCACCACAGACCGCTTCGTAATTGGCAGAAACAGCGTTACCGCCCATGTAGCCTGAAACGACAGATTGCACACCTTTTACGGATAAAAATACCGATTCGGTGCACCAAAAACAGCCACCGCCCAAAATAATGGTTTGCATAATTTTTCCTATTTTTATAAATATAAAATATGAGCCAAGTGTTACTTACTTAGCAATACGTATTTAGCTTAGCAGGGCATCTGACCGCGATAAGTAACAAACAGTAATGTTATAATGGGCTTTTGCTACGTCGTGCTGCTTTCAGCTAATAATGACAAGCAAGACCATCAATTATCTCCTAATTTAAGTTCTATTATCACAAAATGAGTCGCACCATGAGTCAATCTAAGCCTGCTATTGTTAAACACGACACCCTATTTGACAAACCGTTTACCACGCCACTTGATAAAGCAGCGCGCTTCTCCTTTGATGAGCAAGTGGTGGCTTGTTTCCCTGATATGATTCGTCGCAGTGTGCCCGGTTATGGTCAGGTGCTAGCGATGCTGCCCATATTTGCCCGACGTCATTGTAAGTATCGTCAACAGAGCGATAGTGGTCAGCGCGTCAGTCGAGTGTATGATTTGGGCTGTTCACTTGGCGCAGCAAGTATGACGTTGGCGGGTGAGTTTGAGCCGCAAGATTTGCAGATTAAAGCGATTGATATCTCACCAGCGATGACGACCGAAGCGACCACGCTACTGAGTGACAATTATCCTGCGCATGACATCGAAGTGATTACCGCTGATATTCGCGATGTGGAACTTGAACCCTGCGATATGGTGATTTTGAACTTAACGCTACAGTTTTTGCCAGCTGCCGATAGAGTCGCAGTATTAGAGAAAATTTATGCAGCGTTAAGTGAAGGCGGGATACTGGTATTAACTGAAAAAACCCATGCTTTTGATGAGCAATATGATGCGTGGTTGGTCGAGCGTTATTATGATTTTAAACGCGCCAATGGTTATAGCGAGATGGAAATCAGCGGCAAGCGTAATGCACTAGAAAACGTCCTTATCACTGATACATTAGATGAGCATCATGCACGGTTAGATCAAGTTGGCTTTAAGCGCCATCTCACATGGTTTCAGTTTTTGAACTTCGTCTCTATTGTGGCATTTAAATAATCCTTATTTTTAACACAGTTGTTTTTTGATCAATACGGTAACCTGCTTTTATGCTTAACAACACTATCACCTACGCCGAACGCGCATTATATTTAACCTTGCTAGAATTAGCCCAGCAGCAGCCGAGTGCTTATGAATGGCTTACGCGCTTGCCAACATGGTTAAATGATATCAAGGACAAAGCCAACTACGCGCATGCACCTGCTTATCAAGCGTCAGTCGCTCGTTTGCCAACATTAACCGTCAATAATGTCGATCTAAACAGTGATGTCCTGACGATTGAGGCAAATCTTAGTGAGTCTCAGCGCAAACAAACAATGGCATTATTAAAGCAGCTCATGCCGTGGCGTAAAGGGCCTTTTCAAATTGGTGGTCAGATCGAAAATCAAATTGATAGTGGTCAGAATGAAGACCAACAAGCCGCGCCAATATTGATTGATACCGAATGGCACAGTGATTGGAAGTGGCAACGGGTCACACCGCATTTGGGGGATTTAAAAGGTCGTCGCGTATTGGATGTGGGCGGTGGCTCTGGCTATCACGGCTGGCGTATGGCTGGCGCTGGCGCGGATACAGTCATTATCATTGATCCGTCTTGCTTATTTTATCATCAGTTTATGGCGATTCGGCATTTTGTCGGGGCTGCTGATAGCTATAGAACGCATTATATCCCCGTACCATTTGAAGCCTTGCCCGAGCATAGCCAATTATTTGATACCGTATTTAGCATGGGTGTGCTCTATCATCGCCAATCGCCGTTTGAGCATTTACAACAGCTTAAAGGGCAGTTGGTCAAAGGCGGTGAGCTGGTGCTTGAAACCTTGGTTATCGAAGGTGATGCCAATACCGTACTGGTGCCACACGACCGCTATGCCCAGATGAATAACGTGTATTTTTTACCATCAGTCGCCGCATTGATAGGCTGGCTAGAAAAAGCAGGATTCTCAGAGGTATGCTGCGTTGATGTCGCAGTGACTTCAACAGAAGAGCAGCGCAAAACGGAGTGGATGACCTATCATTCGCTATCCGACTTCTTAGACCCTAATGATTCCAGCAAAACCCTTGAAGGCTATCCTGCGCCGATGCGCGCGACCTTGATTGCCAAAAGATAGTTTTTTAGGGTAGCAGAGAAGCCATCAGTCAATATAATCAGCAGTGGAAATGGACTGCAAATATAGCAAGGATGAGAGATTATGAAAAAAATAATGGCTTGTATGACGATTGGTCTATTCTCGCTACCTGCTATGGCATCAGATGCGTATGGTGATCCCTTTGAAGGTTGGGGGTTTGTTAAAAATGATAGCAAGGCTCAGTGAGTGATATTTTGGTAGGAATGATTGACACACTGTAAAGTGAAGCCGTCATGAGCCATGTATTTTTTAATTGATTATTTAACCGCTTATTTATCAGTGATAGGCGAGTTATTTATCACCTATCATTAACAGTGAGGACACGGCCTAGTCATATAAAAATTATATCAACCACCTTTTAAAAGCGACTTCCAGCAATAGCTTGAGTAAGAAGCCCACAAACCCTGCGCCTAGTGCTAAGAAAATCCAAAATGTACCCGCGCGCCCAGCTTGAGATTCTTTAGAGATATCCCACATAATAAAAAATAAGAAGGCGATGAATATGGGTAGTAAAACATACAATCCCCAACTGGTAACTGTACTGGCAGCAATAGCAAACATGGCATAATCCTATAAAGTAGTAACGCCGTCTTTATTTATTTCTATTATTTTATGGATCTTTCGATAATAATTGCCTTCAAAATGAAGTATCACCATTCATGATATAAGCAGTAATCCATAAAATAAGTCAGAAAAAAGCAGGCAGCAATACAAACCGTTATTATAACGCGGAAGCGAGCAGGTATAAACTGCTGCTAAGTATGAGACAACAGTAACGCTACAATTTGCAGGGCTGACTGATCGGTAACAGCGCTAAATCCTGATCTATTTAAAGCATTTCAATCTGATTTATCGTGAATGAAAGCACAGACAACGCCTGTTAGGGCGTGTCTTCAATTCAATCGATTATCCTCTAAATGGGCTAAAAATGGCTAAATTTTGCCAAACATCGTCAAATAGCTTATCAATATCTCGATATTATTTGCGCTACCTTTCTTGCTTGACGGCAATTTATCTTCTTTTTATCACCATTTTTACAATGAGGACACGCCCTAGTCACCTAAATTATCAGTGTTAACTGTCATAACCGTAAGATTTTAGTGCTAATTTTGGTGCACATAGTGCAATGCAGGGCAAAGATTGTTATATTTACAGGTTACTTATCTTTTTTGTATTATTTTATCCCCTGCAATGTCGGTCGCTATTATAATAGGCAGTTATTGGCTGCTCGCATTCGCCACATTTTATACCGTTTTTGTTGTTTATTTAACTGAGTTCAAATCCTTATGTCACAAGCCCAAATTGATACACTTGCATCACTATTTAACGATGCGATTCAAACCCTACAAGCAGATGGCACGTTACCAAGCGATTGGCAAAATAATAGCCAAATCACCCGTACTAAAGACTTAAGCCATGGTGATTTTGCCAGTAATATTGCGCTGACAGCGGCCAAAGCTGCTAAGGTCAATCCACGACAGCTTGCCGAAAAAATCGTCAATGCGCTGCCTGAAAACCAAGACATTCGCCAAGTAGAAATCGCAGGTCCAGGCTTTATTAACGTGTTCTTAAATGCGGAAGCCAAGTTTGCGGTATTAGATGATATCTTTGCCTTGCAAGATCGCTTTGGTTTAAGCGATCAGTTTGACGGGCAAAAAATTCAGGTTGAGTTTGTCTCTGCCAATCCAACGTCAAGTTTGCACGTTGGGCATGGTCGCGGTGCAGCGTTCGGTATGAGCGTGGCAAACTTGCTGGAAGCGATTGGTTATGACGTCACGCGTGAATATTATGTCAACGATGCGGGTCGGCAGATGGATATCTTGGCGACCAGTACCTATTTGCGTTATCTGGAAACCAACGGTGAGAAAATAATCTTCCCAGTCAATGGCTATCAAGGTGATTATGTCAGTGACATCGCCCAAACGTTAAAAGCGCAACACGGTGATCATTACGTTCATAGCTTTGCAGCAATCGCCAAAGATGTGCCAGCAGATGCTGAGTTTGAGATTAATGCGGACTGCGAAAAAACATTGCTATCAGGTGACAAAGAAGCGCATATTGATGGCCTAATTGCTAACAGTAAAGCCTTGCTTGGCGAGGGTTATGAGCTGTTTTTAAATGCGGCATTGAGCAGTATTTTAGCCGATATCAAAGATGACTTAAATGACTTTGGTGTGCGCTACGAGTGCTGGTTTAGCGAAAGATCGATCGATAGCGAGATTGAGCCAGTCTTGCAAACCTTAGATGAAAAAGGCTATCTATACGAAAAAGACGGTAATATTTGGTTTAAATCGACCGATTTTGGTGATGAAAAAGACCGTGTTGTGCGCCGTGCCAATGGTCAATCTACTTATTTTGCCTCTGATATTGCGTATCACAAAAACAAATTTGATCGTGGTTTTGATAAAGTGGTCAATGTTTGGGGTGCCGATCACCATGGTTATGTGCCACGCGTAAAAGCTGCTTTATTGGCGCTTGGTATTGATGCTGAGCGTTTAGATGTGGTGCTTGTGCAATTTGTTGCATTATGGCGTGGCAGTGAAAAAGTGCAAATGTCCTCGCGTTCAGGTCAATTTGTCACCCTGCGTGATTTACGTACCGAAGTTGGTAACGACGCCGCGCGTTTTTATTATGTCGCCCGTAAGCCTGAGGTGCATATTGATTTTGATTTGGAGCTGGCTAAATCACAAAGCAAAGACAATCAAGTGTATTACATTCAATACGCGCATGCCCGTGTTTGCCGAGTATTAGAAAAGCTACAAAACAGTGGTCTTGTGGTAGACGATGCGATTGGTTTAGAACATCAAAACTTACTTAGCGCACCAAACGAAGACGAGCTGATTAAATTATTAGCAGGATATCCAGCGACATTATTACGCGCCGCGACGGGTTATGAGCCACATGTCTTGACCAACTATCTTAAAGAGTTGGCAGCGCTATTTCATGGTTGGTATGACAGCAATCGCATTTTGCCAGTGAGTTTGACGTCAGGTGAGACACCAAGCTCGGATGAGATGGAATTGATGCAAGCCCGTTTGCGTTTGTCTAAAGCCGTACGTCAAGTATTGGCCAATGGTCTTAGTTTGTTAGGGTTGTCGGCACCATCTAGCATGTAGTTTTTTTCTATTATATAGTAACTTTCTAACATGTAGTATGAGTATAGATGACTGCCAGCCATAATTTGATGATAGTTAGATTCAGTAGGGAGAACCAGATCCATGCTAGCCAAAAAACCTAAAGGTGCGACTGAAAAACGCAAAACAAGTAGCGTATCAGGCTTATTGTGGATGTTTGTTGGGGCTGTATTGACCCTTATGATAGGGGTATTTATATACTTGTCACCATTATTTGATTTCAGTCCCGCTGACAGCACCGCTGGTAATGATCCTGATCGTCAGGTACAGCCACGTGTCGACACTGATACTGATAATGGTGATTATGAGTTCTATGATATTTTGCCCAATCAGGAGATGGCGACTATTCCTGATGAAGATATTGCTGAGACAGGCGATGATCGCATAGGGGATATCAGTGCCTTTGAGCCTGATGTCGTGGTGACTCAACCTGAAGATGGTTCAGCCAGTCGCAATGATGATACTGGTAACTTTGGTATCTCTGAAAATACAGTGATTGCGCCCAGTCGTGGCAATAACGCTGCTACCAGTAATAGCGGCGATGACATTGTGATCGTTGAAGAAGACGCGACCTATGATGGATCGACGCCTACTAGTAGCAATAATACGTCCACCAATAATGCAGGCGCAGGTACTGCTAGCGTTCAGGCTGCAAAACCTGCGGCAACTTACATTTTACAGATCAACAGCTTCGGTGATGCGGATGAAGCAGATCGCCGCCGTGCTCAAGTGTTGATGGCAGGTGTAGACGCTCGCGTGGTCAAGAATACGACGGGTAATGGTTTGCCAATCTATCAAGTTATTTCTCGCCCGATGAATAACCGCCAAGCAGTAACCACTGCTCAGCAGCGCCTACAGAATAATGGTATTGACTCCATTATTGTTGAACAGCGTCGTTAAGTTATGCTGTTTAATGACAGTTATAGTTCTTTATGAATAATAAAAAAAACGTCGCAATGACGTTTTTTTTATCTCTGATTTTTAGCAAAATTATTTTTCTGTTGGTTTATTACCTTTCATCAAAAATTTTATAAAGAGCATGGCTATGACTGTCTCTCATTTAGCAACACCGCCTACTGGCTTCATTAAAGCATTTTTCCAAAAGTATTTTATTGATGCGTTTACTGGCATGGCTTTAGGGCTATTTGTCACATTGATTGCTGGTCTAATCATCTCGCAAATCGGTGGCTGGTTAGATTTGCCCGCATTGGTTGCAGTGGGCAAGCTTGCCTCAGTACTAATGGGTGCAGGTATCGGAGTAGGTATCGCCTATTACCTTAAAGCACCGACGCTCGTCATGCTCAGCTGCTTGGTGGCGGGTATGCTTGGCGCACACTCTGAAGCATTAATGGCAGGGACGTTATTTATGCCCCAAGTAGGTGGACCTGCGACCTTTGCCGCCTTACCGGGCAATCCGATAGGGGCGTATTTGACCTCGGTATTTGCTTATCGTGCTGGTACTTGGGTCGCTGGCAAAACCAAGCTTGATATTCTATTGGTTCCTTTATTGGTGTGCGCGGTAGCATTAGCAGTTTGCGCACTATTGAATCCACCTATCGTCGCTGCGGTCGCTGCCATTGGTCAAGGTATTCAAGCGGCCACTGAGTTACAGCCTCTGTTAATGGGTATTGTGATTGCAGTAGTGGTGGGTATTTTATTGACATTGCCAACGTCCAGCGCTGCTATTTGTATCGCAATTGGGCTTGGTGGCGTAGCAGGCGGGGCAGCAGTGGTAGGCTGTGCGGCACACATGATTGGCTTTGCCGTTGCAAGCTTTAAAGACAACGGCGTCAGTGGCGTGATATCTCAAGGTCTGGGTACCAGTATGCTACAGATTCCTAATGTGTTAAAAAAACCGCTGGTGTTGTTGCCTGCTGTGATTGCCAGCGCCATCGTTGGTCCTATCGCGACCGTAGGTTTTGGACTGGCATGTACGGCAACGGGTGCAGGTATGGGTACTGCTGGATTGGTCGGCGTATTTGGAGTCATTGAAGCGTCACAAGACATCATGAGTACGAGTCAATTATGGACAGCGATTATCCTGTTGATGTTTGTATTACCTGCCCTAATTGCAGGGGTGGTCGCTCATGTGATGCGCCGCGTGGGCTGGCTGGTTGATGGTGATATGAAATTGCCTTAAATTAAAGATAAAGGACGCAAATTGTCCTAACTATCAATAATAAAAAAGCCCAGCTATTTAAGTAGTTGGGCTTTTTATGGTAACTTTTAAAGGTGCTTAAAACTAGCGGCGTACATCTTTAGGGGCATCACCATTGGGCCAGTCTTTGTCTTTGTTGGCTTTGATAGGTCGCGGCAGATGGGTAAAGTAAGCAGCAATATCGACCGCTTCTTGGTCACTAAGCGAGTTACCTTGACCAAAGGGCATTTTGCCTTTGATAAAGGCCGCTGCTGTATAAGTTCGCGCCATACCTGCACCATCGTTGAAGGACTTGTCTCCAGCTACTGCTGGATAGATATAAGTGCCATCGTCATTATATTGCCCTTCGCCATTTTCACCATGGCAAACGCTACATTTTTCAGCAAACAGCTTTTTACCATTGTCCGTATTTGGCTCTAAATTTTTGTCTACCTTAACAAAACCGCGACCTTCAGGCGAGACGCCATAAGGCAAGTCCTGTGATAGCCAGCTCATATAAGACACCATCGCATTCATATCATCTGAACCCAGATCAAGCGCTTTGCCATTCATTGAGCGTTCAAAACAGCCATTGATGCGTTCTTGTATTGAATTCACGCGACCAGCACGTGAACGATAAATAGGATAAATACCCGGCATGCCATTCCAAGGCGCTGCGTAAGCCTCTGAGCCGTTACCCAAGTGACAGCTGGTACAATTCAACTGGTTGCCGACATTGTCAGGCACCTCTTTATAAGTATGATTGGCGATTTGTAAGCCGCGACGTACTGCTGCACCGAACTCATCATCTGGAATAGTGGACTCATCTGGCATGCTAACGGTCAGTTTGGCGCTTGGATTTGCAGCCATCTCTTCTTTGATTTCTGCAGCACGTGCCTCAAGTGACTTAACGCGGGCTAATGCTTCAGCTTCTTCGACACGGTCGACGGCCTTGGTATCTGATTCACTACAGCCTGACAGGCTAACCGCACCAATAGCAAAGATAGCAGCCAGTAAAACGGAGGAAGAGGGTTTGACCCTTAAAAGTATTTTCATTGGAATATCCTTATTATCAAAAATAATATGTAATAATATATTTTTATGATAATTTAGCTGTCAAAATGACAGAAGTAATCTTAATTTTTGTGCAAAAAATCTGAATGAGTCATCAATCTGTAAGTTGCTAGAAACATAATTGTACCAAATATTAAATAATTAAAGTATATAAATAGATAAAGTGTTTGGGCTTTAGAGGGACATGAATTAATTTCATACCGTATGAAGAACCATATTGAAAGACAGTGTTGACATTCTATCGATCAAAAAAGCGCTTAAATATTGATAATATTTAAGCGCTTTTTTGTGGGCAAATACTTTTAGAATATATTATTTTGGCGTGCTTGATTTTCTATGGCGGCGTGGTTTGAGCTTACGAGAGAGCTTATGGACATCGTTCAATATTTGACTGTATGTCGCTGGAAAGACACGCTGTACCGCGTCGATTATCTTGGCATTATTGCCAATCAGACAGCGCGGTTGATTGGTCGCGGCAGCCTGCAAAATAATCAAAGCGGCATCGCTTGCATCAAATTTTAGGAATTTATTAAAGCTCTGAATGGCTTTGGGGCCAGTACGCATGCCAATATCATTGATACTGTCATTACCACGGGCACTATTGGCAATATTGGTTTTAATCCCGCCGGGATGAATGCAGGTCGCTGACACACCGCAGCGCTGAATATCTAGCTCTTGACGCAAGCTTTCAGTAAAGCCGCGTACAGCAAATTTACTGGCGTTATACGCAGATTGTGACGGCTGAGCGGTCAAGCCAAACAGGCTTGAGATATTAATGATGTGACCATGCTCATTAAATTGGCGCGATCTGTTTTTTTTGCTGCCATTCGTCGATTCGCTTTGTTTGACACTGTTCTTAATCAATGGCAAAAATGCCTTGGTGCCATAGACCACACCCCAAAAATTGATGTCCATGACCCATTCAAGCTCGCTAATACTACTGCCTTCTACGGTCGAATATAGCGCCACGCCTGCATTATTAAAGATAAAGTTCACTTTGCCATGGTCTACCATCACGCTATCTGCCCACGCTTCCACGGCTTTATTGTCTGAGACATCAAGCACCGTCATAGTCGCTTTTATATTATAACCGACCAGCAATTCTTTGGTCTGTGCCAGTTGCGCCGCGTTGATATCAGAGAGCGCCACGTGGCAGCCCATTTTTGCCAAATGAATAGCCAACTCGCGCCCCATACCAGAGCCTGCACCCGTAATAGCCGCGACATGATTATGATAATAAGGGGCAATATCTTGGTCTGTCGTGGTATGAAAAGGCAAGTGTTGACGTAATGAGGTTGCGATAGAAGTAACATTGTTAAGCATGATAAACAGTCCTTTGTTTCATCAGTGATAGGTGTTGGTAGCACATTTACCTTAGCATGCTTTGTGGCTTTAGCTATGAACGATTGATAGACGCCGCTGTCACTTTATCCATACATTGGCTGTCATAAAACGATCATAAGTGAGCAGCCATAAAAAAACGTCTAGCATAAGATATGCTAGACGCCTTTACTTCAATGACAGTTTTAATAAAGCTGATAACAACCGCTAAGCGTCGATCGCTATTTGCTCTGAGTCGTCGGTAGAAAAGATGATTTCAGGTGTTTTACCTTCATTAATCACTTGCTCATCGACGATGACAGTCTTGGCGTTTTTCATCGAAGGCAACTCGTACATGGTCTCAAGGAGCGCATTTTCAACGATAGAACGCAAACCACGAGCACCAGTCTTACGCGCCATGGCTTTTTTGGCAATCGCATCGAGCGCTTCTTTGGTAAAGCTAATGTCAGCGCCTTCCATATCGAATAGATACTTATATTGCTTAACCAAAGCGTTTTTTGGTTCCGTTAATATCTGAACTAATGCTTCTTCGTCCAGCTCTGTGAGCGCAGCGAGAACAGGAAGACGACCGATGAGCTCAGGAATGAGACCAAATTTAATCAAATCTTCAGGCTCTACTTGTTGCAGTAATTCTGAGCTGCGTTTGCTATCATCTTTTGAGCTGACATCCGCATTAAAGCCGATACCGCCTTTTTCTGTACGCTGTTGAATAACCGCATCAAGACCGGCAAATGCCCCGCCGACGATGATTAAGATGTTACTCGTATCAACTTGGATCAGCTCCTGTTGAGGATGCTTGCGACCACCATGCGGTGGAATGGCAGCAACCGTACCTTCGATAAGCTTTAGCAACGCTTGCTGTACGCCTTCGCCTGACACATCACGGGTGATAGACGGATTGTCGCCTTTCTTACTGATTTTATCAATCTCATCGATATAGATGATGCCTTGTTCCGCTTTGCTCACATCATAATCTGATGCTTGCAAAAGTTTTTGCACGATGTTTTCGACATCTTCACCGACATAACCTGCTTCGGTCAAGGTCGTCGCATCGGCCATCGCAAAAGGCACATCCAGTAGACGCGCCAAGGTTTGCGCCAGCAAAGTCTTACCAGAACCCGTTGGGCCAATCAGCAAAATGTTACTTTTCGCCAATTCAACCATGGCATCGTCAGCGCCAATCTTCGCTTTTTTGCTGTCATTGGCTAAGGTTTGGCTAACTTTTAGACGCTTATAATGGTTATAGACGGCAACTGCTAAGGCTTTTTTAGCAGCGTCTTGTCCAATGACGTATTCGTCAAGCTTGGCACGCAGCTCTTTTGGCGTTGGTAGCTTTTTATTGACCCAAGACGTATCAATGTCGCTGTCATCATCGCCATCTTCAGCGCTGTCAGCGATTAAATCGGTACATAGCTCAATACATTCATTACAGATATTGGCATCGTCAGCGGCAATCAGCTGCTGTACATCGTTTTTGGCTTTGCCGCAAAACGAGCAATGCGGGGTGTTATCTTCTGCCATAAAAGGCGCTCCTAAAATTTAAAACTTACAAATATTTTGATTTTTACATCAAAGCCAAAACGTATAACGCTCAGGCTTTTGATGCCCATCAAAGCTTTTGCTCTTATGCGGTAATTATAAAGAAGTAGGGCGGCGCTCTAATACTTCATCAACCAAACCGTACTCTTTGGCTTCTTTCGCATCTAACCAAAAGTCACGCTCAACGTCTTTTTCGATTTTCTCTAATGGTTGACCAGTACGTTCTGCCAAAATCTCATTTAAACGGGCACGCGTTTTTAGAATTTCACGCGCATTAATTTCGATATCGGTTGCTTGACCTTGCGCGCCGCCTGAAGGCTGATGAATCATGACACGAGCATTGGCAAGAGAGTAACGCTTGCCTTTTTGACCAGCCGCAAGCAAGAACGAGCCCATGCTATAAGCACCGCCCATACAGATGGTCGATACTTCAGGTTTGATAAAGTTCATGGTATCAAAGATTGCCAAGCCTGCACTCACTGAGCCGCCTGGTGAATTGATATACAAATGGATGTCTTTGTCTGGGTTTTCTGCTTCTAAAAATAGCAACTGTGCAACAATCAGATTGGCCATATGGTCTTCGACTTGACCTGTCAAAAAGATAACGCGCTCACGCAATAGACGCGAGAAAATATCAAACGAGCGTTCACCGCGAGAGGATTGTTCAACGACCATTGGTACTAATGCTGCATGCGCAGCTTGAGGGGCGCTTTGGGTATATTGCATGCCTTGTGCATCATTGTGCGCACTCATCAGCATATCAAAATGTGGGTTGGCTGTGATGCGATCATAATCTGTCATAAAGATGTCCTGTTTATAAGTACATAAAATAAAGGGATTGAAGCTAGCGAGCGGCTACGCTTGTAGGGCTGCTTATCATGCTAGATGTTGCCGCTTTTTAATAATATTCGCTGGCTGAAATAATAAGCGCCAGATATCGCTAAAAATAATTGAGCTAATGGTAACTTTTTTATTGAGGCAATAGTAACTTTTTCATGTGAAAAATAACTTTCTATTTATAACATGAGTGCTATTAATAAAATGATTGACTCACTATTAATAAGGCGTCTGTAACCATTTATCAAGGGGCTTGGTGATAAACTGTCCATAAAGATAGCATATAAATCCCCAATAAAAATGCCCTAACACATATGTTAGAGCATTGCGTTAGAGCATTATGTTAGAGCATGTTTAGATTGAGATTAGCAATTTGCCATCGAATGGAAAATTGCTAAGTTATCTCACTAAATTACATGCCTTGCTGCTGTTGTTGCTGTGCAGCTAGCAAGTCTTGGTAGCTAACTTCTTTGTCAGTTACTTTGCCTTGCTCGATTAAATAATCAACCACTTGGTCTTCTAGTACCACAGACTCAATGTTCGCGCGCTGCTGCTTGTCATTGGTGTAATACTCGATTACTTCGCTTGGATCTTCGTAGTTTTCAGCGGCTTCTTTGATGAACGTTTCAACGCGTTCTTGATCGACTTCTAAGCCTTTGGTATCGATAACGCGAGCAACGATGATGCCAAGACGGGCAGCACGTAGCGCTTGCTCTTCAAATAGCTCATTTGGTAGCATGTCTTTATCAAAACTATCAGCATTGGCACCGAACTGCTGAGAAAAACGTTGCATCATCATGTTGCGCTGACGCTCGATTTCTTGCTCTAGCATCGCGTTTGGTACATCAAACTCGTTCTTTTCTAGCAATGCGTCAAAAGTCGCTTGCTTAACTTGGCTACGAGCCGCGTTTTTGATTTCGCGTTCCATGTTTTTGCGAACGTCTTCTTTCAACTTCTCAATGCCGCCTTCTTTCACGCCGAATAGCTCAAGGAACTCTTCGTTGATTTCTGGTAGCTTAGATTTTTCAACCAATTTTACGTTGATTTTGAACTGAGCTTCTTTACCCGCTAAGTTTTCAGCTTGGTAATCTTCTGGGAAAGTGACGTCGATAACTTTCTCTTCGCCAGCTTTCATGCCTTTGATACCCGCTTCAAAACCAGGAATCATCTGGTTGCTACCGATAACCAGTTTGAAGTCTTCAGCAGAACCGCCTTCGAATTTTTCGCCATCGATAGAGCCTTCAAAGTCAAAAGTTACTTGATTGCCTTTGTCCGCTTTACCTTTTTTCTCAACGAATTCTTCACGTTGCTTTTGAAGATTTTCGATCATAGTGTCGACGTCTTCTTCGCTTACTTTAGCAGTGTGACGCTCAACTTCGATCTCATCGATACCTTGCACGTCTATTTCTGGGAAGATTTCAACAGTGGCTTGATAAACCAAGAAATCGTCTTCAAGTTTTACGTCGTCGATGTTAGGCATGCCAACCGCGCGGATGTCTTCAGATTTGATCGCTTCAAAAACGGTATCACGGATCACATCGTTGATGACTTCTTGTTGAATGCCAGCACCGTACTGTGAACGGATATGTGACATAGGGACGTTACCCTTACGGAAACCGTCAATCTTGGCAGTTTTCGCAACTTGGCGAATACGACCTTCGACTTTGTTTTGAATTTTTTCGACAGGTACTTTAACTGTCAATTGGGTTTCTTTATTAGATAGCTTGTTGGTTGTGACTTGTAAATCTGTAGCCATGTTAATTACACCTTTAGGATTAAATAGTACGTTTGATTAAATAGTACTTAGGGTTAAATGGTAATAGACAAACCGTGCCTCAAATTACGGGCGTGTACCATGGGTTGCCGTTGGAATAAATAGGGGATAGCGATAGCGCGCAATGTCAAAGTCAGTACCTTGAGTAATCGCCTTTGGTCGCCACTGGCGCTGACTGATACTAAAATGTGAAACGGTTATCTTAGTAATAGGCGCTATCAGATATCAATCATAAACCGTTAATGCACCGCATAATAACGCTTTTTGGTGAATTATGCAGACAAATAACGGCTTTCAACAAAATTTTAAAAGTAGAACAGTATAATCTATCTGTTTATTAAAGTAAAAATTATCTCTTTATCGTCCATTCACTTTGAATCTGATACATCGTCAATCTCGCTTAAAGTACGATTTGTACCTCTGCGCTCGACTTTCTTGTATCAGCATTAATAGATAAAGGGCTAAATTGAATCGACTATAGCTTTTAAGGGTTATCTATAACGGCAACTGCGCCAATAATTGCTGAATCGCCTGACCACGATGACTGATGCGGTTTTTATCAGCAGCACTCAAGCTTGCGGCGCTAGCTTGTAACTCTGGCAACCAAAACAGCGGATCGTAACCAAAACCGCCGTCACCATGCGCTGTCTCTAAAATCTCACCCTGCCATAGACCTTGCGCGATAATCGGTAGCGGATCATCAGCATGGCGCACCATCGCCAGTACGCAAACAAATAACCCTTTAATAGGCTCGTTAGCTTGCGCATCACGGATAGGCTGCAAGTCAGCGATGAGCTTGGCGTTGTTTTTACTATCGTTACCATGCTCACCAGCATAGCGAGCGGAGTAAATCCCCGGTGCATTACCTAATACTGGCACACATAGTCCTGAATCATCAGCAATCGCAGGCATTCCGCTGATACGGCTGGCATGACGCGCTTTAATAATAGCGTTTTCTACGAAGCTTAGCCCGTCTTCGATGGCGTCGTCAATATTGAGCTGACCCTGCGGGATGATTGTCACATCCAAATCTGCCTCGGCAAACAGCCTTTTAAACTCAGCCAGTTTGCCTTTATTATTACTGGCAAGCACCCATTGATTATCAGGGGTCGATTGGATGGAGGAGCGTGAGGTATTGGTGGTGCTCATAGGGTTATTCCGTTATGTTATTATTAAGAATATGATTAGTGAAAGTATCATTATTGAAAGGATGGTCGGTTTTTAAGTTATAGCTATCTCTTAATGCCAATTTCATCAATTTATCAGTCAGCTAAGTGCCTAGCAGGATTGGCATGGCAAGGCATTCTGCGCTTAGTCTATAGACAACCAAAGGCTATACTAACAGTGTTATCCATAACATTTGGTAACTGATATTTGTCGCCACTGTTGCTATAATAGCCGCCAAGCTACAGTGAATGATATCTTACGGCTTGTGAATATTAAGTTAATAAATGCTTATGAAGTCAAGCACTTGGCTTTTGAGCAAACTGTAACAAAAGTAAGTTAATTTTGGATTCATAATAATACGTGATACTGTGTTAGACAATAAACGGTATTAAGCAATAACATTCATTTCAAACAATAAACTCAGCCAATTTAGTCCGTTATTTTATCGTGTTTTTTATCATGTAAAAATAGCGTAAAATTCAGTTTCTAT
The DNA here is from genome assembly GCF_001435295.1 of Psychrobacter sp. P11F6. Classification (NCBI taxonomy): domain Bacteria; kingdom Pseudomonadati; phylum Pseudomonadota; class Gammaproteobacteria; order Moraxellales; family Moraxellaceae; genus Psychrobacter; species Psychrobacter sp. P11F6. The sequence goes on along the minus strand of NZ_CM003594.1, from coordinate 3,091,397 downwards.
AATGAGTTTTTATCAAATGACGGCTAAAAACAGCAAGGATAAAATAACTATGTCAAACATTACTTTACCAGAGCTACCATACGCAAAAGACGCACTAGAGCCACATATCAGTGCCGAGACGCTAGAATACCATCATGACAAGCATCACAATGCCTACGTGACTAAGCTCAACGAATTGCTACCAGGTTCTGGTCTAGAAGACAAAACATTGCCAGAAATCATCGTAGCGACTGCTAAAGATGACAGCAAGCAAGGTATGTTCAACCAAGCAGCCCAAGTATGGAACCACACGTTCTACTGGAACTGCATGACGCCAACCAATGGCGGCGGCGAACCTACTGGCGATCTAAAAGCTAAAATCGAAGAAGATTTCGGTAGCTATGATAAGTTCCGCGAAGAGTTCAAAAATGCAGCATTGACTCAGTTTGGTTCAGGTTGGGCATGGCTAGTCGCTGACAAAGTCGGTGGCAAACTGTCAATCGCCAAAACAGCTAACGCTGATACGCCACTTGCACATGACCAAATCGCGGTATTGACTTGTGATGTATGGGAACATGCGTACTATGTAGATTACCGTAACCGTCGTCCTGACTATGTTGATACGTTCCTAGACAAGCTAGTGAACTGGGACTACGCAAACGCAAAATATAAAGGTCAAGATGCTGGCGTTGAAGAGTAATCTTTAACGGCTAAGTATTTGATTGATAAAAAAGGACACCGCGAGGTGTTCTTTTTTTGGTTAATCGTTTATACGCGTATAGTTTCTACATCTAAAGATAAGCGTGTATTATTTTTGATATCATCGACAAATAATTCCCAAGTACCTTTTTCTACCCTGACTGAGCAATAATGAGATGCTGCACGTGTGAATCCAAGCGCAACTACATTTAGGTCTTTAATTAGTTGCTCAATAGAGTCCATATGATTCTCACCATAGGATAGAAATATAGAGTCTCTATAGTGGGCTTTACCTCGATATCTAAAAGCTTGAATTAAGAAATTTACTTTCCCTTTGTCTAAAGTTTTATCTCTAAGCTCTTTAGCAATTTTTTTTCGGAAGTTGTCGACTTTAAGCGCTTTAAACTCCTTCGAATTTTGAATACGTTCTTCTGCTTCTTCTCTTTTATATTTATGTGTGCCTTTTAAGTAAGATACAATCCCTCCGTGAGCAACCTCTAAACCTCCAGATTTCTGATTTAAATCAAACTCATTATCTCCTCGATAAACTGCAACTTCGGCTTCAGCCTTGTTAGTAACTAAACTACTTAAATAAAGATCAAAAGGATAGGGTATAAGTTTCTTTTCCGCTATATCTGCTTGCCATACTCTTGCGGTTGCAGTGTGGTTTTCTTGTTTCGAGCCTGAAGATGCAGCAATCATAGCGCTACTAGCAAAATATATTGCGTAATACCATGATACGATTGCAGAACTACACATATCGTATTTATCTATAGCTTCAGTATTCATAGTATTTAAAGCTGCTAGGTTATTGTATGCCATATGCATGTTCTCAAAAACCCAGTTATCAGCTTCTGGATTGACATGCCTTCTTTGAACCTTCTGATATAAATTTTTGAGATTCACTTTATCACAAACCCCGCTATCAACGACTTCAGCTAAAGCCCGCATCCAATTAACAGTTCCTTGAAATGCGAATCTTGGTTTAGGCTGATCACCAGTCTCAAATAGTCTATCTAAAAGCCAGTTTGACATTTCTATTCCTTAAAATATAAATTTTGAATTTATCAGTCAGTTATCACAACACCTCAAACCCCAACCTACCCAACGCTTCCCTCAACATCGCAATATTATAATACGCATGGGCGTTGACGGTATTTTGAAAGAAGATATATAACGTATCAAAATGCTGACGTTGATTGGCAATCGCTTGTGCCCAATCATTCATTTCCACCTCGCTATAGCGATAATCATGACGGTCAGCAGCGCTCATCGCATCCCACCAATTTAGATTATTACCATGCATACGCAGATAGCCAGTGCGTTCGGTAAATATCAATCGTGATGGCGGTAGACCGCTGACCTTAGGATAATCAACGCTACACCAAATCAAACCTTGCTTGATAAAGCTATCGACCACTTGCGGCGTATGCCAGCCATTATGACGAAACTCAACCGCTAATGGGTAATCCTGAAACCAACTGACAAGGTTTGCCAGATATAGACGATGCTCGCGGGTACGATCAAAGCCGTGTGGGAATTGCAGTAGTAGTGGCGCGAGAGCGTTGGCTTCGATCAGTGGCGTGAGGGCAGTAATGAAAGCTTGCGCATGTTCAGCAGTGCCTTTTCGCGCATGAGTAAAGTCTTGATGGAGCTTGACCGCGAACTTCAACTCGCTATCTGCTTGCACATAGGCTTTATCGACCATACCGGCAAAGGCTTTTTGTCCGATGGGCGCGTAGAAAGTGCTATTAATCTCCACCGCGCCATATTGCTTGGCGTACTCGCGTAAGAAGTCCGTTTTCTTTGTGCCAGTAGGATACAGCGTACCGAGCAAATCGGTATCGCTATAACCGCCAGTGCCAAGGTAAATACGCGGGGTAGGGTTACTGTCCATGTTGACCACTCATTACCGTTCTTTGATGGTTAAATTTTTGGCTATTTTTTACGTGCCCATAGCCATTCTATTAATGCCAGTAAAGCATCGTTGTTTGCGTCATTGCCAAGCTCGCTACTGCTTGGTTTATGATGAATCAGTTCACGAATAATGGCTGTGCGTCCGTCATTAAATAGCGATTGCGCATAGCTAGTCGCGTTTTCGACACCCATCAATTTCACATAGGTGGATTTATCTAGTTTCTCATCGCTGCCAGCAGGTTTACCAAGCGTATCGGTGCTGGTGGTGACATCCAAAATATCATCCTGAACTTGAAAAGCAAGACCGATATGCTGGGCGCATTCTTGTAAAGCCATACGCTGCGGCGCCGTCGCACCAGCACAAATACTGCCCATTAGCATCGCAGCTTCAATCAATGCGCCAGTTTTATCACGGTGGATAGCTTCCAAATCATCTTGTGTGATTTCGTTACGGGCTTCAGCATTCAGATCGAGCATTTGACCCGATACCATGCGGCGGGCTCGCGGGGCAAAAATGGCAAATAGCTGGCTTGCGATAGCGGCATCAAAAGGCGCAAAGGTTGGCAGCTCAGCTGTCAGTACTTCAAAGGCAAGCGTCTGTAGTACGTCACCAGCGAGTAGGGCGGTCGATTCTGCAAAGACGATATGCGCCGTTGGCTGACCACGGCGCAGCTCATCATCGTCCATACATGGCAAGTCATCATGTACCAATGAATAAGTATGCAGCAGCTCCACCGCCAATGCCGCACGGCGCGCCATATCATAATCGGAGTCGTTTTCTAATAGCGACGCCAAATCGCTATTTTGCTTGGCTTTTTTATTAGTGCTTTTATCGACATATTCATCAGCCCTATTAAAGTCGTCGTTAGCATTGCTTTGATTAACACTGTCAAAAGCACTGGCAACCAATAGTGGACGCACCAATTTACCTTGACCGGTCATCACATAACGACAGGCATCAATCAACGGGCTTGGCAGTTTGGCATAAGCAAACAGCACGTCGATATCTTGTGCAAGTTGCGCGCGCACGGCGCTATGAAATTGCTCGGTGTTGTTATTAAAGCTAGTAAAAGATACAAGTCTTGAAGGCATAAGGCTTTCAGGTATAAAGCTTGGCGTAGAAGAAACAGTCATAACCCAACCATTTATCAGGTGAATAATAAAAATATCGCTAGTGTAGCATGATAGATTATATAGCTTATGGGCTGAGCATCATCAATGCCATATTTTTGGCAGCTTACTGTTAAAAATTCGATTAAGTACACCGAAATAATGCAACAAGCCCTCGTTACGTATTGGTGATTTAACTTAGTCAGTGGATATGTTTTGATAAAGAATCACGTTAAGCGTGTGACGGCGTGTGACCATAAGCATCTGTCATTATAATCTTTAAAAGACGAATTTTTAGTATACAATTTCAGTATACAAACCGTCACTTAAAGCACATTACTAGTCAGGTAAAGGGCTGCTGCTGATTTAAGAGTGACTTGCGAGTATGGTATTAGCTTGTGACAGTTAGGGGCATAATCCCCTACACTAATTGGCGTAAAAATGATCTGATGATTTAGGGCAGAAGGTTTGCGTGCTTATTTCAGCGGAAAATTTGCTCAAATCTCAGTCCATATTTTTAATGTTAGTATGTTCAACATCAGTACTGGTAACAATATATATAAATGAAGCGCCGTATTCACTTGTGCTAACGCGGTAATATTAAGCATAAAAAATGAATATATAACCATGAGCGCTGGATAATAAAGACATCTTCACTGCTTACTCTATACTGACTTTATAACACAGTATATTGGCAGTGTTATTACTCGTTTTACTAACAATAACTGGCTATGACCTTTAATTTTAAAACTTTTAATTTTAAAACTAGCTTTCGTTATATAGCAAGGAGTTCCAAATGGTATACCAAGGAAATCGCATTACGGTGACAATGCTAGAGGATGGCATCGCCAACATGCAATACAACGCCGAAAATGAGAGCGTGAATAAGTTTGATGCTGAGACCAACAAGCAATTTGGTGAAGCGGTTACTGCTTTAGAAAAAGCCGACGACGTCAAAGGTTTAATCGTGACCTCAGGTAAAGGCGTCTTTATCGCTGGTGCTGATATCACAGAATTCGTTGGCTCTTTTAAAAAGCCAGAAAGCGAGATTAAAGATTGGGTCGTAGGTATCAATGACGCCTTTAACCGCTTTGAAGACCTGCCTTTCCCGAAAGTAGCTGCCATCAATGGCGCGGCGCTTGGCGGTGGTTGTGAGATGACCTTGGTTTGTGAATACCGTGTCATGAGCGACAAAGCCATCATCGGTCTACCAGAAACCCAACTGGGTATCTTCCCAGGTTTTGGTGGTACGGTTCGTACTACCCGTGTGATTGGTATCGATAATGCGCTTGAGCTGATTGCGACTGGTACACCAAAAAAACCACTTGATGCGCTAAAACTAGGTTTGGTTGATGCAACCGTTGCTGCTGATGATTTGCAAGATGCAGCGATTGATTTGGTCAAAAAATGTATCTCAGGTGAGCTTGATTGGAAAGCGAAGCGTGAAGAGAAGCTGAATCCAGTTAAATTAAATCAGCTTGAGCAAGCGATGGCGTTTAACAGTGCAAAAGGTATGATCTTTGCTAAAGCCAATCCTAAGCAATATCCTGCGCCAGCACTTGCTATCGCTGCGATGGAAAAACACGTTAACTTACCACGTGATAAAGCGATTGAAGTAGAAGCGGCTGGTTTTGCAAAAGCGGCGAAAACGCCACAAGCAGAAAGCTTGGTTGGTCTGTTTTTAAGCGATCAGTTGGTTAAAAAATTAGCCAAGCAGCATAGCAAAAAAGCACATGAAATCAATGAAGCGGCCGTACTAGGCGCTGGTATCATGGGTGGCGGTATCGCTTATCAAGCAGCCAGCAAAGGCTTGCCAATCATCATGAAAGACATCAAGTCTGAGCAATTAGATCTTGGTATGGGCGAAGCTAGCAAGTTACTGGGCAAAATGGTCGATCGCGGCAAAATGACCCCAGCAAAAATGGGCGAAACCTTAAGCCGTATCCGTCCTACTTTGAATTATGGAGATTTTGCTGAGACTGATATCGTTATCGAAGCGGTCGTAGAAAATCCAAATGTGAAGCGTGCGGTACTAAAAGAAGTAGAAGGTCTAGTAAAAGACGACTGTATCCTAGCGTCAAACACCTCAACCATCTCTATTACTTTCTTGGCTGAAGCACTTGAGCGTCCAGAAAACTTCGTTGGTATGCATTTCTTTAACCCAGTACACCGTATGCCATTGGTTGAAGTTATCCGCGGTGAGAAATCATCTGAAGAAGCGATTGCAACCACTGTTGCGCTAGCCTCTAAAATGGGTAAAGTACCTGTAGTGGTCAATGATTGCCCAGGTTTCTTAGTGAACCGTGTGTTGTTCCCATACTTTGGTGCATTTGATTTGCTCCTCAAGCAAGGTGCAGATTTTGCTCATGTCGATAAAGTCATGGAAAAATTTGGCTGGCCGATGGGTCCTGCTTATCTAATCGACGTCGTCGGTCTAGACACGGGCGTACATGGCGCAGAAGTCATGGCTGAAGGTTTCCCTGACCGTATGAAGCCTGATTATAAAGGCGCGATTGAGCTTTTATATGAAAACAAACGCTTGGGTCAGAAAAACGGTGTTGGTTTCTATAAGTATGAAATGGACAAGCGCGGCAAGCCAAAGAAAGTTGCCGATGAAGCCACTTATGAGCTATTAAAAACCACGACTGATAGTGACAAGCAAACGTTTGAAGATCAAGCGATTATCGATCGCACCATGCTAGCTTTCTGTAATGAAACTGTCCGTTGCCTAGAAGACAACATCGTCAGCACGCCATCAGAAGCGGATATGGCGATGATTATGGGTGTTGGCTTCCCGCCATTCCGCGGTGGACCTTGCCGTTATATCGACCAAATGGGTCTAGATAACTACTTGGCACTGTGTGAAAAATACGCATACCTTGGCAAAGCTTATGAAGCCCCGCAAAAGATTCGCGACATGGCAGCAGCAGGCGATACCTTTTACGCCACCGCGTAATGGGTAGTCATTACTAGGATGAAGTGCCGTACGTGTGCTGTTTGAGGGTGAGAGCTATTAATCTATTTATATTTAATGGCACTATTTTTTAATAACAAATCTTTAATAGCACACGTACGATTATAGTTGGCTTCACTTAATGCTAGTACAAGGAAATCGAGCGCAGAGGTACGTATTGTACTTCAAGTGAGATTGACGAAGTAATAGCATTGAAATGGGCTGACTACACTGACAATAAAAATTGAAAAGGAAGTATAGTATGACAATTTTAAGTCCAAAAGACGTGGTCATCGTAGATGGCGTACGCTCAGCGATGGGTAAAACCAAAAACGGTATGTTCCGTCATGTCCGCGCTGATAGCATGTCTGCTGAATTGGTTCGTGCATTGGTTGAACGTAATGACTTTGACCCACGTGACGTCGAAGACATCATCTGGGGCTGTGTCAATCAGACTCTAGAGCAAGGTTTAAACATCGGTCGTAATATCGGTCTGCTAGCTGGTATTCCAAAGACTGCTGGCGGTCAAACCGTTAACCGTCTATGCGGTTCATCTATGCAGGCGCTACATACTGCTGCTGCCCAAATCATGACTGCTCAAGGTGATGTTTTCATCATCGGTGGTGTTGAGCATATGGGTCACGTCGGCATGATGCATGGCGTTGATCTTAACCCTGAAGCGTCAAAGCACTATGCCAAAGCCTCAAACATGATGGGCTTGACCGCTGAAATGCTAGGTCGCATGAATAACATCACCCGTGAAGAGCAAGATGCCTTTGGTCTTGAGTCGCATCGCCGTGCATGGGCTGCGACCACCGAAGGTCGTTTTGATAATGAAATCATCGGTATCGAAGGTCATGACGAAGCGGGTCGCTTGCAACTATGTACTGTTGATGAAGTGATTCGTCCAGATGCGACGATGGAGCAAATGCAAAAGCTACGTCCAGCCTTTGATCCAGTAGGCGGTACGGTAACGGCTGCTACCTCATCTGCATTATCGGATGGTGCATCAGCGATGCTAGTGATGAGCGCGCAAAAAGCTAAAGAGCTAGGTCTAAAGCCACGTGCTCGTATTCGTAGCATGGCTGTTGCTGGTTGTGATGCGGCTATCATGGGCTACGGTCCAGTACCTGCGACGCAAAAAGCACTTAAGCGTGCTGGCATGAGCATTGATGATATGCAAACCATCGAGCTAAACGAAGCCTTTGCAGCGCAAGGTTTGTCAGTACTAAAAGCCTTGAACTTGACGGACAAGCAAGACATCGTCAACATCAATGGTGGAGCGATTGCATTAGGACATCCACTAGGGTGTTCAGGTGCTCGTATCACGGTTACGTTGCTAAACGCCATGGAGCAATCAGATACTGAAATCGGTCTAGCGACCATGTGTATCGGTCTTGGTCAAGGTATCGCGACTATTATTGAGCGTGTTTAAGTTTCAGCTAAGCTAATATTTGTTGATTAATATGCTTTAATATCTTGTAAGATGAGCGCCTCTAACTTAATGTTGGAGGCGCTTTTTTTTGGTTTAAGTCATAGTAATGAAAGGTAGAGTATAAATGGCACATCATAAATCGTCAGATAAGAGGCGCTTAGATTTAGAGGTGTTTAAGTTAAAAATGCGCTATATCTTTCTTCCTTTTTTAGGTTTTAGTATTGGCGCCATTTTATTCTACAACATCATAAGATGGATGTTAGACATCTGTCTAGGGATATGGCCTCTAAAAGATACGGTCTGGAACTTAATTATCCCAATAATTATCAGTGTTACTTTAGTGCTTGTCATAATGCGATCAAGGATTAGACTGCTACGATTTGAATTATTTGATGATAATAGCGCTAATGTATTTTACTTGGTGATGATACTTGCTTTATTTCCGCCTATATCAATCAGTCAAGCTTACTTATATAAAGCAGCATATGACATTATTGATATAAGTAATATAAGTGACATTAAATTATATCCAAAACAAAAATATTTCCAAGTTGATAATAAAAGTGTGGAGAAACAAGGGATTGTTTCTTACTTCAATACTAGGGAGATGGGGAAATCTAGACAAGAGTTAAAAATATACTTATATTTTGCCACTCCTTTTTATGGAGATAAAGATATCTGGTGGGGACAGGCTTTTACTAAGGTTATTGATAATGATCTTGAAGAAAAAGAGAAAGTTCAACAAATAGAAAATTTTAAAAAGATTTCTAGACAACAATATGCAAATGAAGAGATATCTACTGCTGATTATTTTGAAAAATTGCAAAACTCAGATACTAAGTATGGTTATTTAGAAGCGATTAGATTGTCAGGTCAGCAACATATTAATGACCCAATAATACTTGTATCTCAGTTGAGCACACTTAACGAAAAAGCAGATAAAGAGTTAGCAAAATTCTTTAGGTTTTTTATCATTGGAATGTTTATTTGCTTACTATTAGTCTTAAAAGCAACGATTGATAAAAAAGCATTTCAACAGTTTAAGTTACGCTAGATTTGTGGTGATAGGGCATGGATAATAATAAGCAAAGCCAGTATAGGTATAAGGATAAAAATAGAAGCAGAAACAAAAAAAGAGTAAGCAAAAGGGATAAACAGAAGCGAACACAAAGCCTAAGCGCTAAAGAATCTATCAAACTAAAACTAAAGCAAGTATTCTTGCCATATTTAAGTCTTAGTATCCTGACTATTCTACTTTTCGGTGCTTTACGTTGGTTGCTAGATATTTATCTAGATATTCTACCTTTAAAGGAAGGCTATTGGGATTTTGGTATTCCTTTTCTGTTATCTGTTTTAGTCGTTAGTATTTGGATGTGGCCGAGGTATGAGCTTTTAACCTTAAAGTGGGTTAAGCGCAGTAGTTCAGGCTACTTTTTTATAACGATGGTTTTAGCACTAGTGATACCGCTCGTTCTCAGCCAAAACTATTTATCCAAAGCGGCTTACGAGGTCATTGAAGTAAATAGCTTGAATGATATTCGTCATTATCCAAAGCAAAAGTATTTCAGAGTAAATGATTTTGAGCCACTCAAATTAGAGAGCGTTTCTTATATAGAAACACAAGTAATCAGTGGACGAAATTTTGACTCAACATTGCATATTGATTATTACATTGCGACGCCATTTATAGCCGCTGAGAATATTTGGCTAGGTTCTAGCTACCACACGAAATACGATAATCGTGCAGACCAAAGTATTAAAGACAGTCAATATTCAGCGTTTATTAACGACTCGCGCCATAAGTACGAAGCCAAAGACTTCTCTAATATCAGCTACTTTAAGAAACTTAAATCATCAAATAGTAGAAATGCTTACTTACACACGATTTCTACGGCTAATAGGCAATCTAATTTGCCACACTTGGTATTATTACCTGAAACAGGGTTACTTGCTGATAGCTTAGATCGTGATTTTGTTTGGGGGTTTGGTTCGTTTTTTATTGGTATGGTGTTGTGCTTGTTGCTCGTTCTCGCAGCAGAGTTTGATAGTCAAGAAAAGAAAGGTACGCAAAAACATACACGAAAGCGAAAACATATACAAAAACAAAAGCCCGTAAAAAAACGAGCACCAGTCAGTGATGTATCAAAAAGCCTAGTAGTTTGGTTTAGAAGTAATAAAGAGCGACCTGCGACGTTGGTGTTAATACTGACCTGTATAGGTGCATTTATACTGACCGTATTCATGGGTATGGATATCATTGACCCTTTATCTAGACAGGTAAATAGTGTAGGTGGGTTGACGATGGACGCGCTGCAAGCTGGTAAGCATTGGCGGGTGGCCACAGCACTTTTTGTACATGCAGGAATTATGCATTTAGTGATGAGTCTGGGAATGCTGTTTGCTACAGGTTATATTTTGGAAAAGGTATTGGGTCCTATACGTTTTACGATTGCGTTTTTTATATGTGGTATTTTCGCTAATGTTTTAGGGGTGCTATATTTTGATATGGACATGGCAGGTGTTTGGGGTGCTACATTTGGCTTGTTTGGTATCGCGATACCGTTGGTGGCCTTTAAGATTTTTAATAAAAAATATAGAGAGCTATTCGGCGGTACTATCGCTGCGATATTAATCATTACTTTAACCAGCATGTTCTTTGCATTTATAAACACGCTCATTTATATGGTGTATTATCTTTTAACCTTGTGTTTTGGTATTGTTTTCGGTGTGGTCATAGTCATGACTCAAAAACAGTCGTTATTAAGGAATGCTAGGCGTCATAATATATAGTTATTGGCTATTCATAATCAAAAACCTACGCTAAGCAGTATTAATCAAACGTGATGAATTGTTATTAATCATTATTAGAGACTATCTCCATTGACGCCCTCAGCAAACTATGACTAAATAACAGTAAGTCTAATAAAGACAATATCAATGATAAAATTAACATAGCCTTTAACAATAAAGTCAGCCGTACAAGGAGTGTGCCATGTCTACTATGATTACCGACCGTACCTATCGAATCGCTCGCGAAAATACCCAAGCGATGATAATCGATGTTCAAGAACGCTTAACACCGCATATTTATGACCATGAAAACATCGTCAAAAAAACAGTGACGCTTATTAAAGGTTTACAAGCACTGAATATCCCTATCATGCTCAATGAACAGTATAAAAAAGGGCTTGGCGATACGCTACCTGAAATACGCGAGGTATTAGAAGGCGATAACGCCAAAAGCTTTGAAAAGGTCACTTTTAGCGCTTGTGATAATGATGATTCGTGGCATTATTTAGCGCAGCAAAATCGAAGTATTGTTTTGCTATTTGGCGTAGAGACACATGTCTGTGTACTACAAACAGCGCTTGATTTGCTAGATAATGGTATGCAGCCCGTCATCATTGGTGATGCGGTCGGCTCACGCTTTCCATATGATAAAAAGCAAGCAATACGCCGTATTCGCCGTGCTGGTGGCGTGATTACCACGGTTGAAACCATTCTGTTTGAGTTATGCCGAAGTAGTCAAGACCCTGCTTTTAAAACCATCAGTAACTTGATTAAATAGTTATTTTATTCAAAATAGAACCGATAGCGCTTACTCACATAAGCGCTATTTTTTATAGTGGTGCTGATTAGCTATAGGTTGGCATGCTCTTTTATAGCGCTCATAAAATGTATAATACTTGCTTATGCGTAAAGGTAAAATGAAGCGCTATATCTTCGTAGAAAAATTAAGAGAAAATTTATGCCATCAACCAAACCCCTTTTATTAACCAACCCAACGCTTGCCTCAAACATTGATATAGATCATGTCACTCATTTCTTATTAGAGCTTGATGCGCTTAAACGTATCAATCGTCGTAGCTATGTGACGCATACCACACGTAAAGAAAACTCTGCCGAACATTCATGGCATTTAGCCATGGCGTGCTGGTCTATCGCTGAACAGTTTGAGCTAGATGTCAATCATGAAAAACTACTCAAGATGGCATTGGTACATGACTTGGGTGAGATTGACGCTGGCGATACGTTTTTATTCGCAAACAGTCGTAGCGAGGCGCACATTGAAGAACGCGCTGGTATTGCCAGATTACAACGTGAGCGTGGCAATGGCATCATGGATTTAAATGAGATTTGGGAAGAGCAGGAGACGGGTAGTAGTAAAGAAACCCAGCTGCTCAGAGTGGTTGATCGTTTATTGCCGTTTTTACTCAATCTCAATACTGAGGGGGAAACGTGGATTGATGCTAACGTCACGTGCTCGCAAGTGACTGCGGCACTTGCTTTTATCAAAGACAGCTTTCCTCCCATTCATGATTGGCTATCAAAAAATATCGACTATGCGACTCGGCAAGGGTGGTTGATTGATGCTTAAATAGAGCCATCATTTTGCCGTTTACATGTTTGCAAATATTTGTATTCTTTAAATATTAAAGCGTTTAGAATTAACTAAATGAGCGATTAAGCATATTATATAGAGAGATTATTAAATGAGAGTCACTGGCACTTATAAGGTTTTTGCTAAATCGCTCGTCTTTGTTAGCCTATTAACTTTGGCACAACTAACGCATGCTGCCGCACCTATTAGTAATGGTGATAAACTGGCGCACGATGCCAAAAAACAGATCGGTATTACCACCAGCTATGATCCTGCTTACCGCAAGTTGGATTTTCCGCGTGGCGATGTACCGATAGAAACTGGCGTCTGTACCGATGTTATCGTCCGTGCTTATCGCTTGCAAAATATAGATCTACAGCAATTAGTCAACCATGATATGAAGTCAAATTGGTCGGCTTATCCAAAGACTTGGGGGCTGAAATCAACCGATAAGAATATCGACCATCGCCGAGTGCCCAATCTTGAAGTGTTTTTTGCGCGTCACGCAAAGACATTATCGACGACTGATAAAGCCAGTTTTCAAGCAGGCGATGTGGTGACGTGGCGATTACCGAATGGCAATTTGCCGCATACAGGTATCGTCTCTGATAAAGTCGCTGCGGATGGTACACCGCTGATTATTCACAATATCGGACGCGGTACGCAAGAAGAAAATATCTTATTTGCTTATCCTATTCTCAAGCACTTTCGTTATTAACTACTTTTTTTATTAACTACTTTCATTATTAAGCTAGTACGTTGCGATAAGATCATTACCCACAATAAAAAGCTCAGTTCAACATAGATTAGGATGCTGGACTGAGCTTTTTTAAGTCATTAAATCGCTCAATTATTAAGCGTTAGTAGTCCCTAGTAGCTGTCCCATTTTTACCACACTATCGGCTTTCATACTGTCTTGCCAATCTGCTTTTGCGCCTTTTGGTAGAATGACAATTGCGGTTGAGCCTAAATAAAAACGACCCAGCTCATCGCCTTTTTCAAAGCTCATATTGTGCTCAGCTTCTTGAATATCATCAGTGCGGGCAATTTTACCAGTCGCCACCGTTTCGATACCAGCGACAATCATCGCCCCAACCATCACCACCGCTGCTTTACCATATGCTGTATCAAACAGACAAACCAAGCGTTCATTACGCGCAAATAAGTCTGGCACGTTCGCCGCTGTAGTATTGTTGACCGAAAACAGCGTGCCCGGTACATAACGGGTTTTGGTCAGAGTACCGGCGAAGGGCATATGTACACGGTGATAGTTACTGGGCGCAAGATAAACCGTTGCAAAACTCCCATCCGCAAAATAGCGTCCATCTTCACTGTCAGCAAGCAGTTGACCAACGTCATAATAGCGACCTTTTGCTTGAAGCAATTTATGGTCGTCAATTTGACCCAACTGCGAGATAATACCATCGGCAGGACTGACGATACCATGAGGCGTCATGTCGATAGGGCGCGCGTCTTCTTTTAGCTCACGAGTAAAAAAATCATTAAAGCTCTCATAGGCGTTGAGACTTTGGCGCTCATACTCGTCCAAGCTGACGTTGTAGGCTTTAGCAAAGCTACGGATAAACGTGCGTTTAACATAAGGATGGCGGCTAGCGGCTAGACGCCCAGCAACTTTACTCAGTTGCTGCTGCGGGACAAGCTGTTGTAAAGTAGTGAATACATTCATAATGAGGCTACCAAAATAGGGTGTGATGTAATAATTAATAAGCAAGAGAATGGCCGTATTTTATCATGGACGGCGTATTATTGTATGGGCATAATTGGTAAGGAATCCGTAAATGAAAGCACTTATACAGCGCGTACGCCGTGCTAGTGTCACCGTCGATGCGCAGTGTGTTGGTACGATTGAGCAAGGCATATTGGCTTATATTGGTTTAGGGCCTGATGACGACCTAACAAGCGCCCAGCGCATGGTGGATAAAATCCTCACCTATCGTATTTTTGACAATGATGATGATCCTGCCAAGTACGGCAAACTGGATAAAAATGTCCAGCAAGTTGGTGGCGGACTGTTATTGGTATCACAGTTTACGCTAATGGCAAAAACAGACAAGGGTCGTCGCCCTGACTTTGGTGGTGCGATGGCACCTAATGCGGCGCAAGCGTTGTTTGCACAATTGGTCGCCTACGCCAACACGCAACATTCAAACGTGGCAACGGGTCAGTTTGGCGCTAATATGCAAGTGTCGAGCGTCAATGATGGGCCATTGAATTTCTTGTTAGAAGTAGATTGAGTAAACTAAGCATTAGCCGTCACGAGACCTATGAACCGCTTAAAAGTTGAATGTCATTAAGCTGTCATAATTACCCCGTTTAATAGGGAGCAGCAGGCGAGCATTTATCGCCTTTTTTGTCAGCTAAATGTTGTCCTCTAACACTGAGAATGCCGTATGTATAATGAGCAAATTTTGATTGTTGAAGATGAACCTGCGATTCGTGAAATGATCGTCATGACGCTAGAGATGGCGGGATTTGATAGTTTGCAGGCAGCGGATGTATCTGAGGCGCACCAACAAGTGGTTGATCACCGCCCTGCGCTGATTTTGCTAGATTGGATGCTGCCCGGCGATAAAAGTGGCATTGATTTTTGTCGATTGCTCAAAAATGATGAGCTACTTGCTGAGATACCAGTCATTATGTTGACGGCTAAAAGTGAAGAGGACAGCAAGGTGCATGGCCTTGATGCTGGTGCTGATGATTATATGACCAAGCCTTTTTCGACACGTGAGTTAATATCCAGAATCAAAGCAGTATTGCGGCGTAGTAACGCGCTCAGTAGTGATAAACCTATCGAAATCGGCAATCTGAGCCTTGATCCCAAGAGTCAGCGAGTGACAGCGGCTGGTAAAGTGGTTGATGTTGGTCCTACGGAATATCGATTATTGGCATTTTTTATGAGTCACCCAGAGCGTGCCTATACGCGGACGCAGCTGCTAGACCAAGTATGGGGCGGCAATGTATATATCGAAGATAGAACCATTGATGTGCATATCAAACGTTTGCGGACATTACTACGACCGCATCAATGTGATACGTTGATACAGACAGTGCGTGGGACAGGATATCGATTTTCTAGCTTTATTGAACCAATTTAACGGACGGTTTTTATTCGCTATAAAAGCAGTATGTTAATCGCAGCACAGTGAAAAACGGCGAATAGTGATAAGGATGATGGATGAACACCCTAATATCGGCTCAAGGCGACCAACAAAATAAGTCACTGCTAGCAACTCAGCAGAATACAACAGATCAACTCAAAAAAATTAGAAGCGCACTACGCGCATTGCGTGATGCGGTGGTTTTGCTCAATGACGATGATGGGCTCGAATGGTGGAATCAGGCCGCCGAAGATTTAATGTTGTTACAGTTGTCAGATAAAGGTAAGTGCATTTTTGACTTTATTAGTGCGCCTGAATTTCGTCAGTATTATCAGGCGACGACCAACCCTAACGATGGTGCTCAGGATGGTGTGCACATTGTCTCGTGGCGCGCGCCCAAGCGTTATCTAAAGTGTGAGCTCACGCCTTTTGGCGATGAGAAGCTGCTCATTATTTATGATGTGACGCGCTTGCATCATTTAGAGGAGATGCGCCGCGATTTTGTGGCGAATGTCTCGCATGAGTTACGCACACCGTTGACCGTCATGATGGGTTATCTAGAAAATTTTTCGGATCAGCCAGATATGCCGCCGCATTGGAAGCGCGGGTTTGAGCTGATGAGCCAACAGACTGCGCGTATGAATAGAATTGTGAATGACTTATTGCTGTTATCTCGCATCGAAATCGAAGAAACCCATGAGCTCAGTTATATTGATATGACCAAGCTGCTGACCCATGTTTATGATGATGCGCAAGCGTACAATCAAGAATATGGGCATACCATTCACTTGCAGATAGACACTTATGACGGACTGTATGGCTCAGAGATGTATCTAAATAGCGCGCTTTCTAATCTGGTGATTAATGCCATCAAATACACGCCCAAGGGCGGTAATATCGCCATTAGCTGGACAAAAACGTCAGAAGGTTGCCGATTTGCCGTCGAAGACAATGGTATTGGTATTGCACCTGAGCATATCGCACGGTTGACGGAGCGTTTTTATCGTATTGATAAAGGTCGTAGTCGGGCGACTGGCGGCACAGGGCTAGGTTTGGCAATCGTTAAACACGTCTTATATCAGCATGAAGCCAATTTGCAAATTGAATCAGTAGAAGGGCTGGGCTCGACGTTCAGTATGGTTTTTCCAGCTGCCCACATTAGATCAGCTGCAATACCCTAATTTTTTTGTAAAAGTGGATAGGGGTTCACTGCACTGCCGCTGATATAAATACCGTAATGCACATGTGGCGGCGTACCTTTTGCATTGCCACTGTCGCCGACGTAGCCGATGATATCGCCGGCATCAACCCAGTCGTTTGGACTAATATCTGCATAATCTTCTAAATGCGCATAATAATGCCCTGCGCCGCCTGGTCCAACCACGACCACCACACGACCGCCTAACGTATTTTCACCAACTTTGCTGACGATGCCTTGTGTTGTGGCTCGTATTGGTGTGCCTCGTGCGGCAAAGATATCGATACCTTCATGACTGCGACCTTGACTGCGTGCAGCGCCCCACGTATCTGTTAGATGTTGTTCTGGGAGTGGACTGGGTAAGCTGTTTTCCGTCGGTGGTTCTTGCTGTAATAAGCTGAGCTGTTGCCATTTTGCCATCACAAATGACTGAGTTTGTTGGCTGATGCTGGGTAAGAGCCTATCAAATACAAATAATAGCATCAACAATACAGCCGCTTTAATAAGCACACTGAGTACACGGCTTAAAAAGGTTGGCCTTTTCTTTTGTTTTAATTGCGGGTTATTGTCATCTGCTAGCATCGATCTCTCTTTAGTTTTTTGAATTAGTTTTCCTTATTATTATATAAGTGAAGTTATCTATTCTTTGTATGCCATTGTTATCTCTAGTTTTTATCCCCATAAATATAACGTTTCTTTTAAAGTTTACGTATTTTTAAAACGTTACATAAAATACCAATGTTGCTATCCATCTATTATTGTTATCTATGGCTGAATCTTTATGACTGACACTGCGCTGATTATCGATACCGAAACCGACCAAGGTCGTGATCCGCGTCCGATTCAAGTGGCGACTATTAATGCGATGACGGGTTTTGAGTGGATGAAGTACTTTAATAGTGGTCGTTCGATATCACCAGTTGTCATTAGAATTCATGGCATTACTGATGAGGATGTCGCTGGTCTTGAGCGCTTTGATTTAGAGGCGTTTGAGTTGCCGCAGTATTTGATTGGTCATAACGTCCGCTTTGATTGGCGGGTTATTGGCAGTCCGTCTACTAAGTTGATATGTACGGTTCGGCTGGCGCGTGTGGCTTTTCCAGAGTGGAGTGCTTATGGTCAGTCCAAATGTATCGAGCAATTATTAGGCAAAGAGGAAGCAAGTAGGATGACGATTGCCGCTCATGATGCGCTGGGTGATGCGCGTATGTGTTATCTGCTTTATCAGGCGTGTTGTGAGCGCCTAGCCATTGCACCGACGGATTTTTCTGCTATCCATGCTATCGTTAATAAAGCCAATCCAGTGAGCAAGATGCCCTTTGGCAAACATAAGGGCATGCTGATTAAAGACGTGCCCATCAGCTACGTAAAATGGATGCTGGGTAATATCCATAATATGCAGCCGTCGCTTTATTCTGCCTTAACCAAACGCATCAAGGCAGAAAACATGAAAGAATCAATAGACGAATCCGTAGTTAAATAGGCCCTGAAGTGTATTGATTCTTTAGCCAATCAACCGCCATTTGCCAAAGCTGTGGGGCTTTAGCGTTGGTTCTGCTACTAAAATAGCGCATATGACCGATGCTGTTTAGACCAAAGTCTTTGGGATCTAAAAAGTGCTTTTCGACTGGCATTTTAGTAAAAACACGAATCATATCATCCATATTTTTGCTATTGGCAATGTCATCATCACTAAACCCCAGCCATAATGATGGCATAGTAATGTCATTATAAAAGTGCGTTTGTATACTTTTGCCAAAGGCTGTTTTGATATAGCCTGCGCCATTACACCATTCGCGCCACTGCCGAGACACGCCCCGTGGTAGCGGTTCGCCCATACCAATTTTATCTGACGGCGTGTACCCTAACGTCAAGTTGGCGAGTGGAATGAAGGCATCCATAAAACCCATCGCCTTTAGTTTATAGGGCATGCTCATATTTTTAATACGACCTGATGAGCAGGCGACATTGAACACTGAAGCGAGCGTACTATAATTTGGCATCAAACCTATCAGCTGACCGCCTGCACTATGACCAATTAAATGATAAGTGGCGTCGGCAAATTCATCTTGCAACGCATCAAGGACGGCTGGCATATCATGGCGACCCCAGCTAATCAGTGATGCATCGCATTTAGCCAATGCAGACGACAGCGATTCACCGATGCCTTCATTGTCAAAGGTTAGTACACCAAAGCCATTTTCTGCTAAGTGAGTGGCAAAATTGTGATAAAACTGGCGCTTGATACCCGTTGCTGGCGCGATCATAACCGTTTTTTTTACCTCATTTTTAGGGCGATAGACAGTCGCTGCCAATGCCTGATTGCGCTCAGTCATAATACTCAGTGAATAAATATCCGTCTGATACTGTTTATTTTCCATGCTTTAACCTTCATATTGTTAGGGTTCTATTCGGTGTGGAGTGGCTATTTATTTACAATTATTTATCAACAATCTGCTCTTAAAATGTAGTCATTACGTAGTGATAAACCGCTTAAATTAGCTGATAGCCACCTGATAGCATCGCTTATGTTAAGATAAATGCTGGCAAGCAAGGCGTTCAATTGTGACTTTCAAGTTCTATGCTATTTATCTTGGGTGGTATTATCCATTAGGGTTTTAACGAGTATTTAACAAAAACAATCGATATAAAAATTAAGGAAGCTATATGCAAATGAAAATTAACAATGACACTTATGAAGTCATTACCAGTCAAGACATTACCAATATTGAAAAAGCAGTGGATAAATCAACGTTAACGATGCCGTTGGTAGCGGTTTATTGTGGTTCGCGTTTGGGCAATAATGAAGTCTATGAGCAGGCAGCCCGCGAGTTGGGTAGTGCGCTTGCCGACAATGGCATGGGTTTGGTCTACGGCGGCGCGAGCATCGGGCTGATGGGTGCCGTTGCAGATGAGGTGATTCAAGGTGGCGCGCAAGCAGTTGGTGTGATTCCAACCTTTATGCTCAAACACGAAATTGCTCATGAGCAGCTGACTCGCCTGCATTTAACCGATACCATGCACACCCGTAAAACCGTGATGGCGGAGTATGCCGATGCCTTTATTACCTTGCCGGGCGGGCTTGGTACTTTAGAGGAGATCATGGAAATCGCCACGTGGCGTCAGCTCTATCAACATGAAAAACCGATGATTATTTTGAATATCAATGGTTTCTATGATCGTATGATCGAGCACTTAAAATATACGGCTGACCAAGGTTTTATGAAGCAAGAAGACCTTGAACGTTTGGTGGTTTGTAACACGATTAACGAAGCTATTGAGCTATTAAAAACAGTCGTAAAAATAGACGACGCAGTCGATACTGAAAAAATGGCTGGTAATTAAGAGTACGTATTCTTATTTATAAATGCTTTTATCTGTAAATGCTTCATCTATAAAAAAGGAGAGAAGGGCTGATCGTTAGCCATTCTCTCCTTTTTTGTTCAATTTTTAATAAAACGCTTTTTATATCTCAGTAGCATTTGCATCATTAGCCGTGTTGGAATCCTTTAAAGTTGTCTCGCCAATACCGTGATTCACATCAGCCATTGCTAATGGAAAGCCTCGTTGCTCAGCCAGTGTACGCGCGACTTCATCAATCGCCTTGCTATCGTGTTTTGTCAAATACGCCCAATTATGAGCATAACGATTGCGGTTGGCTGGCGTGTCATGATCGATTAAGCCAAGTTCAGTCAATTCATCAACGATTTGATCGGCAGCAATCAAAGTTGAGGATGCTTTGACGTTTTCCGCACGAGCATAGCGAATATTAGAGTACAAGCTCACATCAGCTACTCGCAGCGTATCGTCCTCACCAGGAATTTGCTGCCCACCATATAGCGCGTTACCGACCGTACGTGCGCTATGGAAGGTTGGTACAAACTCCGCCACATAATCAATCGCTTGCTGACTACGCGCTTGTAACGGTGCTTTATCCCAGCCATCTTCGATGTAGTGCATATACTGCGGCGGCAGCTTAGGTTGGGCGCTGTCTTTGCTAGAGGCGACCAAGCCATCATCGAATAGCGTGATAAATTTGCTCATGCCATGTATTTGAAAATAACCACCGGGGTAAGGTGTGAGTTGTGCCATGCCTTCTGGTGTGCCGCGACTGCCATAAACGATAATCTCTGGTATCTGTCCGCCGGTATTATCCCAGTGGGTAATATAAGACGATTTAAACTCGACCATACGCGTGACTTTGACCCCGACCATATCGTCGATGACGCCAGTACGAAAACCGCAAGCATTGATTAAGTAATCCACTTCGATAGATTCGGTTGTATTTTTGGTCTCAGATTCGATTGTAAGCTGAGTTTCAGAGCTGGCAGCTCGCTGATAATCAATACGCCATTTAGTGACATGATGGTCAGCGTTTGAGCAATTTTCACAATCAACAGGCATGACTTGCTTAACCTGTGTATCGGTAAAGACGTGTGCATGCTCATAATCTGCTAAGGCCAATTGCGCAGAGGCTGCCAAGCGAAAAATATTCCAGCCGTACTCTTGCACGACAATCAGTGGAAACTTGACTTTATTTAAGTCCAAATACTTAGCTACTGGTATCATCCATTCATCAACCGACCGCGGTACAGTGACTTGTTCACGTTCTGACAGCGCAATGAGTTGCTCATGACTATAAAGCTGATAATAGTTTTCAGGTTCGCCCAACACTTTGTTATTAGCATCTTCGGCGATAAGCTTACGATACGCATCAGTCAAGATATCAAGACGTGGTAGCAAATCTTCTGGCAAGCCTTCATCGCGGGTTGGCACAGCAAATACTGTTGGGCGAACATCGATGGTATAAGGATAAAGGCGTAATATGTCGATACATTGTTTGAGGAGAGCCACACAATCTTCATCAGGAATCTCGCGGTATAGATTGCCGCCAGCATGCAAGTGACACATCGGTGGACCATCAATCAGCGATTTGTTTTTTTCAAATACATAAGTTTCAAGCCCCAATGCCGCAAGGCGAATAGCAATGGTTGCTCCTGCCGTACCACCACCAAGAATACCGACACGTTTGGCAGAGTGCGCTTGGTTTTTCACTGGGTTTTTAATGAAAGAGTGAGTCATTGTCGTTGTTATATCCTTAATAGCAGTTACAGCAGGTCATGCTCGGTGTATTTGTTAAATGTTCTATTCTAAAATCTTATTTTAAAAAATTTGTCCTAATGGATCTTGTTCTAAGCCGTTTATAACTATTGATATGCGTGCAAAGGACGTCAAGTTCAATATGCATATGAAGCCGCAAGGGTCATATTTGTCATTGTGTAGTAATTCTTAAGCTGTATAGGGTATTCTACGAAAAATGATAACCAATATGACGGCAAATACGTAAGTAGATAGGTGAGTTTTGTCAATGAATGGCTATGGCGCTTGATAGCAATGGCTATGGCGCTTGATAGCAATGGCTATGCCAGTTTACCCAATTTGCAAATACATAAGCTTTTGTAAATTTATATATGGATAGAAACGACTGCGCTGTTGCATATGCTATATTAAAACTGCTTGAAGTCAGCGATAGGTTTTTTTGCTGCTTAAATAGTCTGACGATGAGAAAAATCCAAATAGAAATTTATGATGACAATCATAATCACAATCAAAATGACAAGGAAGTTATTATGAAACGTATGCTTATATTATCGGCTCTCACTGGTGTTTTAACGCTTACTGGTTGTACTACGTTAAACAATGTATTCGGCAATGATGATTCTGGCATGCATGATGTACAAGCCACCAATAAAAATACCGCGCCAGTCGCGAGTAAAAACGGCATGTTAGTCGATGCAAGCAATCACATGACCTTATATACCTTTGACAAAGATGGGATGAACAAATCAGAGTGTGGTAGTGCCTGTCTAATTGCTTGGCCCGCATTTATGGCACCGAGTAATGCCAAAGCGTCAGGGCAGTTTGCAGCATTTCAACGCGAAGATGGCAAGTATCAATGGGCGGTAAATGGTAAACCGTTATATTTCTATGCCAATGATACAAAGGTGGGCGATAAAGATGGCGACAATAAACTGGGCGTTTGGCATATCGTCAAAACCAAGTAAAGTAAGCCCATTGTCTACCGAAATGAAAGACAATTAGCATCAAAAAAGCAGCCATTGTAATGGCTGCTTTTTTATTGGCTTGACTGATTAGAATCGTAAAATAACGCGATCAAATATCTGCCAAAGCTTCCGCTTG
The DNA here is from genome assembly GCF_001435295.1 of Psychrobacter sp. P11F6. NCBI lineage: Bacteria > Pseudomonadati > Pseudomonadota > Gammaproteobacteria > Moraxellales > Moraxellaceae > Psychrobacter > Psychrobacter sp. P11F6. Next base: position 3,068,405 of record NZ_CM003594.1, on the reverse strand, counting down.
TTCAGTCTCCAAGATACTTTCTTTAGTAGGCTCTTTTCTATATAAAGGGAAAAAGTCAGAGCGTAAATCATTTTCGGTGAACCAGCTATCAGCGACTAATGCTTCGTATTTTGCTGGATTAACGACGAGTCTATAAGTTTTGAATAATAACTCTTGTGAGCTAAACCCTTTTTTATACTCGTATAAAGAATCTAGATTAGAGCCTACGCCGCCGCCAAGATGCAGTAATTTATAATGATTGGTTCGACCCCAATCACGAGCCACATGGGTAATGAGTTTGGAAGGTTGTAGATGGGTATAGGCGTTGAGCGTGCCTCCGAGATGGAACTGCATAATCCCCGATTCTTTGCAGATCGTGTAGATAGAGGAGCCAATGGCTTTATTATCCTGATAGGCAGTTATCAGTAGTATTCTGTCTTGCAAATTTTCGAGCAAATTAAAAAAGTAATCATCATCAAAGAAGTAGTACTGATCTGCCTTCACTTGCGCCATCGTTTCTTTGTAAATATTGGAAAACATCACTGCATTCTCTCTGGTTAAACGCTCAATTTTTGTCACGACATCCATTTTTAAGGCTTTTTTAATGCCTCTACGATGACGATTTTGAGTCTCACTCCAGTGCTCCTCTTCAGATTTACTCAAGTCAGACATCAATGTCAATCCATGAGTGAGTGCTTTGCCGACCGTTGGTAGCCATTCTTTATTGATGATTGGATGCAGTCGCATGAATAAAGACACACAGCCTTTTTCTAAGAGAAAGCCCCTTACTTCTGCCAATATTATGTCTAATTCGGCATCAGTGAGAGACTTATCCATGACAGGACCGCCGTAACCATAAGTAGAGGTGGCATCCCAATGCTCTGAGTCGATTTCTCTTATAATGAGAGGCAAAAAGATTTTTTTATTATTATAAGTGGCAATCACTCCTTGAGGAGTGCCTTTATCGACAATAGCTGACGCAGCAATCCAACCAGATAAGTGATAAATATCAAAGTGATAATCAGCGATGTTTTTATCCCAGTCTTTATTTATCTCGGCAAAGTCTACCTGTACTGTATCCATCTTTCTGCTCCCTCAGCGTTATGTTTTATATTCGTAAATCCGTATATATGAATATAACAATAAAAACTGAGGTTAACAAGCAAATGGAAGGTATTTATGCGATTTATTGAATATATATAAATGTCGAGTGAGTTGATTCATTATTGTCAAAAAAGCAGCCAATATGATGGCTGCTTTTTTTTAGAGTATGTAGAGGAAGTAGCGATTTGTGCTTGGCTAAAAATTAGACTTATTTAGATTTTTTGTTGGTTTGCGCTTTTTTCTCTATCAACTCACCATCGATTTGGATCGGGACATTGGTGGTAATGCCATCTGCGAAAGCTGTCATACCATAGGCTGCGCGATTAATATTACCCGTTGCACGGAAGCCAATAACTGGCTCTTTGGTAAGAGGGCTGTTGGCGATTTTATTCAAAGTCACATCCAAAGTTAATGGTTTGGTTTGACCCAGCATAGTAAAGTCACCTGTGACCTTGGCTTGTTGCGGATTTATAAATTTTACGCTGGTTGATTTAAAGGTCATGGTTGGATATTTAGTGACGTTAAAAAATTCAGCCTTTTTTAAATGCTCATCACGTGCATCCCAATTGGTGTCAATGCTATCGGTTGCAATGGTGAAGCTCATATTGGTTTTACTGGGTGCTTTGACGTCGTAATTAACGACCCCTTTGACGTCGTTAAAATGACCCATGGTGGTCGAAAATCCTAAGTGATTGACAGAAAACCCCACACGGGTGTGCGAGTCGTCTAATTGCCATTGATTAGGTAATGCCGCACCTACAACAGTAGTGAGTGCCAGTGCTGAGCTGATAAGCAGGGCTTTTGCGCTATTCTTCATAACAGTATTTATCATTATATTGTCCTTATTGAGTGTTTATAAATAGTGGGTGCTCGATTAATGAGGCGACATCAGACGGTATTCATCATCATTAACAAATGATTAATATCAAAAATAATTATTAACTAAATCTAAACTTAAATTATTTATTGATTGTTTAAACTAATTTAATACTACACTAACACAGCGTATGCCTCTCAACAAAATAGAGATTTTGGTGACAACTTATCACATATATCACTCACAACTGCTGCTTGCGTCTAGCGGTAAAAACCGTTAAAATCGCGTTTTGATTTTCCCGCTGGGGAAAGGCTAAGTGAGCAGAGGAATGGTGTTGGGTGCTGGAATAAGCCAGTGACGCAGCTGCCATACTTATCAATGTCCCTTAGTGCCTCAGTTACGTATGTCATGACTTGTTTGACACCTCGTCTAAGATGGTGTTCAAGAGTGCTATACATACATCGGACATAGAGAGTTTATTATGCGTAAAGATATCCATCCTAATTACCAAGAAGTTTTATTCCATGACACTAACGCTGACGTGTTTTTCTTAACTCGTTCAACCGTTAAAACCAAAACCACTCGTGAATACGAAGGGTCAGAATATCCATACTACCCGCTTGATATCTCAAGTGCGTCGCATCCATTCTATACTGGCGAACAACGCAAAACTTCTACTGAAGGCCGTGTTGCTAGCTTCAACAAACGCTTTGGTGCATTTGGTGGCCGTAAGAAAGCTGCTGATACTGACGCTGCAGAATAATTCACACGTATTGCGTGATATTATTTTGAGCATGTGTTTTCTCAAACATGCACAGCTATAGTATTAAGAACATAAAAAAACCGCTGACTATTCAGCGGTTTTTTTTGTTTAGATTTTTAGAAGTAACGGCTCAATGGTTTTTAATCAGTCAACTCAGCATCGGAAAGGGAAGGGTTCAGTAACTGTATAATCAACTCTGACAATTGCTGCGCCCAATAGCCATACATGAGGCTGCTAGGATGAAAACCGTCACTGGCAAACATCACTTTGATATCGATTGGAGTACCGTTCGAATGCTCTGCTATCATTCGTGGAAAGTCAGTGGCCATGTAGGTGACACTATCATGAGCGGCGCAAACTTGCTGCAATGTCTTATCAAGGATAGAGGCTTTAGCACCCACAAAGTTACTTAGCGGGGCAGGTATCGCAGGCATTTGTGCCATCGGCGGCAGGCTTAAAAAAATCAACTCTCGCACGCCAAATTTACGCTGAGCGATAGCGATAATACTTTCAATTTGCTGTTGCCATTTATCCACAGAGACTTTAGATGTGGTGTCGTTAACGCCGACACTCAGCACCATCACATCAACAGGCTGGCTAGGCGCGGGTAGAACATAAAGCCTACGCAAGATATCAAAGCTGGTATGCCCCGTCGTCGCTTGCAATGACCAGTTCAGTATATCAAACTGATTTTGGATAGCAGACTGCTGCGTCAAAACAGGAATTAAGTTACCGACAAGCGCTTCTTGCTGCGTCTCACTACCGACGCCAGCCGCCGCCGAATCGCCAACGACCATTAGATTTAATGTTCGCTTGTGCGCATCTCTTGGCGACTCAATCGCGTCATTTAATTGAACTTGCCCGTGCCTTTCACCATTTGGCTCAGGTAGACGTACCGTATCACGCTTAATTTTGCGCCCTTGATAAAGATAAATAGGAGCAAGCAGTACATCTCTTGCCACCGAGGCGATTTTATTGCTATTTATCATATTGCTACCATCCTGCACGCTCCCGAATAGTGGTGAGATTGTCTTCAATTAATAATTTACCATCGACATAAATATCACGCAGTAGGTTATCTGCGTCTGCAGATAGGTCTTCAGCCTTGATGGTTTTTAGCTGTCCATTGCTGTTTTTGACCAGCGCCAAACGTCCCTTCTTTGAGCGTTTAGAGCGGCTGGTAATCGGGTCTTTATAGATGTCTGTCCATGTGCCATCGATAGAGATAGCGCTGGCTTTCATCGCCCAGCTCATGGTGTCGCGGTTGACTTGTTGTAATAGACCACCGCCCATACCAAATGTTACATTCTCTGCGCTAAAGCCTGCTTTCATGATCACCTCAATGATCTTAGTTAAGCTTTGTGGGCTAATGCCATCTCCTTGGATGACACGTACATAATCAGGCAGCACTTTATAGCCTTTACTATTAATCGTTGTTCCAAATTTTACTGCCAAGCGCTCTAAGGCTTCGCGAACCACTTTGGCAGGCTCACCACTATCGGGTCGGATGACTAAGGTGCCGCCCATATTTTTTACATCATCTTTTAAGCTGCCGCCCCAAATATTATCAATGGCGTTCCATAAGTCGTAGCTGTCAGAGACCACTGAAAAACTCTTACCAGCGCCGCCAAACTGCTCAATCATATTGGCAAAAGCAGCGGTTTCGCCATCACGACCCCACGCGGTCATGGTGCTATGCTCAGCGGCAGGAATAGAAAACGCGGGCATGTCTTTATCCATGTGGTACCAGCGGCTGGCAGCCACCAACGCTGTCATCGAATCGGTTCCAGCAAAGTTCACTAAATGCGCTAAGCTGCCGAGCGCGACAGACTCTTGACTAGATGCCCCGCGCGAGCCGAAATCGTGCAAACGAAAAGTGAGCGATTCGGTATTGTCCGCAGATTTTTCTAACGCTTGACGAATAATACCTTTGCAATAATGCGAGACACTAGCGACGGTTGATGGATACCAGATGGCACGAAGCAAGGCAGTCTCAATATAGCTTGGTAGCCAATAAAACTCAGGATCAGTGTTGATAACTTGGCAGACGACGTTGGATACGGGTACGATGCTGCCTTCAGGGATGGCTTCGATGCGTAGTGGCATGTAGCCACCATGTTTATCAACCAAACGCTCCCAACCAGCACGGTTAAAGGTCAAACCATGTGCTTGAATGACCATTTCGGCTTCATCAATGTCTTGATGAGTGATTGGCGTGCTTAGATATTCTTTAATAAAGGCTTGCAAGCCAAAGAACACCACATCGTAGTCACCTTTACGCGCCTCAATGTAGCTGGACAGATACTCACTATCTTTTGGGTATTGCACCCAATGTGAGGTTTTGTAGCTGTCACTATTTAGAATTAAATTATTTAAATTGCTGGTATACATCACAGAACTCCTCTGCTTTGAGTTGCCGTAGCTGCGTTAATGAAAGAACAGTTACGGCGGTTAGCCCTTGCTGTCTATCAGCTTGGGCGTGGAAAATTGTTAATGAAAAATCGGATAATCGTCTGATAAAACCTACAAACCAACCATTTTAGTAATGATCGCATAATGGTCTTCAAACATCATGGTGGCGTCAAGCTCAGCGAGTGGTAGCCAAAAAGCCGTGGCTGCATCGTCGCCGCCTTTCACTTTTGGCAAGCCTTTTGGGTCATTTTTAAGTTGAAAATAAAAGGCTTGGGTAATCGTGCGACCACGTGCTGAGCGATATGGGTCATCAAAGGTATGCTGACTATGACAAGAGCCGCGCAATACTGGCTCAGGGACTTTTAGGCGAGTCTCCTCACGTAGCTCACGGATACAGGCATCGAATAAGGTCTCTTTTGGATTTAAAAATCCACCTGGTAATGCCCACAGTCCGCGCCCTGGCATGCTGCGGCGCTCAACCAATAGAATATGTCCTGACTGGACAATCAGGGCATCTGCTGTCATAAAGGTTGGTGGATAAGGCGCTGATTCCCACTGTCTTTTATATTTATCAATAAAGTCCGCTTCTTCGTGCAGATTTTGATATTCGTCTGTCTTTTTGAAATCATTCAGAACCTTGCGCGTCGACTCAGGCGTGCGTTCAGGAGTCGGGGTCGCACCCATTAGATAGCTATCACGAATTGGGGTGGCGGATAGGTTGTGATAGCTCGGTACAGAGACGGACGCCCAGTTGGGGAATAGCGATAAATAATATGAGGAGCTGTCTTTGGAATGACCAATCAAGCCGATATCAGTTTGCAAATCACCAGTGACAGACTTCACGCCTGCTTGCACGTACTGTAGCCAGCGCGTGTCATTGTAGAGTGCATCATCTAGAGCAACGCAGTGAATACGCGCTGCTTCTGCTGCTGAATACGCGCCTTTAATCATGGCAGCACGCTCAGCGACACTAAAGGGATTGCGTAAACTACGCGGTAAGTTAGCAGAGCCAATCAACATAATGACATTATCAGCACGCTTTAATGCTTCGTCAATGACCGCCTTATGTCCACGATGGAAGGGCTGGAAACGCCCGATAAAAACCAAATAACGATAGTGTTTATTGTCTTTAGCTGAACTTTGCTCTGATGATTCGCTCATATACGCCACTTTCCTACTACGGATATTTCATTGGTTAAAATTTATTGAGTAAAAAGTAATGACGCCAATACTGACACAGCCTATCACTCGCTGACAAGTATAAAGATGTTTAGAGGTGTGCGGTTTCTGATTATAGTCCGTACCATGCTGTAGTTAGGCTACAACCGCACCGCTATTTTAACGGGCATGCTGCTCAATCCACGCGGTAACTGTTGGCCAAATTTCGTGGGCGGCGTTACGACTAATCATAATGCGGCTGTGCGTATAATCGTCCAAATCCCCATGGCTGAGCGAGTATTCTCGAAAGATATTGGCAGGGTTTTTAAAGGGTTCAAAAAACAGCTGACAACCACGAGTAGGGGAGATGAAATTGTCGCCTTTTGCGCTGATAGCATAGATAGGTATCGTGATTTTTGGCATCTGTTGCCGGTAGTCTAAAGATGCATCATCAGCGGCGCATGTATCCATGCTGGCTGTATTAAATGTACGTTGCTTAAGAAAACTGCTGTTAAAGTTTTTTTGTAGATTCCAGTCGTACCACTGGTTCATCATATGATAGCTTTCATTAAAAGGCCCTAGCTTGATTTTTTTAGCAGGGATATAGCCAACCAGCCGCGTGAATAATTTTGCTACAAGAATTTTAGTATGATTTATCGGATTTATTGCAGCGCCATAAGCTTGGCAGGCAAACATGCTGGCGCTATTAATCTTATCGATATAGCAGGGATGCTGGATCAAAAACATCGTTAAACCAACTCCGCCGCCGCTATGGGTGACGCAATGTAGATTGTCGAGTTTTAATTCCTCAAAAAGGTAGCGAAAAGTCGCTTCATAGTCATAGGTTGCAACCGTTTCGAAATTGAATTTTTCTTTGGGTATTGAGCTTGCACCATGACCGCGCCATTCCATGATGTAGCAATGATGACCGAGGCGGGCTAGATATTCAGCGATTTTCAAACAGGTTTGTTTGTCCGAAAACGTGCCGTGCGTCAAAAATATGTTTTGCGATTTTATGGCAAAGGTATTGGTGGTAGGGGTATCGCTCTTTGTTTCGTCTTTTGTATTATCCACAATCTTCCAAACGGCTACTTGTTCGTCGTCTTTGGTCGTTACTAGATTCAGTGTTTGTGTCATCATACAAGTATTCTCTTAAGCTGAGGATATTCTAAGCAAAATATCAATGAAGCGATGGCTCAGTTATACCACAACTTATTTGGCTCTGATATGAACTTTATTAGCAACACAAAAAAGCTACCAGCAATGTATTCAATCACTGGTAGCTCTATTTACGATAAAGCCAATCAACATTAGAGTCTAACTTTCTTTACTAAACTCGTTAAAGGAGGCGATTGCTTCAGCGGCATACATCATCGACGGACCACCACCCATTGCCACACATACCCCAAGCGTTTCAGCCACTTCTTGCTCAGTTGCCCCAAGTCGTACGAGTGCTTTGGTATGGAATCCGATACAAGCATCACAACGCGCACCCACCGCCAATGCCAAGGCAATCAACTCTTTGGTTTTTTTGTCCAACACACCATCAGTCGTTGCTGCGGCACTCAGTTGAGAAAATGCCTTAGATGTTTCAGGAATAATTTTGTGTAATTTAACCATGTTGCTAGAGACGTGTTTCGTGATGTCATTAAAGGATTTACTCATGGAATGCTCCTAATAAGGCAAGATAAAGAGACAACAATTATAAAAAGCAATATTCATTTCTGAAGTGTTAAAAATTATTATGTTTAATTATAGTATATAAAATTGAATATTAAATCAAGGTGCTATCTTGGTTAGGTATTTAAATAGCTTGATAATCACGGTAGCTGTCTTTATATAGTAGGGGATATATCAATCATTAAAAAAGCGCTATTTGTCGTCTCTATTTCGTCATTGTTAATAAAGCATTAATAAAACCGATAGCAGTCATTTGTGAGCATTTTGGTTTAATTCACAGTAGCGCAGTCGGAATTGTCGGCTGAGTACGTTATAATAGCTGCTATAAATTGAGCAAAATGTTATAACAACGGCAGTCAACACTTTAAGACAACAGACCGTAATGATTGATAACCCGCATAACTTATACCCGCTACCTAATTTTAAATTCACGACACAGTAGCCATGACAGATATAGCGTTTGTGTCATAACGTATAGGACATATTATGAGTGAGCACAACCAAGCTGAGAGCCAACTAGATCAGTCAGCAGACTATGAATCAGCGCTAGATACTGAGCAAACTGTAGCAAAGAGCAATATTACTATTACTGAGTCAGCCCAAAGCTACTTAGCAGATTTGTTATCCAAGCAGGATACCGATGGTATCGGCGTGCGTATTTTCGTTGAGCATCCAGGTACGCCGCGTGCAGAGTGCTGTATGGCTTATAACCAACCGGGCGAAGAGGATAGCGCTGACCTGCGTTTTACGTATGACAGTTTTTCTGCCTTTATCGAAGCGGCGTCTGTTCCTTATTTAGAAGATGCGGTGATTGATTATAATAAAGACCGTTTTGGTGGTCAGCTGACCTTCCGCGCGCCAAATTCTAAAGTGCCTAAAGTGGGTGCGGATGCCAGTGTCGAAGAGCGTATCAACTACGTATTGCAGTCAGAGATTAATCCCGGCTTAGCGGCGCATGGTGGCGACGTACAATTGCTTGAACTGATTGATGAAGAAGGCGTTGGGCTGACTGCGGTATTGAAGTTTGGTGGTGGTTGCCAAGGCTGTTCAGCCGTTGACATGACCTTACGTCAAGGCGTTGAAGTGCAGCTGAAACAACAAATTCCAGAGCTGACCCAAGTGATTGACGAGACCGATCATACCCGTACCGAAAACGCTTACTATAAATAGAAATCTCAGTAAAAGCCAAAGCGTTAAGTAATGTCTGAAGAGTTATTTTAATTAAAAAGCTAAGTTTTGATGAACTTGGCTTTTTTTATTGCTATGATTTGGTGGATTGTTTTTTATCTGAATTTTCAGTGACATATTGTTGATTAATAATTTGTTGATTAGTCATTTATTGATTAATAACTTTTATCGAAATAAAGGAATATATGATGAGTGATGAACAAGCAGCCCAGCAAACAGCCCAAAAATCAGCGACTCCTCAACGTCTTGAGACCTTAGCTATTCATGCTGGTTATAGCGTTGAGCCAACGACCAAAGCGGTCGCAGTGCCTATTTATCACACCAGCTCGTATGCTTTTGATAATACTCAGCATGGTGCTGATTTGTTTGATCTAAAAGTTGCAGGCAATATCTATACCCGTATTATGAACCCGACCAATGCCGTGTTGGAGGAACGTGTCGCGGCGCTCGAAGGCGGTATCGGTGCCCTTGCAGTAGCATCTGGCATGGCAGCCATCACTTATGCGATTCAAACCATCTGTGAAGCGGGCGATAATATCGTTGCTGTGTCGACCTTGTATGGTGGTACTTATAATTTATTTGCCCACGCATTGCCGCGTCAAGGTATCGAAGTCCGCTTCTTTGACCACAAAAACCCTGAGGCGATTCGTGATTTGATTGATGATAAGACTAAGATGGTCTTTGCTGAAAGTATCGGTAATCCATTGGGTAACATCGTAGATATTCAAGCGCTGAGTGATATCGCTCACGAATATGGCGTGCCAGTCGTGATTGATAGTACGGTTGCAACGCCTGCGCTATGCCGTCCTTTTGAGTTTGGTGCGGATATTGTCATTCATTCGTTGACCAAGTATATGAGTGGTACGGGAACCTCGATTGGTGGGGCGATTGTCGATAGTGGTAAATTCGCATGGGGCGACTATCCTGAGCGTTTCCCGTTATTGAACACGCCAGATCATAGTTATCACGGTGTGAACTTTGTCAAAGACGTGGGCGCAGCAGCCTTTATCGCTCGTGCTCGTGTGGCACCGCTGCGTAATACTGGCGCGGCACTTAGCCCGCTCAATGCTTTTGGTATTTTGCAGGGCATGGAGACATTGAGTCTACGTATGGAGCGTCATGTGCAAAACGCCCAAGCCGTTGCTGAATATCTACGTGACCATGATAAAGTTGCTTGGGTGAAATATGCAGGTTTGCCAGATCATCCTGAGCATGAGCTTGCCAAAAAATATATGAAAGGCACGCCTTCTGCTATTTTGACCTTTGGTGTTAAAGGTGGTTTGGAAGCTGGCGCTCGCTTTATCGATGCGCTGCAATTGATTACTCGTTTGGTCAATATCGGTGATGCCAAATCACTAGCCTGTCATCCAGCGACGACCACGCATCGCCAGCTCAATGAGCAAGAGCTCGAAAATGCAGGTGTAAGCACTGATATGGTACGTCTATCAATTGGTATCGAGCACATCGAAGATATCAAAGCGGATCTTGCGCAAGCATTAGCCTCGGCTTAGTATTAAACGCTTTCTATTGAACTGAGCAATGTGAATTGAATAACTTGTCTCATGATTAATAATAAAAAAGCCCATATCAATCGATATGGGCTTTTTTATTATCGGCAATGACAGATTTTTATAAGTTAAGCAGATAGTACACGCTTTGCAATATCTCTATAATCTTGTGAGGCTAATCGTGGTCCAAACTGTTGAATCACCTGCGCCGCCACTTCGCTGGCAAGACGACCACATTCAGGCAAGCTATAGTGCTGCGACAACGCGTATAAAAATGCTCCTGCGTAATTATCACCGGCACCGTTGGTATCAATGACATTAGTAACGACTGGTGTAGCAACTTCATAAATCTCAATCTCTGATGTGTCATCAGCTTTATGGGCGATCGTTGCACCATTGGCACCATCAGTGACGACTGCCGTCTGGCAATACTCAAGCAATGCGCGTGCGGCTGCCTTGACTTGTTTTTTGTCCGTAAAGAGCTTGGCTTCCTCACTATTACAGAATATCACTGCTACTTTATTGCCCAGCATATTGAGTAAACCGTCTTTGGCAAACTTCACCACGGCAGGATCAGCAAAACTTACGGCAATTTTTGCAGAATGAATCCCTGCTTGGTGACGCAACTGAGTCATGGCAGGCTGAATACTCTCAGTCATGGCTAAGTAGCCTTCTATATATAGCCAGTCAGCTTGTGTCAGCGCATCAAAATCGACATTTTCTGCGGTGATTTCGCTTGAAGTACCAAGATAAGTTTGCATGGTGCGCTCGCCATCTTCGGTGACTGCGACCACACATGAACCCGTTACTCCGCCTGCATGGATAGATTTCTCTGAAGTTGCAACACCTGCTTCATGTAAGTCTTTTAAGTAAAACTTGCCTTGTTGATCGTCACCGACGCGGCAGGCATAAAATGGCTTGCCGCCTAAACTGGCAAAGGTATACATCGTATTGGCCGCTGAGCCACCACCAGCCTGCTTTGATGGTGCAATTTCTGCCAGTTTAAAATACGCCAACAATTGCTGTTGCTCGTCGATACCTGCCAGCGTCATATTGCCTTTGGTCAAATCAGTCTCTTCTAGCGCCGCATCTGACAATACATATTCATGGTCAACCAATGCGTTGCCTATCGCCATTACATTGTACATTGCTCACTTCTCCTCAATAGTTTTATAACTGTCTGTAATATTAATATCCAAAAATTATTCAGCTTGTAGCTCAAGTAAGCGCTGATATAGCGCATTCTTTTTGACGCCAGTGATATCAGCGCCCAATGCAGCGGCTTTTTTAACCGATAAGTCCTCAAGCAAGCGCTGCAATAATTTATCATGAATACTGATGTCATCCGCATCCTGCGCCACATTCACGCCAGCGACGACCACGACTATCTCACCGCGCTGTTGATTGTCATCAGCTTTGACAAATTCCACCAAATCCCCAAGAGTGCTTTTATGGACAGTCTCAAAAGTTTTGGTCAATTCACGGCAAAAAGTGACTTCACGATCTGCGCCAAATATAGTCGCCATGTCTTCTAAACTGGCGATAATACGGTGCGGTGCTTCATAAAATATCAGCGTTTCGGTACGTGAGTTTAATGCTGCTAATTGCTTTTGGCGACCGTGGGTTTTGGCGGGTAAAAACCCAATAAAGCTAAAGCGGTCTGAGGGCAATCCTGCGACTGACAGTGCAGCAATGGCAGCAGAGGCACCAATGATAGGAGAGACTCTAACGCCTGCGGCATGAGCGGCCTGTACCAGTTGATAACCTGGATCACTGATGAGTGGCGTACCGGCATCACTAATCAAAGCAACCGAATGACCTTGCCCGATCATCTCGATAATTTTGGGTGTTTGAATGGCACTATTGTGCTCATGGTATGCCCAAAGCTTGTTATGACCTTTTTGCTTGGTCGCGGTATCAGCGTCTGTCACGTTATTATCGGTATTATTTTTAGTGTTAGGAGCTTCTGACTCTTTTTCGTCGTCGGCTTTACTGCCTTTGGTATCAATGCCAAAATGCGACAATAGCTTACCTGAAGTACGGGTGTCTTCACAGGCAATGATGGCGACTTGCTTTAAAACATCAATGGCATGCGGCGTCATATCGCTCATATTGCCAATCGGCGTGGCAACGATATATAGACAAGCTGGCATCGCGGTAGGGCTGGACATGAAAACCTCGGAGTATTAAAAGCGGGAATTAAAATATAATGTGGCGCGTTGACTGACAAAACTGGTTAAAAATAGAACTTAAGCAAAGCATAAAACACCATACCAGTATCTGCACGCGAAAGTGGCTAGTTTAGCATGATGTGCTATGATAATTCTGAAATGTTAACCAGACCTATCGACCTTATGTGCAGTCATAAACCTTTGAGCCTCACTTCACCAAAGCAGCGCCAAGGCAGTCTGTTCGAGCAGCAGGCGTGTGAGTTTTTACAATCGCAAGGATTGATTTTGATTGCCCAAAATTGGCAGCAGCCCAAAGTGGGTGAGCTGGATTTAATTATGCTGGAGACGGGTTCAGCATGGTCGACACTGGTATTCATCGAAGTGCGTCAACGGCAGCGTTCAGGTTTTGGTGGTGCTGCACTGAGCGTGACGGCAAGCAAACAACGTAAAGTGATTAAAACGGCGCAATATTTTTTGCAACAGCATCCTGAGTATGAGGATTATGACTGCCGGTTCGATGTCATCGCTTATGATACGGTAGGTAATCATATTAAGACCAGTGGTCAAAACATAGAAAATCAACCACAATGGCTCAGAGGTGCTTTTATAGCAGATACGTGATATTAGGATGCAAAAGCTACCCAACTAGAAGGTAGTAAGTACTTATCATCTAGTGAGCGTTACCAAAAACCTAACCGCTGATAGTAAAAATTGAGTAAAGTAGCTAAGTTGTTATTAACTGAATTAACAATTGTCAAAACAAACGTTACTAGATTAAAACTGGCTCAATCAATTGACTTTATACGATCGTCACACTCATGTTCTAAGAGGTAAATCATGACACGGATGCATTTGCGCACTGCTATTTTTGGCTCATCACGCGGCACCGCGATAGGCGTCATGCTAATGACCAGCATCGTCACTACGGGCTGTACCACCAATTATTTGACCAACAGTACAGAAGGTACGTATGGTGTGCCGATGACAGAGCGTACCATTCCGCAGCGATTACTGGATCGCAGTATCGAACATACCGTCAAAATCAATGTTTATGGGTTAAAAGAAGACCTGCAGCAAACCAGTCGTATGGGTATTGATAGCTTTAATAGTGAAGTGTTATTGACAGGCGAGGTACCCACTGAGGCCATCAAAGTGGAAGTCGAAAAAGTTGTCAGCTCTATGCCAGATGTGCGTCATGTCTATAATGAGCTAAACGTCAGCGCGTCTAAAGGCTATAGCTCGACAGTTCATGATGGCTATATCACCTCAAAGCTGCTGGCAAAAGTCGCCGCGAGTGATGGTGTCAAAGCCTCACAGATCAAAGCCGTGACCAATGATGGTGTGGTTTATATTATGGGACGTATGACACCGACTCAGCAGAGTCACCTAATCGATATCGCCAATAGCACCGTTGGTGTGACTGAGCTGGTGCTGCTGACGACCGTCGTTGATGACAGGGGCGTAAAGATAAGTAAAGACGATATTATGTCTGAAAATAACTTGGTAAATCCTGCTTTAGCGCCAGTCGTTGTGGACGGGGTAGCTGCTGCTAGCGTTAATAATTCTGAAGCGCCAGCGTCCGTTGACACATCGACTCCTATCGTCGTGACCGAAGATGGCACAACCGTTGAGCAACCGTCATCAAGCCCATATATAGACCTGTATCAAGATCCGTAAAAAGTGTTCTAAAATACAGCTGTTATTTATTAATAAAACAAAAAAACAGTGGCTAAATAGCTTGTAGCGTAAGCTATTTGCCCCGTCAGTTTAAACCGTGTTTAATGACAAGAAACCTAAACACTGTTAACAGGAAAAACACGAGAACTTCTGAGCCAGCCAGTAAGATATAAAAAGCGAATAGTAGATAAGACAGTATTAGTGCTTATTTTATAAAACGGCTGTCGCAGTGCTGTTAATTTTGATCCATGTATAAATATAATAGGGATACTGGCAATGAAGGATGCAAACAAGCGCTTAGAATATAATAAAAGCCGTCAAAAAATAAATAATGAAAGCATGACTAATAATACTGCTAGCAAAGTAGGCATTCTAAAATTCACAGGTGTCGCCGCCTTAGCACTGGGTAGCGTTGCCCTAGCCACTCAGAATGCGCAAGCTCTATCGCCACTGGCTATCGTCAATGGCATTACTGCTAGTGGCGGCGTTGGCGTCAGCAAAAATATTCTCTATGGTGATGAGCCCGATCAAGATTTGGATATTTATTATCCCAAGCCATTAGCACAAGCGATGAAAGCTCAAAGCGCTATCAATGATGGTGCGATTAATGATAGCTATCCGATGGTGGTGTTTGTCCACGGTGGCTCATGGGAGAGTGGTAATAAAGAACAATATGCCTTTGTTGGTCAGAGTTTGGCGCAAGCAGGTTATGTCACCGCCGTAATTAATTATCGTAAAGCGCCTGAGCATGTGTACCCTGATTATGTCAAAGATACGGCGCAAGCGATTGCTTGGAGTATCAATAATGCTCCGAGCCTACATGCTGATCCTAAACGCTTAGCGGTAATTGGACATTCTGCTGGTGCATTTAACGCGGTTGCAGCGGTCGCCAATGAAGATTTTTTAGCGCCTTATGGTATTAAGCCAAAGGATATTACCGCGGTCGTGGGTATTGCGGGTCCTTATAGTTATGACTTCCGTAAATTTGATAGCGCCACCGCCTTTGCTGCTGATGCTACGCCAGACGACGTCATGCCAGACCGTCAAATCAAAGGCGAGCAGCCCCCGTATTTATTGTTGACTGCCGAAAAAGACAAAGTAGTGTACGCGACCAATACGATTAAAATGACCAAAGCGTTGCAAGAGGCGGGCGTCACCGTAGAAAACGGTGAAATAAAAGGTGCCAGTCATGCGATCAGTATTGGTGCGATGGCACCGCCGCTACGTTGGGTCAATGATGTACGCGCGCAAGTACTGACGTACTTGGATAAAATGCTCAAATAATGGACGGCAATCAGAAGTTAGGTGCAGTTGCGTAAGACAGTACTGTAAGATGCTTAAACTCTTGTTATAATGTCGTCACTTTAAATCTATACCCTATCTGACACTTTAAGGCAGAATATTCTATGAGCATGAACGCTGACGATTTGATTGCATTTTTACAGACTCACTTCCCAGACGCTTTTATTCAAGCTGCCAATCAAGGTAATAAGTTTGATGTACGCGTGGTTGATGCAAGCTTTGAAGGTAAGCGTGCCGTGCAACGTCAGCAGGCGATTTATGCATTAGTCAATGATAAGATCGCCAGTGGCGATATTCATGCGCTCAATATTCAAGCGCTGACGCCTGCTGAATGGGACGTTCAATCCAAAGGCTAGACCGTTATACATATGATTGGGCTTATTAGACTGGCTATTATATTGGCTGGGTGTGATTGGTCTGATTTTCACTATTTTAATACTCATCGTTAGGTTGTCACTTCTATGGATCAATTTTTAATCACTGGTAGTAGTCGTATCGCAGGGGAAGTTACTATCTCAGGCGCCAAAAATGCTGCTTTGCCGTTACTTGCCGCTATGATATTGGCCGAGACGCCAACGACATTGCACAATGTGCCATCGTTACAAGATGTGCGGACGTTGATTGAATTGATCGGTGGCATGGGTATCAAAATCCAAAAGCAGGACGATACTGTCACCTGCGATACTAAAAATATCGATAATTTCTATGCACCGTATGATTTGGTAAAGACCATGCGCGCATCGATTTTAGTGCTTGGACCATTGCTGGCACGTTTTGGTGAGGCAGAAGTGTCATT
Source organism: Psychrobacter sp. P11F6 (assembly GCF_001435295.1). NCBI lineage: Bacteria > Pseudomonadati > Pseudomonadota > Gammaproteobacteria > Moraxellales > Moraxellaceae > Psychrobacter > Psychrobacter sp. P11F6. The sequence goes on along the minus strand of NZ_CM003594.1, from coordinate 3,051,850 downwards.
GCCCGGCGGCTGTGCCATTGGTTCACGTCCTGTTGACCAACATCTAAAAGCCTTTGAGGCGATGGGTGCTGAAATTAGTGTCGAAAATGGCTACGTAAAAGCACGAGCGCCAAAAGGCGGCAAGCTGATTGGCTGTAATTACTCTTTTGATATGATTACCGTGGGCGGTACTGAAAACGTCATTATGGCAGCCGCACTTGCCAAAGGTACGACCGTTTTAGGTAATTGTGCACTTGAGCCAGAAGTCGTTGATTTGGCCAATATGTTGGTCGCGATGGGTGCTAAAATCAGCGGTATCGGTACTTCGATCATGACCATCGAAGGCGTTGAGCGCTTACATGGTTGTGAGTATTCAGTGGTGCCAGACCGTATCGAAACTGGCTCTTACCTTGCTGGCGCACTCATGACGCGTGGCGATGTGTTGACTAAAAACACCTCTGCGCTATTACTAACACCTGTGTTAGAAAAATTCGAAGACATGGGTGCCATTATTACCAGCGGTGACGATTGGATTCGTGCGCAGATGAAAGGTCGCCCTAAAGCGGTTGATATCCGTACTCAGCCGCATCCAGGTTTCCCAACAGATATGCAAGCGCAGGTCATGGCTATTGCGTGTCTGGCGGATGGTACGAGTACCTTTATCGAAAATATCTTTGAAAACCGCTATATGCATATCCCTGAGCTTAATCGTCTAGGCGCTTCTATCCAAGTAGATGGTCATACGGCCGTAGTAAAAGGCGTCGAAAACTTCACCGCTGCCCCTGTGATGGCGACTGATTTACGTGCATCTATGTCGTTGGTGATGGCAGCGGCAACTGCTGAAGGTGAAAGTTTAATCGATCGCATTTATCATATCGATCGTGGCTATGAGCATGTCGAAGAAAAACTGCGTGCGCTTGGGGTCAATATCGAACGTATCAATACTAATGACTAATATCGATTTACTTATCAAATCCATGACCTCAATGATTGACACGATTGGCATTGATATGAATAGCTTAGCAATCTACCATTATTAGTAACCTACCACTAAAAGCCCCCTTCAGCGGGGGTGTTAACTGCACATGGACACGATGTCATTATGACTGAAGCAAGCAATAGCCTACCAAATAATGGTTTATTAAATGAAGTAAATGATGAGTTTTCAGGCTTAACACTGGCCTTATCAAAAGGTCGTATTCTAGAAGAGACCATGCCACTGCTACGCGCAGCTGGTGTTGAGTTATTAGAAGATCCTGAAGCCTCACGCAAACTTATTTTTCCAACCTCAAACCCCAATGTGCGTGTATTGATTTTGCGTGCCAGTGATGTGCCAACCTACGTTGAGCATGGTGCGGCTGACTTTGGGGTGGCGGGTAAAGATGTGTTGCTTGAACATGGTGCCAACCATGTCTATGAATTGCTTGATTTGCAAATTGCTCAGTGTAAGTTGATGACAGCTGGTGTAAAAGATGCGCCGCTACCCAATCGTCGCCTACGTATTGCGACCAAATACGTCAATGTTGCCCGCGCTTACTTTGCCAGCCAAGGTCAGCAAGTGGATGTGATTAAACTGTATGGCTCTATGGAGCTTGCGCCGTTGGTCGGATTGGGTGATTTGATCGTCGATGTGGTTGATACAGGTAATACGTTGCGCGCCAACGGTCTTGAAGCACGCGATCATATTTGCGATGTGTCCTCACGCCTTATCGTCAATCAAGTGAGCTACAAGCGTAAATTTGCGTTACTTGAGCCGATTTTAGATAGCTTCAAAAACAGCATTGCCAGCGCTTCATAAATTAATTCCTAATGAATCAATGCTTTATCAAACGATACTAATCATTGGTAATCTCAAGCATTGTCATACAAATTTTTAAACCAGTTTAGCGCTATAAGATAGATATAGCGTGCTAAACTGGTTTTGTTGTATTTGCTTGCCAGAAAGTATGAGGTTAGTATAATCTGAACAAACTAAATATATAAAAACTGGTATATCAGCCATCACAATTATTATTAATACTCAATACCCCTCATTTTTACATCGCTAATTTTCAGCAGTCTTTTATGCTCAGATATAGGATTAAGTCATGCGCCAACTAAGTACCCAAGATGTCGATTTTGACAGTCAGTTGACAGAGTTACTTGCCTTTGAAACCGTCAATGATGCCGATTTACTTAAGACCGTTGATGATATCATCGCGCAAGTTCGGCATGATGGTGATCGCGTCGTACTGGCGTTAACCCAGCAATTCGATCAGCATCCGGCGACGACGATGCAAGAGCTAGAGCTGTCTAAAGAGGCGCTTGCTGAAGCGTTTGCGAATCTTGATGATACAGTAAAATCCGCATTGACCACCGCAGCAACGCGTGTGCAGACCTTTCATGAGCGCCAAGTACAAGAGACTTGGCAGTATGAAGATGAGCTTGGTAATTGCTTGGGTCAAAAAGTCACCGCACTTGATCGAGTAGGCATCTATGTCCCTGGTGGTTTGGCCTCTTATCCGTCTTCGGTATTGATGAATGCCATCCCTGCCAAAGTGGCGGGTGTTAAAGAGGTCATCATGGTGGTGCCAGCGCCAAAAGGCGTGCTCAATCCATTGGTGTTAGCCGCCGCACATTTGGCACAAGTCGACCGTGTCTTTACCATAGGCGGTGCGCAAGCGGTTGCTGCCTTGGCATATGGTACCGACACGATTCCAGCGGTGGATAAGATCACTGGCCCTGGTAATAAATATGTTGCAGCGGCAAAGCGCGCGGTATTTGGTCAAGTTGGGATTGATATGATCGCTGGTCCCTCTGAAGTATTGGTATATGCAGAGGGCGAGGCGCAAGACCGTGCTGATTGGTTGGCGATGGATTTATTGTCACAAGCTGAGCATGATCGCATTGCCCAAGCTATCTTTGTCACGACCAGTGAACAGCAGCTTGCAGACGTAGCGGCTGAAATTGAAAAAGCGCTGGCAGAGTTGCCAAAAGCCGATATCGCCCGCGATTCCCTAAAAAATCGTGGCGCACTTATTTTAGTCAAAGACCGCGTTGAAGGTATGGCCGTGATTAATCGGGTTGCCCCAGAACATTTAGAGTTGTCAGTTGATCATCCTGATGCGCTACTCAACGATATTCGTCATGCAGGTGCTATTTTCATGGGGCGTCACACGCCTGAGGCGATTGGTGACTACTGCGCAGGACCCAATCACGTGTTGCCAACCTCTGGCACTGCGCGTTTCTCTTCACCGCTTGGTGTTTATGATTTCCAAAAGAAATCCTCTATTATTTATTGTACTGAAGCCGGTAGTAAGCCATTGGCTGAGACCGCAGATATTTTAGCGCAACGTGAGGACTTAGAAGCCCATGCGCGCTCAGCTCGTTATCGTTATCAGTAACGTGGCTTAATAATTACTTTTGAATTGTACTTTTGAGATTTATGTTTAATAATTTATGTGGCTAATAGTAGGATAACTTATGAGTGAGTTAAAGATAGACACCAGACTTTGGTCATCTAAAGCGCGTAATTTGTCACCTTACGTTCCTGGTGAGCAGCCTCAGCATGAAAATTTATGCAAATTAAATACCAATGAAAACCCATTCCCGCCGTCACCAAAAGTAGGCGAGGCAATCGCAAAAGTCCTAGAGCAGCAAGCGGATGATCTGCGTTTATATCCAGCGCCTGAGTCTGATGATTTGCGTGCCGCATTGGCACAACTCTATGATATTGATATCAACCAAGTGTTTGTTGGCAATGGCTCTGATGAAGTATTGGCGCTAGTATTTGCCAGCTTTTTCCTAAAAGAGCGACCTGTTTTAGCACCTGATATCAGCTATAGTTTCTATCCAGTCTATGCGCAGACCTTTGGTATCGAGCTGGTGCAAATTGCCTTGGAAGAAGATTTTAGTATTGATCCTGATGCTTATCGCCAGCCTTGTAGCGGCATTATCATTGCCAATCCAAATGCCCCAACTGGATTATTATTATCGCTTGCCGATATTCGCAAGCTGGCTAGTGAGCACTCAAACTCAGTGATTGTGATTGATGAGGCTTATATTGATTTTGCACGGGCAGTTGACGGTAGCTCAGATGCAGAAATTTCAGCAGTGAGCTTAATCAATGAGTTTGACAACATTCTTGTGACCCAAACTTTTTCAAAGTCACGTTCGCTCGCTGGATTACGTGTTGGTATGGCTTTTGGCAATGCCTCATTGATTGAAGCCTTAACCCGTATGAAAAACAGCTTTAATAGCTATCCACTGGATAAGCTGGCGCAAGTAGGGGCGACTGCCAGTGTATTGGATGTTGAGTATTTTACCCAGACCTGCCAGCAAGTCATCGACTTACGCCAATCTCTTACAGCAGAGCTGACAGCGTTAGGTTTTGATGTGTTGCCATCGCATGCCAACTTTGTTTTTGCCCGCCCTAAAGACGGTAATGCCAATACGGTAGCGAATGCGTTACGTGAGCAAGGCATTATCGTCCGTCATTTTGACAAGCCACGCATCAATGAGTATTTGCGTATCACTACCGGTACAGCAGAGCAAAACAACCGTTTGATAGATGCTTTACAGACGTTGCAGAAAGAGGCTGAAATTATTGCTGATTAATATCTGGTTCGCGATTTTGACAATTAATAATTGAATCACGATGCTTATATTGATAAAAAGCCTGCCAACATTATGTTGAGCAGGCTTTTTTATGGATTTCTTTGGTCGTACTTTTAGAACAACCTTAAGGACATTTGTTGATATTGTCTTGAGTTAAAACGCTTAATAGATTACCGACTTTATCCAAACACTCTTGGTATTCAGCATCGCAATCAGAGGCGACAGTGATACCACCGCCTGCCCATAAGCTGATATGTCTTTTTTTCAGCCCATTATGTGATGAAGTGTTAGCTTGCAGCGTACGAATGAGTACATTCCATTGACCACTACCATCAAAGTTCATATAGCCCAATGTGCCGCAATAAGCACCGCGCGGCGCAGTTTCTAGTTCAGATATAATTTCAACCGCTCGCTTTTTTGGTGTACCAGTAATTGAGCCAGCAGGCAAACTACCAAATAAAACGGCGAGTGGGTGAGTGTCCGTCTGTAATTCTGCGGTAATAGTGCTGACCATATGGTGCACATTACTAAAACTCTCAATCGAGAATAACTGCGGCACTTTGACGCTGCCAATCTTGGCATATTTGCCCAAATCATTACGTAGCAAATCGACAATCATGACGTTTTCGGCACGGTCTTTTTCGCTATCGATAAGCTGCTGTTTATAAGCATTATCTTGTTCAGTATTCAATCCACGCGGCATCGTGCCTTTAATAGGTTTGGTGCGTATATGGTGCTTGCCAGTGTCATCGTCTTTAATAAAGGTAAAAAACAGTTCAGGCGAGCAGCTTAATAATTCAAATTGATTGTCTTGCGTATTAACGCTGATTTTACTAGTAAAATCATTGACTGCTAAATACCCTGCAAACGGCGCTCGGGTATTACTATGTAAAGCAGGTAAATAATCAATCAGCATCGGCAAGGTGCCATTATCACTAGGATTATGATCAAAAAAACCTTGCCATTCTTGGGTTAGGTTGATTTGATAACAGTCGCCTTGCTGTAGATAGTTTTGGGTTTGATTAAATGCTTGTTGATAGTCTTGTTTGCGCCATCGTGATTTTAACACTAAAGGAGCAGGCAGTGGTGATGCTGTCAGTTGCGTTTTATTGAGACAGTTATCAGCCAGCTTTTTATCTACTATATCTAAATAAGAGACAAGTGCCGTGATTATTTTATTTTTTTGCTGATTATTAAAGTCGTTTTCAGAGTTGTTAGCAGTTGCCTTTATCGTTAATTTCCAACCTGTGTTGCCATGATTTCCATCAGGTGCTAGGTAAATATCGTAATGCCCTAATACGGCACAAGGCTGTGCTGCTCGCTTAATTTTGGCGGCCGGACTTAGCTCATGAGCCGCAATATCATAACCAATAAAACCTATCAGACCATGATGATAACTTGGTTTTTCATTTAAATCGCTTACTGATTCTGAGTTTTCATTATCAGTCTCATAAGTTTGACTATAACTGATTAATTCATCTTGCCAGTCGCTATAACTCATATGAGTGATATCATTGTGAACGGCGTCACGATAGGTTTTTGTGACTTGATAAAGGGATGCTTGTTCGTTCGAATCTGGCGTGTTTTCAGCATAATCATAAACAGACCAGCTTACGTTTGGCAATAAGCCAATCACCGGTCGGCCATCATTATTGAGCCAAACCAATTGCCAGTTTGCCTCAGTATCTTGTGCGATCAAATACTGCTGTAGCAGTGGCATAAGTTCTGCAGACGATAGGTCACCAAAACGCCAGCTAGGTTTAGTAGCTGGCGATGGGTCAGAAATTGTCTGCTCAGTTTTGAGAGGATGTGCTGCGAGCATAGTTAGGCGTCAAACTTTTTAATGATTAATGTGGCATTAGTACCGCCAAAGCCAAAGCTGTTGCTCATTAGTGTCTCAAGCTTGGCTTCACGCATTTCGGTGACAATATCAAAGCCTTCAGCCGCAGGGTCTAAATTATCAACATTAATACTGGGCGCAATGAAGCCTTCTTCTAGCATCAATAAGCAATAAATCAGCTCTTGCGCACCAACGGCACCAAGGCTATGACCTGTCATAGATTTGGTTGAGCTGATCGCAGGTACTTGACTGATATCATCGCCAAATGCTTTAGCAATGGCTTTAAGCTCAGTGATGTCACCAAGTGGCGTACTAGTACCGTGGCTATTGATATAGTCGACAGTTTGCAAACCAGCTTCGGCTAGGGCTTGCTGCATACAGCGCACGGCACCTTCACCACTTGGCGCAACCATTTCAGCACCATCAGAGCTGGCACCATAACCGACGATTTCAGCCAGTATATTGGCACCACGTGCTTGTGCATGTTCTAGACTTTCAACCACGACCATCGCACCACCAGCAGCAATCACGAAGCCATCACGATCTTTATCATAAGCTCTTGAGGCGCGCTGCGGTGTCTCATTATATTGAGTACTGACTGCACCCATGGCATCAAACATACAAGACTGTGTCCAATGTTCCGCTTCGCTACCACCCGCGAGTATCACATCTGCTTTGCCTAATTGAATAAGTTCAGCCGCATGACCGATGCAATGGGTTGAGGTGGCACAAGCAGAGGTGAGCGAGTATGATACGCCTTGGATTTTTAGACCAGTAGCAAGCGCCGCTGATACTGAGCTGCCCATCGTTTTTGGCACAGCCATCGCGCCGACACCGCGCAGACCTTTATCCCGCATGGCATCTATAGCATTGACAATATTCTCTGTCGATGCGCCGCCAGAGCTTGCGACCACGCCCACGCGTGGATTATTATTGATGGTTTCAAGCGACAAACCAGACTGCTCAATGGCATTTAAAGCACTGACATAAGCGTATAGACTGGCATCACTAAAAAACCGCTTCAACTTACGATCGATACCACTAGTATCAAGCGTTGACTGGTCGATACTGCCGCTAACGTGTGATTTAAACCCATGCTCAGCATAAGCCTCATTAAATGTAATGCCAGACTGCCCTTGCTTTAGAGCGGCAGTAACCGTGGCTAAATCATGTCCGATACAAGAGACGATCCCTGCTCCAGTGATAACAACGCGGCGCATATTCTATTCCTTATGAGTAACGATTTTTCACAATTACTTTTAATAATCGTTTTTAAGTATGTATTTCTATTATTTAATATTAGGATGTATTGAGCATTAAAGTCTCATTTTACAATCATTGTGATGATTATAGTAAAACTATATGCTTGGTAACTGATTATCTATAAGTAACGGACTACTTATAAATAGAAGTACAAGTGTACTGTGAGTTATGGCACATGATAACGTATCGAGCGTCCAAAATCTTTGTACAAGTGCAAAATAACGACAAAATCGCGCTTGCTGTCTAAAGTTATCTATAAAGACTATTTGGCTTAAGACAGCTTGTATAATGGTATCAATCATACATTAAGTGATACTTTTGGATACAAAATTTGTGATTGCGATAACATTGTTCGCACTGACATCGATTATAGTGATTGACTAGAATGGCACATCTATTATTATAAATCGCTTACAATAAAACAAAATTACTCATCACATTAAGGACATCACGATGGCGAAGCGTAGCACTCTCTCTAAAGGTATCACTACCGTTGGCTCTTTTACTCGCAATAATCTAGAGCGCATGGGCGCTATGATTGATAGCATGAATGCTAAGACGGGAAAACCACGTCAATACAAAGCAGTCAACTTAGGCGATGAAGACTATCAGCAGGATTTGTTCCGTGAGCAAACGTTGAAAGCCACTCAGCAATTGTTAGGGCCACGTTTTGCCACTTATGGTAAATATGCCAAAAAAGTAGTGCCAAATAGTTTTTTTCAGTCGACGGTCGATGGCGCTTTTGCACAAGTGGCAAACCTTGCCTCTAATTGGAGTCAGATTGATTTACCTAATGAGCATCGTTTCGCCAATATCGCAAGCTTGGATGATGAAGAGCGTTATGCATTAGCCACTGATATCGCCAATCAAAATCGTGCATTGGCAACGATAGGGGGCTTAACAGGTTTGGCTGGGCTTCCTGGTTTGCTGGCTGATACGCTTTGGCTTTTATTGGTATCATTACGTACCGTCTATCAGTTGGGTGCTGTTTACAATAAACCACTCACAGGTAAGCAAGGCGTTAAAATGGCTTATGAGCTGCTAGCGAATGCTGATCTGAGCAAGATGCAAGAAAAACAAGCATTGCTAGCAGGTATTGGTATAGGCAAAGGCTTATTGGATAATGCCCAAAGCAGTGGTCTACATAATGAGCTAAAAAACCTAGGTCTAAAGGATAAAAACGTCAACTTTTATGCAGAACAAGTTGACAGTATTGCCAGTCAGGTCGGTATTGACTTGGATAAAATCAATTTAACATGGATACGCAAATTCTTACCAGTTACCGCTGTTATCGTTGGTATGCGCTACAACAGCCAGCTCATTGATGAAGTGATTGGCGTGGCTCAAGCGACTTTTGCCCCAGAAGCCAAACTTGCTAATCGTGCAATCACTGATGATAGCGGTAATGAAGCTAAGGTAAACAAAACAGCTCACAATGACAAGCAGCAAGATGCTGAGAAAGAGTCAAGCAAGGATACCGATAGCAAGAAAGATACTACTAAAGAAAAAAATAACCATCAAGAAGCTGATGAAAAGGTCGTAAAAAAAACGCAGAAAGACGACAATGACAACAATGATAAGCAAGGCAGTCAGAATAAATCCTCTGACAGCAAATCAAACAATACGGTTAACAAGAAAAGCAAATAAGAGCGTCTAAATAATCAGACTTAAGTGTTGCTTTTCTTAAGCCAGCTTATATCATAGAAGGATTGTGAGCTGGATATCTACTACTAGTTTTGGCGATAGTGTCTTCTTTCTCTTGAAAAACAAGATAATATCGCCATTTAGTACTCATAAATTGCTATTTATTTATAGTCAAACATCTTATTTAAATCGTTTTTCGATATACTGTATGACAATCTACTTTTTAGCTGATTTTTAACTAAAAATAGATAAAGTGTTATAGTAGTAGGGTGAATGCATATCTATCAAATGTTGTAAAGTGCAATCACGCATAAGTGGTTGAAATAGCAGCAACAACTCTTTATAATACACTGTCCTAAAAATGGGTGTACCAAAATCTGTCATTAAAGTCAGATGGATGGTGCGTTTCCCCATTTTTTTGTTTTATACCAAACGGGAGAAGGATGCCTCATGGCAACAACTAACCAATTGATTCGTAAAGGTCGCAAAACCATCAAGGAAAAGTCAAAAGTTCCTGCGTTGGAAGCGTGTCCACAACGTCGTGGTGTATGTACTCGCGTATATACTACTACCCCTAAAAAACCTAACTCAGCCATGCGTAAAGTATGTCGTGTACGTTTGACTTCAGGCTATGAAGTATCAAGCTACATCGGCGGCGAAGGTCATAACTTACAAGAGCACAGTGTTGTTCTTATCCGTGGTGGTCGTGTAAAAGATCTACCAGGTGTACGTTATCACACCGTTCGTGGTGCATTAGATTGCGCAGGCGTAAAAGACCGTAAGCAAGGTCGCTCTAAATATGGTGCTAAGAAGCCTAAAGTTTAATAACTAATCGTTATTAGCTAAGCTTTTTTATACCAAACATTAACTGTGCATGGGTCTGGTGTTGACAGCATTATTAAATTAGTAATTCACTGTTAAAACATACCGCCGTGCAGTAAGGCTGACTGACAACTCGATATAACGCCATCCAATATTAATTGGTGCGAGATTGTGAATGTCAGACACTCCTGAAGAAAAGGATATTTATTATGCCAAGACGTCGCGTCGTTGCTACCCGTGAGATCCTACCGGATCCTAAGTTTGGTAGCCAAACTGTTGCAAAATTCATCAACCATGTAATGAGTCATGGTAAAAAATCTACTGCTGAGCGTATCGTTTATGGTGCACTTGAAACAGTAAGCGAAAAACGTAAAATCGAAGATCCAGTATCTTTCTTCGAAGAAGTTTTAGAAAATGTACGCCCAATGGTAGAAGTGAAAGCTCGCCGCGTTGGTGGTGCAACCTACCAAGTACCAATGGAAGTACGCCCCTCCCGTCGTACTGCCTTGGCTATGCGTTGGTTAGCGGAAGCTGCTGCTAAGCGTTCTGAAAAATCAATGGCTTTGCGTTTGGCTGGCGAATTGAATGATGCTGCTGATGGCAAAGGCGCTGCTATGAAAAAGCGTGACGAAGTTCACCGCATGGCAGATGCTAACAAAGCGTTCTCTCATTACCGTTTCTAAGCTACTGTCTATTAGTAGTAGCTTTAGATTAGCTGGCTGAAGTCAGCTAATCTTACATTGTTATTTATTCTATTGATTGCCGCCATCGTTTATCTTGTTGTAACTAGTTTTTGACTATCAACAACGAGATGGCGGACATCTATCAAGATGTCTCTCTTAATTAAGTATGCTTGTCACAAGAGAGCATCCCAAATCTGATGCCGCACTATTCTTAGTATTTGCTCTTTTTTTGTCCGTATTAGGCTCAATAATCAGTAAGTAATATGAAGCTGACCGCTTTGTCATAGAGTATGAGGTAGAGACACAATACATTATTATATACACGACTTTTCCTAGGAAAACACTATGGCTCGTAAAACTCCCCTAAAACGCTATCGCAACATTGGTATCTCAGCGCACATCGATGCTGGTAAGACAACCACTACTGAGCGTGTTTTATTCTATACCGGTGTTAGTCACAAACTTGGTGAAGTACATGATGGCGCAGCCACTATGGACTGGATGGAGCAAGAACAAGAGCGCGGTATTACTATTACCTCAGCGGCGACGACTTGTTTTTGGTCAGGTATGGCAAAACAGTTTGACGAACATCGTATCAACATTATTGACACCCCAGGTCACGTTGACTTCACGATCGAAGTTGAGCGTTCTATGCGTGTACTTGATGGCGCTTGCATGGTTTATTGTGCAGTAGGCGGCGTTCAGCCACAGTCTGAGACCGTATGGCGTCAGGCAAATAAATATAAAGTTCCACGTCTTGCATTTGTAAACAAAATGGATCGCGTTGGCGCTGATTTCTATCGTGTCATTGAGCAGATCAAAACTCGTCTAGGTGGTAATCCTGTGCCATTGGTTATTCCAATTGGTAAAGAAGATGACTTCGAAGGCGTTATCGATCTAGTTACGATGAAAGCTCTTTATTGGGATGAAGCATCTCAAGGTATGGAGTTTGAAGAGCGCGAAATCCCAGCTGAATTACAAGAAAAAGCAGAAGAGTATCGTGAGATTCTTGTAGAAAATGCGGCTGAAGCAACAGAAGAATTGATGAATGAGTATCTAGAAAATGGCGAGTTGTCTGTAGAGCAGATCAACACTGCTATTCGTCAATTGACTATTGATAACCAAATCATTCCATTACTTTGTGGTACTGCCTTTAAAAACAAAGGTGTACAAAAGATGTTGGATGCGGTCATTCAGTATCTTCCAGCACCAATGGATGTACCTGCTATTAAAGGTATCCTTGATGACAAAGATGAAACTGAAGGCACTCGTGAAGCGTCAGATGAAGCGCCATTCTCAGCTTTAGCATTTAAAATCATGAATGACAAATTCGTTGGTAACTTAACCTTCGTTCGTGTTTATTCAGGTGTTTTAACGCAAGGTAGCAGCGTTTATAACCCAGTTAAAATGAAGCGTGAGCGCGTTGGTCGTATCGTACAGATGATGGCTAACTCTCAAGAAGAGTTGCAAGAAATCCGTACTGGTGATATCGCTGCATTGGTCGGCATGAAAGATGTAACGACTGGTGATACGCTATGTGATGAGCAAAATGTTATCACGCTTGAGCGCATGGAATTCCCAGATCCAGTTATCAGCCTAGCGGTTGAACCTAAGACCAAAGCTGACCAAGAAAGAATGTCTATCGCTTTGGGTCGTTTGGCGAAAGAAGATCCATCGTTCCGTGTACATACTGACGAAGAGTCTGGTCAGACAATCATCAGTGGTATGGGTGAGCTGCATTTAGAGATTCTTGTTGATCGTATGAAGCGTGAGTTTAACGTTGAAGCGAACATCGGTGCGCCGCAGGTTGCTTATCGTGAAACGATTCGTAACACGGTTGAGCAAGAAGGCAAATTCGTACGTCAGACTGGTGGTCGTGGTAAATTCGGTCACGTTTGGTTACGTCTTGAGCCACTTGATCCAGCGGGCGATACTGAATATGAATTCGCTGAAGAAGTTGTTGGTGGTACTGTACCGAAAGAATTCCATGGTGCTGTGGATAAAGGTATCCGAGAACGCATGAAAAATGGCGTACTTGCTGGTTATCCAGTGGTTGGCGTAAAAGCGACCTTGTATGACGGTTCTTACCATGACGTCGACTCGGATGAGCTATCATTTAAGATGGCTGGTTCTATGGCATTCAGAAAAGGCTTCATGGCAGCAGATCCAGCGCTACTTGAGCCAATCATGAAAGTTGAAGTTGAAACGCCTGAAGATTATATGGGCGATATCATGGGCGATCTTAACCGTCGTCGTGGTTTAGTACAGGGTATGGAAGACTTACCTGGCGGTACTAAGCAGATCCGTGCCGAAGTACCATTAGCAGAAATGTTTGGTTATGCCACACAAATGCGCTCAATGTCACAAGGCCGTGCTACTTATTCAATGGAATTCCAAAAGTACGCTGAAATTCCAAAATCAGTTGCTGCTGACATCATCTCTAAATTCAACAATAAAGATGATGACGAGTAAGTAATCGTCTATTAAATATGACAATGTAGCTATTATCTCTATGTTGTCGTAGAAGAATACGCCAATAATTGGTTAAAAGACTTGTTATTGGCGGTGATTTTCTTATAATATCTGCACATTAGTATGTGTACCCTTTTAACAATTATCTTAATGTGGTCAAGATCGTCTTTGTTATCGTATTTATACGAGCTTAGCATTTGACCCCAAAAAAAGAGGAAATACCCATGGCAAAGGCCAAGTTTGAACGCGTAAAGCCACACGTCAACGTCGGTACAATCGGACACGTTGACCACGGTAAAACAACCCTAACAGCTGCCATCGCAACTGTAGCAGCAATCACTTCAGGTGGCGAAGCCAAAGACTACGCGTCTATTGACTCAGCACCAGAAGAAAAAGCACGTGGCATCACCATCAACACCTCACACGTAGAATATGACACCCCAGCACGTCACTACGCTCACGTCGATTGCCCAGGTCACGCCGATTATGTTAAAAACATGATCACTGGTGCCGCTCAGATGGACGGCGCAATCCTAGTCGTATCAGCAACTGACGGCCCAATGCCACAAACCCGTGAGCACATCCTGCTTTCACGTCAGGTTGGCGTACCGTACATCATCGTATTCATGAACAAATGTGATGTTGTTGATGACGAAGAATTGCTAGAACTCGTAGAAATGGAAGTTCGTGAACTTCTTAATGACTACGACTTCCCAGGTGATGATACCCCAATCATCCATGGTTCAGCGACTGAAGCCCTAAAAGGCTCACAAGAAAAATACGGCCAACCAGCGGTTGTAGAACTTCTTAACGTTCTTGACACCTACATCCCAGAGCCAGAGCGTGACGTTGACAAAGCATTCCTAATGCCAATCGAAGACGTATTCTCAATCTCAGGCCGTGGTACTGTTGTAACAGGTCGTGTTGAATCTGGTATCGTACGCGTAGGCGACGAAATCGAAATCGTCGGTATCCGTGACACTCAAAAAACCACCTGTACTGGTGTAGAGATGTTCCGTAAACTGCTTGACGAAGGTCGTGCAGGTGAAAACTGTGGCGTACTACTACGTGGTACTAAGCGTGAAGACGTACAACGTGGCCAAGTACTAGCTAAGCCAGGTTCAATCACGCCTCACACCAAGTTTGACGCTGAAGTATATGTGTTGAGCAAAGAAGAGGGTGGTCGTCACACACCATTCCTAAACGGCTATCGTCCACAGTTCTACTTCCGTACTACTGACGTAACTGGTGCAATCCAATTACAAGACGGTACTGAAATGGTAATGCCTGGTGATAACGTTGAGATGGGCGTAGAGCTTATCCACCCAATCGCTATGGACAAAGGTCTTCGCTTCGCAATTCGTGAAGGCGGCCGTACTGTAGGCGCTGGTGTTGTTGCTAACGTACTAAACTAATCTATCAGTCTCAGTAATGAGATTGTAAGTTAGTCATAAAAAAGCCATCCTTGAATAAGGGTGGCTTTTTTTAGATCAAATGATCAGGAAATATGGTTATTCTTCGGTAGTATGAACACACCTTTCGTTATCTTAGCCAACATGATTAGCCAGTTATATCTATAACGTTTAGAATTTACTTTCCAATCTATTGTAATTCTTAGCGGAGCTTGCTATATTAACGCTGCTTCTTATTAGTCGCTTGTATCTTCATTTTGTTAAAGTAATGATGATTCAATAGCACATTCAAATAAGAGTAAAACTAGGTAAAAATAATAATTTTACCGCTAAAGGCTTGCATTTTATATCAAATATTGTATAATGCTGTCCTTTACACCCATAGGCGATTGGCTCAATTGGTAGAGCATCGGTCTCCAAAACCGAGGGTTGTAGGTTCGAGTCCTACATCGCCTGCCATCTTCTTATTACATCTTTGTTATACCTCACCATCTCCGAAGCGAGTTCTTTATGAGCAATGATCAAGATAACCTCGAGACTAAGTTATCTGATGCCAAGGCGGGTGCTGGTGGAATGCTGTCTAAAGGTAAGCACATCTCAGCGGGCAATCAAACAACTGCTGTTGAAGTGGCTAAAACAGGCTCAATAAAAGATGTGGTATTGTGGCTACTTGCCGCAGCAGTATTAATCGGGGCGACGTTAGTTAATCAGTATTTACCTGGCTATTGGCAACCTGCCAATGATGTCTGGGTACGTATTGGTATTATCGTTGCCCTTATTGTATTCGCCTTAGTATGCTTGGCATTAACGCATCAAGGCCGCGCTTTTAAAATATTATTAAAAGACGCTGCTGTTGAATTGCGCCGAGTGACATGGCCAGGTAAAGATGAAACGTTTCAATATACCTGGCAGGTCATTGTCATGATTGCCATTGTTGGTTTTCTGGTTTGGTTATTAGATAACTTTTTCAATTGGTTCGTTGGCATCTTTATTGGTTAGTCGCACGTATTAGTGAGTCTTACCCCAAAATTTACTTATAATGATCAGGAGCGTGATATGCGTTGGTATATTGTCCAAGCGTTTTCAGGATATGAAAAGCAAGTACAGCGTTCATTAACTGATCGTATTAATCGTAGTGACTTCGCTGAATCATTCGGTGACGTATTGGTTCCTACTGAAGAAGTCGTCGAAATGAAAGACGGCAAAAAGCGTAAGAGTGAGCGTAAGTTTTTTCCAGGTTATGTATTGATCCAGATGGAAATGAACGACAATACTTGGCACATCGTTAAAGAGTGCCCACGTATTATGGGTTTCATCGGTGGTACACCTGAAACACCAGCGCCAATTACGCAAGTAGAAGCGGATCGTATTTTAAACCGTTTGAATCAGACTGAAACTGACCCACGTCCTAAGACTCTATTTGAGCCGGGCGAAGAGCTGTTGGTTATCGATGGTCCATTTACTGACTTTAAAGGGTTGGTAGAAAAAGTGGATTACGAGAAGTCTAAACTACATTTAACGGTAAACGTATTTAATCGACCGACTCAGGTCGAGCTTGAATTTAGTAAAGTTGAAAAGCTAGACTAAATCAGCAAAAAAGTTCATCAACCGGGGAGCTGTTAGTCAATAAGGTTTATACCACATTGATTTGGCGCTATTACCCATTTAGGAGAAAATCATGGCTAAGAAGATTGATGGTTACATCAAACTACAAGTCCCTGCAGGTAAAGCAAATCCTTCACCACCGATTGGTCCAGCATTGGGTCAAAAAGGCGTGAACATCATGGCGTTCTGTAAAGAATTTAACGCTGCGACCTCAAACCAAGAGCCGGGTCTACCGATTCCTACTGAGATCACTGTATATAGCGATAAGTCTTTTACTTTCATCATGAAGTCACCACCAGCTGCATACTTACTACGTAAGGCTGCTGGTATCGCTAAAGGTTCTGGTACACCAAATACCGCTAAAGTCGGTAAAGTTGACCGTGCACAACTAGAAGACATCGTTAAGACCAAAGATGCAGATTTAACTGCTGCTGATCTTGATGCTGCTGTTCGTACCATCGCTGGTACTGCACGTTCAATGGGTATTACCGTGGAGGGTGTGTAAATGAGCAAGCTAACCAAACGTCAAAAAGAAATTCAAAGCCGTATCGTACATGAAAAGCAGTATACAGTTGAAGAAGCGGTTCAAATCCTAAACGATTTACCACCTCTTAAATTCAAAGAGTCAATTGATATTGCGATTAACTTGGGTGTTGACCCACGTAAATCTGATCAAGTGGTTCGTGGCGCTACCAACCTACCTGCTGGTACTGGTAAAACCAAACGCGTTGCTGTATTTGCTCAAGGTGCTGCTGCTGAAGCCGCCAAAGAAGCTGGTGCAGATATCGTTGGTTTTGAAGACCTAGCAGAATCAATCAAAGCTGGTAACATGGACTTTGATATCGTTATTGCTGCTCCTGATGCAATGCGTGTTGTTGGTCAACTAGGTACTATCCTAGGTCCACGTGGTCTAATGCCTAACCCTAAAGTCGGTACGGTTACGCCTAACGTTGCTGAAGCGGTTACTAACGCTAAAGCCGGTCAAGCACAGTATCGTGTAGACAAAGCAGGTATCATCCACACGACTATCGGTCAAGTTGGTTTTACTGCTGAGCAAGTAATCCAGAATGCTGAAGCACTGATTGCAGATTTAAGACGTGCTAAGCCTGCTACTTCTAAAGGTACTTTCATTAAGAAAATTACCTTGTCTAGCACGATGGGTCCTGGTCTAAGTATTGATCCAGTTCCATATCGCACAGCAAAATAATTAGATATGTGCCTTTATTTGACGATTTTGAATAAAGGCTGCAAAAATATTTTAAAGAATTAGGTCAGCGTAGCAAACGCTATGCTGTCTAAGACCGTAGGTAGAAAGCGGTTTTACGTTTTTATTAATTGTTTTCGGATCATTAGTAATAACAACGAGCTGCTTTTGTTAATCGACGAAAGATGAAAATCTTAGTTGTCCTACGCAGACGGTGACCCACCCAGTTGTTGATAAGAGCCGATAGTTAAATCTATCACTTGATGTCATTCTGATAACGGTGCCGTAATCAGTCGTTATAAGTAAATTTATTTTTAATAAATATGCTGATAACGTGTCGTATCAAGTCAGTCTAAGCGATTCGTTTAATTATTGAATGCCAATGCTTAAAAGCTTAGGTTTAAATGATTAAATATTCAGCTGATTGATAAGATTAAAGGAGTCAACTTATGGCATTAACGCTAGAGCAAAAACAACAAGTTGTGGCTGAAGTGTCTGAAGTTGCTGCTAATGCTTACTCAGCAGTAGCTGCCGAATATCATGGTATTGGTGTTGCAAAGCTTACTAAGCTGCGCGAACAAGCCCGTGAAAAAGGCGTCGTTTTGAAAGTGGTAAAAAACACCCTAGCAAAACGTGCGTTTGAAGGCACTAAGTTTGAGAGCATGTCAGACCGTATGACTGGTCCATTACTTTTGGCTTTCTCTATGGAAGATTTGGGATCTGCTGCTCGAGTTGTTTTCGAGTTCAGCAAAGATCACAAAGCTTTAGAGACCAAATTGGTATCAGTTGGTGGTGTTGTTTATGGTCCAGAAGAGCTAGAGCGCGTATCGAAGCTACCAACTCGCGACGAAGCAATCTCTATCTTGATGGCTACTATGAATGCACCAGTTACCAAGCTTGTTCAAACTATGAACGCTGTTCCTAGTAAGCTTGTTCGCACGGTAGCAGCAATCAAAGACGCAAAAGAAGCGGCATAATTGCTTGTTTTAACGTAACTTTGACATCGCCGATTGCACTTTATTGCCAACACTATTTGAAAATTTGGCAAGCAATCCAAGCGATTTTAAAATCAATTAATTTTTATCAGATAACGGAGAGTTCTCATGGCACTATCTAAAGATGACGTGTTAAACGCAATCGCTGAAATGTCAGTAATGGATATCGTTGAATTAATCAGCGCTATGGAAGAAAAATTCGGCGTAACAGCTGCTGTTGCTGCTGCACCTGCTGCTGCTGGCCCTGCTGCTGCTGCTGCTGAAGAAAAAGACGAGTTTGACGTAGTTCTTGCCAGCTTTGGCGAGAAGAAAGTTGGCGTAATTAAAGCCGTACGTGAAGCTACTGGTCTTGGCTTGAAAGAAGCGAAAGATTTGGTTGAAAGCGCTCCAGCTCCAATCAAAGAAGGCGTTAACAAAGCTGAAGCTGAAGAGTTGAAAAAGAAACTTGAAGAAGCTGGTGCAACTGTTGAACTAAAATAAGCTTCGCTTATCTTAGTGTTGTACAAAAAAAGCTGGTAATGCCTTGCATTGCCAGCTTTTTTTTACTATAATTCGTAGCTTGACCTTTTGTGTCTGCCAACAGTCGTATGCAACATCACGGTGGATACCCATCAAAAGGACAGACGATAGCTATGCAAATAAACACAGTGCAAGCACACATGCCAGTTTTTGAAATCAGTTAATTTAAGCTAAACGTCCATAGATGTTTGGCATTTTTTTGTGTCTGCATGCTTTCCCATTAACACTATAGTTTATACTGATTCTAAAAGTTATAGTTACCCCGATTATTATTACTTCTGAAAAGCTATTAAGTTTAGGTTGTCCGTTTCGCAGGGTATTACTGTCAGTAGTTAGGCTTATAGACGGTACATATCAGCGACGATATTAGTTTTGATAGAATTGTTGGTTTTGAAAGAGCCGGTTTTTTGAAAGAAAAATGACTAAATACAATCAGTTTTGATAGCAGATAACTTAGAAATACCCTTGAACGAGTCATTTTTTCTTACCTTTATGAGTAAGTTTTGCTTAAAAAACAATATGTTTTAGATGATGTGACATTGAATTTGGTCGTCTGAGTGGTCATATAGACTGACTTAGATACCGATCATAAAATGAAAGTAAGGGTGCTAAGTAAGCACTGATAGCAGAAGTAGTAATTGACAAAAGATATCAACTGAACACGATTACCTGTTTTATATTATCGTTTACGTCGCCAAGTTTGTATCGTATTTATGCACGCTGGCCACGCTTTTAATTTGTTTCCACGTTTACTGTAAGGACTCTCGATGGCATATTCTTATACTGAAAAAAAGCGTATTCGCAAAAGTTTTGCTGAATTGCCCACTGTGATGGACATTCCCTATTTACTGTCTATTCAAGTAGATTCTTACGAGCAATTTTTGCAAGAGCACAAAAAGCCAAAAGCTCGTGAGAATACTGGTTTGCAAGCTGCGTATTCCTCTATTTTCCCAATTGAGAGTCACTCTGGTAATGCAGAGCTACAATTCGTTGAATATTATTTAGGCACGCCTGAATTTGATGAGCGTGAGTGTATCTTGCGTGGCTCAACATTTGCTGCGCCGATGCGCGTCAAAATCCGTCTGATCATCAAAGACAAAGATAGCAAAGACAAAGACAGCAAAGCGGCTATCAAAGATATTCGTGAGCAAAGTGTCTATATGGGCGAGATGCCTTTGATGACAGCTAACGGTACTTTTATTATCAATGGTACTGAGCGTGTTATCGTATCTCAGTTACATCGCTCACCTGGCGTGTTCTTTGACCATGATAAAGGTAAGTCGCATTCAAGTGGTAAGGTGCTATATAACGCGCGTATCATTCCTTACCGTGGTTCATGGTTAGATTTTGAATTTGATGCCAAAGACTTAGTTTTTGCTCGTATTGACCGTCGTCGTAAGCTATTGGCTTCAATTATTCTACGTGCGCTTGGTTTGACAACGTCTGAAATCTTAGATTTGTTCTTTGATAAAGTAGCCGTATATAAAGGTGAAGAGCAGTTCGAGATTGATCTGGTTGCTGATCGCTTGCGCGGTGAGATGGCTCAGTTCGATATCGTATCACCAGAAGGTGATGTCATCGTAGAGCAGGGCAAGCGTATTAATGCACGCCGTATTCGTCAGCTTGAAGAAGCAGGTATGACGAAGATTGCGATACCTGATGAATATCTCTATGAGCGTATTTTAGCTGAAGATATCGTGGTGAATGACGAAGTTATCGCTAAAGCGAATACATTGATTGACCATGAGTTATTGGTTAAATTAAGCGCATTTGAAGCCAGCGAGTCTATCAAAGAGTTCAGCATTTTATTCACTAATGATATCGATCAAGGCAGTTATATTGCCGACACTTTGCGTGCTGATAGTACGTCAAGCCGTGAAGAAGCATTGATTGAAATCTATAAAGTCATGCGTCCAGGTGAGCCACCAACGGTTGAGACCGCTGAAAAACTATTTGACAGTATGTTCTTCAACGCTGATCGTTATGACTTATCGAACGTCGGTCGTATGAAATTTAACCGCCGTTTAGGGTTAGAGTTTGATAATACTGATGATCCAGACATTCAACGAGCTCGTAGCGTATTGACCAACGCTGATATCGTTAATGTCCTAAAAGAATTGATTGAGATTCGTAACGGTCGCGGTGAAGTCGATGATATCGATCACTTGGGTAACCGTCGTATTCGTTCTGTAGGCGAAATGGCAGAAAACCAATTCCGTGTTGGTCTAGTACGTGTAGAGCGTGCGGTCAAAGAGCGTCTGAGCTCAGCGGAATCTGATAACTTGTCACCACAAGATTTGATTAACTCGAAGCCTGTTGCGGCTGCGGTTAAAGAGTTCTTTGGTTCAAGCCAGTTGTCACAGTTTATGGATCAGAACAACCCATTGTCTGAAGTTACCCATAAACGCCGTGTCTCAGCACTAGGACCCGGTGGTCTAACTCGTGAACGTGCAGGCTTTGAAGTACGTGACGTACATGATACCCATTATGGCCGTGTATGCCCGATTGAGACTCCTGAAGGTCCAAACATTGGTCTTATCAACTCATTGGCAACCTTTGCTAAAACCAACAGCTTTGGCTTCTTAGAAACGCCATATCGCCGTGTGGTTGACGGTAAAGTAACGGATATCATTGAGTATCTATCAGCAATTGAAGAAGTCGGTACGGTCATTGCACAGGCTGATTCACCAGTAACCGGAGAAGGCGCGTTATCTGATGAAATGGTCAGTGTCCGTAGCTATGGTGAATTCGTGCGTATGCCGCCAGAAAAAGTGACGCATATGGATGTGTCGCCAAGTCAGGTTGTATCGGTAGCGGCAGGTTTGATTCCGTTCCTAGAGCATGATGATGCTAACCGAGCGCTTATGGGCTCGAACATGCAGCGTCAGGCAGTTCCTACGCTACGTGCTGATAAGCCATTAGTCGGTACCGGTATGGAGCGTCACGTTGCGCGTGACTCAGGTGTTTGTGTGATCGCTAAGCGTGGCGGTGTGATCGAAGACGTTGATGCATCACGTGTTGTGGTTCGTGTCAATGAAGATGAGATGATTGCTGGTGAAGCTGGTATTGATATCTATAACCTCGTTAAATACACGCGTTCTAACCAAAATACTTGTATCAACCAACGTATTATCGTCAACCAAGGTGATGCTATTGCTGTAGGTGATATCTTGGCTGATGGTCCGTCAACGGATCTTGGTGAGCTTGCATTGGGTCAGAACATTCGCATCGCATTTATGCCGTGGAATGGTTACAACTTCGAAGATTCAATCTTGCTTTCTGAAAAAGTGGTTAAAGAAGATCGTTTCACGACTATTCATATTCAAGAATTAACTTGTGTAGCACGTGATACCAAGCTAGGTACTGAAGAAATTACTGCCGATATTCCAAACGTTGGCGAAGCGGCGCTATCAAGTCTTGATGAAGCAGGTATCGTTTATATCGGTGCTGAAGTCGACGCTGGTGATATCTTAGTTGGTAAAGTGACGCCAAAAGGTGAAACGCAACTAACGCCAGAAGAGAAATTGCTCCGGGCTATCTTTGGTGAAAAAGCGGCTGATGTTAAAGACACGTCGCTACGCGTACCAACATCAAGTAAAGGCACGGTTATTGACGTTCAAGTCTTTACTCGTGACGGCGTTGAAAAAGATGCACGTGCAAGAGCAATTGAAAAATCACAGCTTGATAGCTATCGTAAAGATTTAAAAGAAGAGCTACGTATCTTTGAAGAAGCGGCTCGTGGTCGTATTGGTAATCTGTTAGATGGTCAAAAAGTCAGCGGTGGTTCTGGTCTAAAAGCCGGTACAGTGATGGCATTGGCTGATATGAAAGATATGAGCCTTGAGACTTTGCTTGATATTCAGCCTGTTGAAGAAGAAATCTCTGAGCGTCTAACGCAAATCGCTGAGTATTTGGTTGATAAGCAAAAAGATATCGATGTGAAGTTTGCTGAGAAAAAACGCAAATTGACCGCTGGTGATGACTTGCAGCACGGCGTACAAAAAATCGTTAAAGTATATCTAGCGGTTAAGCGTCGTATTCAGCCTGGTGATAAGATGGCGGGTCGTCATGGTAACAAAGGTGTGGTATCGCGCATTATGCCAGTTGAAGATATGCCTTATGATGAAAATGGTAATACCGTTGACATCGTCTTGAACCCACTTGGTGTACCATCTCGTATGAACATCGGTCAGGTTTTAGAAACGCATTTGGGTATGGCAGCGAAAGGCTTGGGTGAGAAGATCGATGGTATGCTCAAATCGCAAGCAGCGATCAAAGATTTACGTGACTTCTTAGACAAAATCTATAACCAAGTCGGCGGTGAGCAAGTTGATCTTGATAGCTTGAGTGATGATGACATCATGGCGCTAGCAGATAACTTGCGCGCTGGTGTACCAATGGGCACAGCAGTATTTGACGGCGCAAGAGAAAGCCAAGTTAAGGATCTGTTAGAGCTTGCTGGTATGGATCGCAATGGTCAACAGACATTGTATGATGGTCGTACTGGTCAGAAGTTTGACCGTAAAGTGACCGTTGGTTATATGTACATGCTCAAACTTAACCATTTGGTTGATGACAAAATGCATGCACGTTCTACTGGTTCTTACTCACTAGTTACGCAGCAGCCACTCGGCGGTAAAGCTCAGTTTGGTGGTCAGCGCTTCGGTGAGATGGAAGTCTGGGCACTAGAAGCTTATGGCGCGACTTACACGTTGCAGGAAATGCTGACTGTGAAGTCGGATGACGTTGAAGGCCGTACACGTATGTATAAAAACATCGTTGATGGTGAGCAGTATATGGATCCAGGTATGCCTGAATCGTTCAACGTACTGACCAAAGAAATCAAATCATTGGGTATTAATATTGAGTTAAAGCAAACCCATTAAGCACGGCTGGCTGAGGCTACCTTTAACATAGCTTCAGTTAATTATTATCCTTAGTGGTCAATCTAAAAGCAGTACGCGCATAGCTGCTGCTTTTAGTGATTTGTCTCAACCCTATTCATTGCCTTCATTCATCTTATTTGCGTCAACTATACGCTATCAGATGATTATAAAGATAACGGAGAAGCAACTTGAAAGATTTACTCGATATCATGCAAAGCCCTACCGGCAACGGTAACCAAGAGTTTGATAGCATTCAAATTACTTTAGCCTCACCTGACGTCATCAAGTCATGGTCACATGGCGAAGTGAAAAAGCCTGAAACTATTAACTATCGCACGTTCAAGCCTGAACGTGATGGTCTTTTCTGTGCCAAAATCTTTGGCCCAGTAAAAGACTTTGAATGTTTATGTGGTAAATATAAGCGCCGTAAGTTCCAAGGCGTTATCTGTGAAAAATGTGGCGTAGAAGTGACCACTGCGAAAGTCCGTCGCGACCGTATGGGTCATATTGACCTAGCCAGTCCAGTGGCGCATATTTGGTTCTTAAAATCATTACCAAGCCGCATCGGTCTATTGCTAGACATGACGCTACGTGATATCGAGCGCGTTCTGTATTTTGAAAGCTATATCGTTACTGAGCCAGGTTTGACTTCTCTAGAGAAGTATCAACTGCTTGATGATGAAGACTATTATAAGGCCCTTGAAGAATTTGGCGATGAATTCACTGCCAAAATGGGTGCTGAAGCGGTTCAAGACCTATTGAAAGATATCGATTTAGATCTTGAAATCGATGATTTGCGCGAAGCGATTCCGCAAACGGGTTCTGAAACCAAGCTTAAAAAGATGTCTAAGCGTCTTAAATTATTAGAAGCCTTCCGTGATTCTAATAACAAGCCTGAGTGGATGGTGATGAACATCTTGCCAGTACTACCACCAGATTTGCGTCCGCTAGTACCACTAGAAGGTGGTCGTTTTGCGACGTCAGATCTAAATGATTTGTATCGCCGTGTGATCAACCGTAACAACCGTCTAAAGCGTCTGCTTGAGCTGAGCGCCCCTGATATCATCGTACGTAACGAAAAGCGTATGTTGCAAGAATCAGTGGATGCCTTGCTTGATAACGGTCGTCGCGGTCGTGCGATCACTGGTAGTAATAAGCGTCCATTGAAATCTTTGGCTGATATGATCAAAGGTAAGCAAGGTCGTTTCCGTCAAAACTTACTTGGTAAACGTGTCGATTACTCTGGTCGTTCGGTGATCGTTGTTGGTCCAACGCTACGTCTACATCAGTGCGGTTTACCAAAGAAAATGGCACTTGAATTATTCAAACCATTTACTTATAACAAATTATTGTCTCATGGTTTAGCCACGACAATTAAAGCTGCCAAAAAGATGGTAGAGCGTGAAGAGCCGCAAGTGTGGGATATGCTGGCCATGGTTATTCGTGAGCATCCAGTACTCTTGAACCGTGCACCAACACTTCACCGTTTGGGCTTGCAGGCATTTGAGCCAGTACTAATCGAAGGTAAAGCAATCCAATTGCATCCGCTCGTTTGTACCGCGTTTAACGCCGATTTTGATGGTGACCAAATGGCCGTTCACGTGCCATTGACCCTAGAAGCACAGCTTGAATCACGTGCGCTAATGATGTCTACCAACAACATCTTGTCGCCTGCGAACGGTGATCCAATCATCGTACCGTCACAGGATGTTGTACTGGGTCTATATTACATCAGTCGCTCGTCTATCAATGCCAAAGGCGAGGGCATGATTTTTGCCACCGTTAATGAAGCATTGCGTGCGATTGGTTCAAACGATTTGCATGTAAACGCTAAGATCAAAGTGCGTGTTACCGAGACGCATATTGATGAAGATGGCAATGAGACTAAAGAAATCAGCTTAAAAGAAACGGTTGCAGGTCGTTTATTGATTTGGAACATCATGCCTAAAGGTATGTCTTTTGATGAATGTAACCAAGAGATGACGAAGAAAAACATTTCTCGTTTGATTAACTCTTGCTACCGTAAAGTTGGCGTTAAAGAAAGTGTCATGTTTGCTGACCAATTGATGTATCTTGGTTTTGCCCAAGCGACATTGTCTGGTGTGTCTATCGGTATTGATGACATGGTCATTCCACCACTGAAAAAGCAAATCATTGAAGTGGCAGAAGGCGAAGTTCGCGAAATCGAAGATCAATTCGAGCAAGGTTTTGTGACTGCTGGTGAGCGCTATAACAAAGTGGTTGATATCTGGTCACGTACCAATGACAAAGTCGCTAAAGCGATGATGGACAATTTGGCGACAGATAAAATCATGAACGCCAAAGGTGAAGAAGAAGAACAGAAGTCATTCAACTCTATCTTTATTATGTCAGATTCTGGTGCTCGTGGTAGTGCGGCTCAGATTCGTCAGTTGGCTGGTATGCGTGGTTTGATGGCTAAGCCAGATGGTTCAATCATCGAAACGCCAATTAAAGCAAACTTCCGTGAAGGCTTGACCGTACTTCAGTACTTTATTTCAACGCATGGTGCACGTAAAGGTCTTGCGGATACGGCACTGAAAACGGCTAACTCAGGTTACTTGACGCGTCGTTTGGTTGATGTGGCACAAGATTTGGTTATTACCAGTGATGACTGTGGTACTGAGCAAGGCTTGCTCATGAAACCACATATTCAAGGTGGTGAAATCATTGAGAAGTTAGGCGAGCTAGTACTAGGTCGTGTGACGGCTCGTGATGTGACTTATAACGATGATGCCGATAAGGTATTGATTCCAGCAGGTACTTTGATCGATGAGCATTGGGTAAACGTGCTTGATAACAATGCGATCGATGACATCTGGGTACGCTCAGTTATTACTTGTAATGTTGAGCATGGTGTTTGTTCACAGTGTTATGGTCGTGATTTGGCTCGTGGTCATAAAGTGAATATCGGCGAATCAGTCGGTGTTATGGCGGCACAGTCTATCGGTGAACCAGGTACTCAGTTAACGATGCGTACATTCCACGTGGGCGGGGCAGCAAGCTCAGCATCAGTGGATAACAGCATCTCAGTTCGTAGTGCTGGTCAAGCGCATTTCGAAAACATGAAAACGGTTCAACATACCGATGGTCATTTAGTCATCGTATCGCGTTCAGCTGAAATCGCCTTGACCGATGAGCTTGGTCGTGAGCGTGAACGTTATAAAGTGCCTTATGGTTCTAGCGTGCTTGTGAAACACGAAGATCAGGTTGATGCTGGTCAAACCATCGCTAAATGGGATCCGCACACGCATCCTATTATCACAGAATTTGCTGGTACTGCACGCTTCAGTGAGATCACGGATGGCTTAACTGCTACCGTAAAAGTTGATGATGCGACGGGTATGAGCTCATTTGAGATTCTTGCTACTCGTGACCGTTCAAGTTCAGCAAAAGACTTACGTCCTGCGATTATCTTGAACACTGATGAAGGTAAAGAAGTGGTTTACTTCTTACCAGCTGAAACCATCATTCGCGTCAGCGATGGTGAAAAAGTAGCAGCCGGTTCGATTTTGGGTCGTGTACCACAAGCCTCTTCAGGTACTAAAGATATTACCGGTGGTCTACCGCGTGTTGCTGATTTGTTTGAAGCACGTCGTCCAAAAGATCATGCCATCATGGCAGAAATGTCAGGTGTGGTTAGCTTTGGTAAAGAGACTAAAGGTAAAAACCGCTTCATTATCACCAATGAAGATGGTGAGATTCATGAAGAGCTAATCCCGAAATGGCGTCAAATCAACGTCTTTGAAAACGAAACGGTAGCACGTGGTGAAGTAATCGCTGATGGTCCACAGAATCCACATGATATCTTACGTTTGAAAGGTCAGACTGCACTTGCTGATTACATCGTTAACGAAGTACAGGACGTTTATCGCTTGCAGGGTGTAAAAATCAACGATAAACACATCGAAGTGATTATTCGTCAGATGCTGCGCAAAGTTGAGATTACCGATGGCGGCGATTCAAACCACTTCAAAGGGGATCAAGCAGAGTACTCTGATATCAAAGCATTGAATGCGAAGCTGGAAGCGGAAGATAAATTCCCAGTACAGTTCGAGCGTCAATTACTAGGTATCACCAAAGCAAGTCTGGCAACAGAAAGCTTTATTTCAGCAGCATCGTTCCAGGAGACGACCCGTGTACTAACTGCGGCTGCCGTGACTGGTAAAGTGGATGAGCTACGTGGTCTGAAAGAAAACGTCGTTGTTGGTCGCTTGATTCCTGCTGGTACGGGTCTTGCTTATCATAAAGCACGCAAAGAGAAAGCGGAGCAAAAATTGCTAGATAAAGATCTTAAAGCAGGGTTTGACAATGCAGCATTTGATATGTCAGCGAGCACGGATAGTAAAGACTTTGCAAGCTTTGATGAAGCCTTTGCACAAGAGCTTAATCAGGATAATTAATAGTATTAAGCGTCTTTGATTTATTGTTAATTTGATAAAAAGCCAGCCTAAGTTGCTGGCTTTTTTGTGTGTGCAATAAAGTGAGAAATGCATGGTACTGTTATCTAAAAAAATAGTACACTGGAAAATATGCCCTAATTTACACTTCATATAAGGATAAGTCGCAAATGGCAGGTAAAACCCGCGTTGCCAAATATCAAGCAGATCGAACCAATCAAAAACTGTATTTCTGTCGTCTATCCTGCCAAGCAGCGGGAAGTACCGATGATAAGCAGCTATACCAAGCTCATTGTGAAACTGCTATTTTTCATCTATACAGTGCCTTTCTCGCATTCACCCAAGAGCTAGGTTATTTTTATAGTTTAAACATGAGCGCACCAACATTGTCAGATATTGAGCAAGCATTGAGCGAGCGTACCCAAGTATCGCCTGAGATTCAGCGGTTACAGCAGTTACAGCAGCAGGGTTTTTTGGCCAATATAGAGCGTGCGTATCAGCGTTGTTTGTACGCCGTGCCGCCAGATACTATTGTAGATCAAACACCAAGCAATACTGCCTCGCCTGATCTTATTGTTAACGTTGTGACCTTGTCGAATCAATGGCTGCCAGATGAGACGACAATACGAGAATGGCGTCAGCAGTTTTTAGAGCTGATTGAGCAACTACGTGCTGGTATGGTTGAGTTCTAAAAATAGTTATTAAAATTTTATCTCATTTTTATCACCATTTTTAAAATGAAGACATGTCCTAGTTGACTGATGACTATCCTTTAATAGAGTGGTATTGAGCAAAGTATTAATTATAAAAAAGGCTTATTTAGCGAGTGCTAAATAAGCCTTTTTTTGCGTCATAAGTTTATATTATTAATGGTTGTCTACTCTGGTATCGGTGGCATGCGCTCAACAGGTGTTACCGATAAAGGGTTTTGCGGCACGCTATCATTATTACGACTGTTACTAGGTTTGGCTGCTTGAGAGCTAGTTTGTGCTTCAACAGGCTCAGCTGGTGGTGATTTACGCTGTTGAGTCTGCGTCTTAATTGGTTTCTCTGATTCGCTGCTATCCGTATCTTCATCATCGGCCAGAATACCATCATCAGTCATTTCTATAATTCTTTGCGTTTGCTTTTTCGATTTGGCGCGGTTATTGATAGATACCCATTGATGAGGCGTGTCTTTAAGTTGGGCTTTCATAAAATCCATCCAAACGGGTAGGGCTGCCACACCACCATATTCGCGACGACCCATGGTTGATGGTTGATCAAAACCCATCCACACGACAGTTGCATTGGTAGGATGAAAACCTGCAAACCAAGCGTCTTTTGCTTCATTGGTGGTACCGGTCTTGCCACCAATATCATCACGACCTAAAGCCTTGGCTCGTACTGCCGTACCACGCTGTACGACGTCACGTAAGATATCTGCCATCTCAAAAGCGACTCTGGGTTGTAAGATTCGAGGTGCTTGCTTAGCCACTGCATATTGAACCGCTGGTGCTTTTAAGCGATCGGCCTGTGGACTAGCATCATAAACCTTTAGATTTAGCGCTTTACCGCTTTGTTCAATGTTATCAATATCATCATTGTTCTCTAAATTTTGTTCTTTAACCATCACTTCATCATCGATAGCACTGTCTTCATTTTCAATTGACTTCTTATAATCTTCGATGAGATTTCTATTGAGGTCTTCAAGTTTTTCATTGAAGCAGGTGGCACACGCTTGGCGTGGGTTTGCCTGAAAGAGGAGGTTATTATTATAATTATAAATTTGTTCGATAAAATACGGCTGTACACGGTGACCGCCATTTGCAAACGTGGCATAAGCTGTTGCCATCTGTAATGGTGTAGCCTGTCCTGTGCCTAGCGCTAACGACAAAGTCGTCGGCAGCTTTTCTTTATCAAGACCGAATTCATCTAACAGGTCGCGCACATCAGAGATGCCCACAGCCTGTAGCAATCGAATAGACACTAAGTTACGTGACCGATATAGAGCACGACGTAAAGTAATATCTCCCAAAAATCTTCCATCAGAATTTTTCGGTTTCCAATCACCTACTTGAATCGGTCGATCCGAAACAATGCTATCTGGGCGATAGCCTTTTTCTAGAGCAGCGGTATAGACAAGTGGTTTAATGGTTGAGCCTGGTTGACGCCAGCCTTGTAGAGCACGATTAAATTTACTGTGATTAAAGTCAAAGCCACCGACCAATGCCTTAACAGCACCAGTTTCTGGATTCAAGGAGACCAGACTTCCTTGTAGTTTGGGAATTTGTCCCAACTGCCAATTACCATTCGCGGTCGGTATCAAACGAATGATATCGTTTTTATTGACAATTTGGCGGGCGTTGTCAGGAAAGTAACCGATACGATTGGCAGAAATATACTTGCGTGCCCAGCTCATCCCAGACCAACCAACGGTCACATTTTCACCAGAGGGCATTGTCGCCTCAAAACTGCGAGCATTCACTTTGGTGACTTTGGCGGGAGTCATATTACTATAGCGGCGGAAATTTTCTAGCGGTTCATCATTTGCTTCAGCTCCGCGCCAACCATGACGATGTTCGTAAGCCACCAAACCGGTCAGTACCGCCGCTTCCGCATCTGTCTGTGCTTTGCTATCAACCGTAAGGCGTACCCGCCATCCACTATGCATCACTTGCTCACCATAGCGATTGACCAATGTAGAGCGTGTCATTTCTGCCAAATACGGCATATTGACGTCGAGCTTCTCTTTATAGAGGTTAATGCCTACTGGTGAGCTGATCGCTTCGTCGCGTTGTGCTTTGCTGATATAGCCTAACTCGTGCATGCGTCCAATGATCCAGTTGCGGCGAGTCAGCGCGCGACTGGGATTGGCAACAGGATTATATTTAGAAGGGGCTTTGGGCAGACCTGCCAACATTGCTGTTTCAGCAATAGTGAGGTTTTCTAAGGATTTACTATAGTACTTCTTGGCCGCGGCGCGGATACCATAAGCGCCTTCGCCTAGATAGATTTTGTTGACATAAAGCGTCAAGATATCATTTTTACTGAGCTCATCTTCTATTTTACGTGCTAAAAATAGCTCGACCAATTTACGATTTAAGGTGCGCTCTGGACTTAAGAAGTAGTTCTTGGCAACCTGCATAGTAATGGTAGAGCCACCCGTTTGGCTGTCGTCATCAGTTACTACTTCTGTCACCGCGCGACCAAGACCCTTAATACTAATACCACTGTGCTGAAAAAAGGACGCATCTTCTGCTGCTAAAAAAGCATGAGTCAAATTTTCAGGAATATCTTCAAAAGTAATTGGTAAAGACAAACGGTTACCATATTGGCCAATAAGTTTGTCATCACTACTATATATCTGTAATGGCATCTCTAAATTTGCTGTTTTAATCTCTTGAATGCTAGGTAGGGTAGGCGATAAATACATTGCCATCCCATAAAAACCAATGGGCACAGCAAGTGCTAGGATAACTGCCAATGCCAAGCAGGCGATAACAAGCCCCACCAAAAAGTGAATGAGACGGGCGGTAGCATTTTTTTTGGTCATAAGAAGACTTATCAATTAAAATTTGCAACAGGTAATGTATTATACCTTGAACAAAATCAGCAGGTCATAATAAATGTGTAAGTTGACCTTAATAACTTATTTAAATGCTTG
Organism: Psychrobacter sp. P11F6; assembly: GCF_001435295.1. NCBI lineage: Bacteria > Pseudomonadati > Pseudomonadota > Gammaproteobacteria > Moraxellales > Moraxellaceae > Psychrobacter > Psychrobacter sp. P11F6. The sequence continues at coordinate 3,019,866 of NZ_CM003594.1, read as the reverse complement.
AATCTATCTGTTAAGTAAAGTATTGTACTGAATTATTACAAATAACTATCAGATTGTACACTTAATATAAGGTATAGAGTTTGTGAGGCTATTTACTTCAAAAAGTCGACATTTGATTGGTGTTGATATCTGTGCCACTTCAGTAAAGTTGGTTGACATAGAGCGCCAACAGGGCATGTTTCATCTAAAATCTTATGGCATCGAAAGATTGCCAGAAGGTATAGTCGTCGATAAACTTCTTGTAGACACCGAAGCGGTCGGTCATATCATTGCTAACTTAGCTAAGCGCTGTCACGTCGCTGGTAGTAATGCTGCAACTGCCGTATCAGGGTCAGCAGTGATTACTAAAATTATTGATATGGATGCTGCGCTAAGCGATGTTGAGCGCGAAGCTCAAATACGTTTAGATGCTGATCAATACATACCTTATCCATTAGAAGACGTCAACTTAGACTTTGAAGTTTTAGGACCTTCTTTAGTAAGTGATGGTATGGTGCAAGTCTTACTTGCCGCATCACGCTCGGAGAATGTTGACCAAAGAGTTGATGCTTTAACCTTTGGTGGTCTTCAAACGAAGGTTATGGATATCGAATCCCATGCGATAGAGCGTGCTTTCGGACTCATGGTAGATAACTTACCAAATGCCCCAGAATTATTGGCTTTGATAGATATTGGTCATAATCAAACGACTTTATATATCGCTAAGAACGGTGAGTTTATCTATAGCCGTGAACAACTATTTGGTGGTGTTCAGTTGACAGAAGCGATACAAAATCGTTATGGACTATCTGCTGAAGAAGCGGCTATCAGCAAGCGTGAGCGTACCTTACCAGATGACTACTACCTTGATGTATTGACGCCTTTTATTGAGAATACCATTCAACAAATTACTCGTTCGTTGCAATTTTACTTCTCTTCAAGCCAATACAGTAGTATCGATCATGTGGTTCTTGCTGGTGGTAGTAGCTCTATTGCTGGTCTTGCTGGCATGGCACAGCAAAAACTTGGGGTGACTGTTAGTATTGCCAACCCTTTTATCAATATGACTATTGCACCAAATATCGATAATGAGCAACTGGCCATTGATGCACCAAGCTTAATGGCTGCATGCGGTCTTGCGTTAAGGAGCTTCGACTAATGGCTCGTATTAACCTATTACCTTGGCGCCAAGAAGAGCGCGAGCGTCGCAATAAAGAATTTCTCACGTTAGTAGTGGCAGTGACTTTGCTTACTTTATTGGCTGCTTTTGCTTCATGGAGCTACTTTAACAACGAGCTTGATGAACAACTTGATGCAAACGCATTGATTGAAAAAGAAAATGCGCGCTTAGATACGGCTTTGACTGAAATTGATAGTCTGGAGCAGCGCCGTGACGATATCATTTCACGTATGCAAGTCATTCAAGACTTGCAGGGTCGACGTCCTGTACCTGTTCGTTTATGGGATGATCTTGCTAAAGCCATCCCGCCGGCACTCTATTTGAATAATCTCAAACGTGAAGGCGATGTTTTGACGCTGACAGGTCGAGCTGATAATCCTAATATTGTATCAAGTTTGATTCGTAATCTTGATGATAGTAAATGGATGGGTGATTCAGCCGTTAGTAATATCCAACAAAATATCAGTGCTTATGAATCTGCACCAGTGCTTAATAATACGGTCACCGCTGGCGAACAGCCGCGTCCTATTTATCCTGAAGACAGTTATGTACAGTTTGTGATCACGACCAAAGTACAGTCGGAAACAGCCGTTCCTGTAGAAGGTGCTGACGGTACCACTGTACCTGGAGGTGAGTTATGAAGCTTAACCGTAAAAAAAGCCTGATTAAAACCAAAAAAACAGCCTTGAAACCAAAGCAACAGTTTGATTTACAGGAGTTTCGCCGCAGTTTTGAATCGTTAGACTCTGAAAACTACGGCAGCTGGCCATTACCTGTAAAGGTAACGGTAATAGGGCTTATCATTACGCTCATCGCAGCGTTGGCATGGGCTTTACCGATTAGTAGTAAGATCGATGAGATCAATGCTGCTGAGAGTCAGCAACAAACGTTACTTGATAGCTATCGTGAAAAAGAATCACGCGCGCGTCATTTAAAAGCTTACCAAGAGCAAGTTGTCCAAATGGAAGCTGAGTTCAATACCTTACTCGATCAGCTACCAAAAGATACTCGTGTATCAGAGCTGGTAGAGGGCATTAACATGACGGGTGTCGGCAGCAATATACGTTTTCAAGACATTTCAGTAGAGCCTGAGATTGAAAACGAATTTTTTATTGAGCAACCTATCCGCATTGCTGCTTTGGGCGAATATCATCAGTTTGGTAGCTTTATTAGTGGTCTTGCCGCCTTACCACGAATCATTACTATGCATGATTTTGAGGTCAGCAATCCGCAGCCGACATTGGATGTTTTACCGGAGCTTAATTTGGTATTACAAACCAAAACCTATCGTTCAAAAGAAGCTGACCCTGAGGGTGATGAAACGGTTGCTGTCACTGATGCTGCGACCACTGATAATGCAGGAGGCAACTAATGAATATTCAAAAACTGCCTACGCTATTGGTTTTAAGCATGGCTGTATTGTCCATAACAGGGTGTGCGGATCGCATTGGTATGGCAGAGCAATCTATGACCGATATCCGTAATCAGCCAGCTCAACCTATTGAACCACCACCCAAAGCTGAGCTAGTAGAAGACTTTGTTTATAGTGCCAGCGCACAGCGCAGTCCATTCTTACCACCGAGTTTAGTCAATGTCCAAGGTCCTACCACTTCCATCGATGGTGTGCGTCCTGACATTACCAGAGTGAAAGAACCTCTTGAGCAATATGAGCTATCGCAACTGATTTTTCGTGGTGTCGTAATTTCACCTGAAGGTCAGCGATATGCGTTGGTACAACGCCCTGATGGTTCAGTCGCGAGTGTGAAAGTAGGTGATTATCTTGGACTAAATGACGGCCGTATTGTTGAAATCACGCCGACCCAGATTAACTTGATTGAAATTGTGCCAGACAGCCGCGCTGGGTTTGTTGAAAAACCCCAGTCGTTGGTTTCACCCATAAGCTAAGTCGGCAGATTTTTTGAGGAATAAATAATGACAGTACGCAATAACAAGGTAACGATGATGAGCAACCGCGTATCTTCTGCTTTTGCCATTTCAGCATTGGCAATCAGCATGGTAGCAGTGAGTAATAGTGCCCATGCCGCACAGCGCATTAACGAAGTTTCTGTGGTACAAACTGCACCATCAGTGACGCAAATGCGTTTGGGGTTTGACGGTTTACCAGTGTTACCTGCCGCCTATCAGCTTGATAACCCTAGCCGTTTGGTACTAGATTTTGAAAAAGTGCAGAATGGACTTGCTAGTCGCTTTAATGAATACAATATTGGTATGATTGATAAGGTCACGACGTTGAATAGTGACAGTACTACGCGCCTGATTGTTGAGCTAAAAAAGGCAGGTAACTATACGACATCGATTGAAGGTAACGATTTACTATTGGTCATTACTGATCCTAATCGTCCAGTAATGACCAATGATCCTATCCAAGACGTACTCAATGACAATAATGCGATCACGACGACAGCAGTCGTTACACCGATTGTAGAAACCAGTAGTGCACCGGCAGTCAATATAGCCAGTAAAACGGTGGTTAAAAACCAAGTACCTGCTGATACCATGGTGGTCAGAGTTAACCCGTTATTAAGCCCACAACTTGCTGCATCGCAAGTGAGTAAGCAATATAGCTATGATGGTTTGAGTGCCGTCAATTTTGCCGCAGGAAATGATGGTGGTGGCAACGTTAGCATCGCACTTACCAATGAAGCCATTCCCGTTGATGTGCAACGTCAAGGCAACAAGTTAGTGGTACGCTTAACGGGTAGCACCGTGCCAAGAAATTTATTGCGCCGTTTGAATATTAATAGTGGTCTGGTTGATAGTATTGATACTAAAAACCAAGGTCAAAATGGTGTAATTACTATTAATGTCAAAGAAGATTATGAGTATCAGGCTTATCAATCAGGCAATCAGCTGAATATTAATATCAGAAAACCTGAGCTACTACGTGAGCCAACACTTGAAGAAAAAGTCTATAGCGGTGAAGCGCTATCTATGGAGTTTCAAGACGTTGAGATTCGCAGTGTCTTAGATATCCTAGCGCAGTTCACAGAAATGAATATTGTGGCTAGTGATTCAGTCGCGGGCAATATCACCTTACGCTTGATTAATGTCCCATGGGATCAAGCGCTAGATATTATTCTAAAGAGTAAGAATCTTGGTAAGCGTGAAAATGGCAATGTCATTTTGGTTGCGCCTTCCACCGAGCTTGCTGAGCAAGAAGCACGTGAGCTTGAAGCACAGCAAGCGGTTGAGTCTTTTGCGCCATTACGCACAGAATATATTCGTCTTAGCTATGCAAAAGCGCCAGATGTTTTGACACTTATTTCTCAAGGCAGTGGCTCATCAGGTGGCAGCAATGCAAATGCTGCTGATAACAATACCTTATTGTCTAATCGTGGAACGGTAACGGTAGATGAGCGTACCAATACTTTAATTATTAAAGATGTGGCTGACAGTATCGAAAATATCCATAAATTGATTGGTAAAATTGATATTCCAGTCCGTCAGGTCATGATTGAAGCGCGTATTGTGAGTGCCACTGATAGCTTTAGTAAAGAGATTGGGGTTCGTTGGGGTATCTTGTCAAATGGTGCCGCCAACAACCGTAATTTATTGGTCGGTGGTAGTAATCAAACGCTATGGGATTTAAAAGACTTTGATGTAGAAACGACGACGGTAAATGGTCAAACGGTTTCTTATCCTTCATACGATATTACTCGTCCTGATAACTTAAACGTCGATTTAGGTGTGGCTAACCCCGCTGGTAGTATTGCCTTTGGCTTGCTTAGCATGTCGGATGTAATGCTTGATCTTGAATTGTCAGCACTGCAAGCGGATAATCGCGGTGAAGTGATTTCTACGCCGAAGATTCTGACAGCAGACAAGCAAACGGCGAAAGTTTCTTCAGGGACGCAGATTCCTTATCAAGAAGCGTCTGCCAGTGGAGCAACTACCACTAGCTTTAAAGAAGCCGCATTGAGTTTAGAGGCCACACCAAATATCACCCCAGATGGCAAAATCGGTTTGCAGTTGTTAATCACTAACGGTACGCCGACCATCATTAATAATCAGGTTGCTATTGCTGAAGATTCTATTTCGACCAATGTTATTGTTGAAGATGGTCAAACGGTTGTGTTGGGTGGTGTCTTTAAGAATCGTACCAGCAATGGTGTTGATAAAGTACCGTTCTTAGGAGACCTACCTTATATTGGTCGCGCTTTCCGTAAAGACGTGCGTAGTAATTCTAAAGAAGAGTTATTGATATTTATCACGCCAAAATTAATCAATGATGGTATTAGCCGCATAGATTAATCATTTATTGATTGGTTTTCGCTCAAAAGAAGCAAGCATCAACGCTTGCTTTTTTTATGGGAAAATTTTCATATTGATTGAATTTTACTAACAATAATCAACGCTCATTACTAGCCAGAATATCAATGACGTTGTATCATAGCTAATTTAGCTGAGTAAGTATTATGGTGGAGGAATTGCCGTCGGTGTTTTTAGTAGGGCCGATGGGAGCAGGGAAGACAACCATCGGTAAATTGCTGGCTAAGCAGTTGGGGCGCACCTTTGTAGACAGTGATTGGTACATTGAATCGCAGACAGGGGCTGACATTGCTTGGATATTCGCTAAAGAAGGCGAGGCGGGCTTTCGTGAGCGTGAAACGCGCGCCATCGATGAGTTGACTCAAAAAGCCCAAATCGTTTTAGCGACCGGTGGTGGCGCTGTGATGTGTGCTGAAAACAGAGCGTTTTTGCATCAGCGCGGTATCGTGGTTTATTTGAATGCGCCAGTTGATGTGCAAATGGCTCGCACGGCTAAAGACAAATCACGACCACTGTTACAGCAGCCAAATCCTAGAAAAATCTTGCAAGATTTATATAGCACTCGTGATCCCTTATATCGCCAAGTCGCTCATATTATTATGCCAACTGGTCATACTTATCCCCGTCATATGGTCAATCAGCTTTTACAGCAACTAGAGTCATTTACTGACTCGACTGCTATAGCACCAGAAGATAAAGAAAATTAACCATAATGATAAACTTTATCAAGGCGTGTCCTCATTTAAAAATGGCGATAAAAATCAGGACGCGCCCTAGTTAAGCTCAGCTACTTTTATCTCATTCAAAATTGCTTAGGGAGTGTTTAATGGCAACGCCACTGTTTCATGACGGTTTAACGGTTCATACGCAAAGCCATGACTATCCAATCGTCATTACTGAAAAAGCAGCGATAAATCACAACAGTATGGCAAAGCTGATCACACCTTATATTCGTGGTCGCCAAGTATTGATTGTCACTAATGATACTGTTGCGCCTTTATACCTAAACGCTTTAGAAAAAGAGTTAACAGAGCAGTTCACTGTGCGTGTTTGCGTATTGCCAGATGGTGAGCAATATAAGCATCAGACCAGTATCAATCAAATTTACGATGTATTGATGACAGCGCATTTCAATCGTGACGTTACGCTTATTGCTTTAGGTGGTGGCGTTGTGGGCGATATGACGGGCTTTGCTGCTGCAAGCTTTATGCGTGGTGTAAATTTTATCCAGATTCCAACCACGCTACTGTCACAAGTGGATTCGAGCGTTGGTGGTAAGACGGGCATCAATCATCCTCAAGGCAAAAACATGATTGGCGCTTTTTGGCAGCCGCAAATGGTCCTTGCTGATATGAGTACGCTCAAGACTTTGCCAGCGCGCGAGTTGTCAGCAGGGTTGGCTGAGGTTATTAAATACGCGCTCATTATGGATGTCACGTTCTTAGATTGGCTGGAAGTCAATCTGCCAGCGATGATGGATTTGGATTTAGCGGTACTTGGTGATGCCGTAAAACGCTGCTGTCAGTATAAAGCGGATGTCGTCGCGCAAGATGAAAGAGAGTCAGGCGTGCGAGCATTGTTAAACTTCGGTCATACTTTTGGTCATGTCATTGAAACACATGAAGGCTATGGTAATTGGCTACACGGTGAGGCAGTCGCTGCTGGCATGGTACAAGCCGCAGAGTTATCACAGAAAATGGGATGGTTAACGGCCGAAGACGTTGCTCGTATTAAGCGTATTTTAACCTTGGCAAATTTGCCTATCACCCCGCCACGCATTGATACACAAACGGCGCTAAGCTTGATGGGACATGATAAAAAAGTGAAACACGGACAAATCCGCCTGATTTTGTTAAAATCACTGGGTCAGGCCGTATTGACCAATGATTTCGATGAAGATCTTTTGCACGAGGTATTGTCACAACACCGCGTATAATGTCTTAAAGCTTTAGTGCTCATGAATACTCACTGAACTCAACGGTTTAAAGCAGACTGGCTCGCCGCCATTCTACTTACTGCGCATCTCTTGAATGCGGTCAACTTTATTTTCACCAAGGATACTCCCATGGCAGCTTCAAGATCGACGCCGCGTACCGCTAGCCAGTCATATCGCCGTCAAGCGTTGATTTGGCTGATAATGACCTTGCTTTTGGGTGTGGTTACGGCTCTGATTTGGATGTTTAGTCAAACGCCAGCGATGGGTGCCAAAATTGAAAATGCTCCCATATCAGCACCGCAACCATTGAGTGCTGAGCTTGAGCAGCCCTTAAAAATAGAGTCGTTACACGAGCTTGATACCGACGTGCAGCCCATTAGTTTTGATACGACGGTACGTGATTTGCGCAATTATCCTGCTGAGTTTAAAGACAAACGTTATTTGTTGGCGAATAAAGGTAAGTGGACAGTGCAGGTGATGAATGTCGCCGAAAACGATGTGATTGTTAGTTATCTAGAAGGCCGCGCAGACCGTAATAAATTTGCTTATTTCCGTTATCTTGACGATGAAAATCAAGTCCGCTATATGTTAACTTATGGGCTCATGAGTAGTCCACAAGAAGCGGTTGGCGCGGCAAAACTGATAGACTTTAAGTTGCCAGCCAATGTGCGTGTGTTGCCAGAAGAGATCAATCGTTATGTCGGTATCATCGATAATTATGAACGTCCTGATCCAGTTAAAGATTTGAGCACCAGACGCACACGTTCTGTTGATCTAAAACCGACTAAGCGCGAAGTGCCAGTGCGCCAGCCACTGCCAGAAACTAATAACGGGGACAATGCTGGTCGTAGCAGTCAAGAAACTGCCAGTAACGGCGACAATGAAAGTATCCGTCAGTCAGCGGATACCTCTGATACTTTATCGGTCACTGAAGAGCGTATTGTTGGCAATGAAGAGGAAGTCTCCTCTGTCACAGCACCTAAAAATGAAGGTAGTGGAACTAAGTCTGAATCAGAGAATAAAAAACCAGTGACATCAGGCACTGAAAATACCACTAAAAAACCTCCAGTAGTCGCAACACCAAAGCCGCCAAGTAGTACCAGTAGCACAAATTCTGGCGCAAACACTACTAGCAAGAATACCAATCCTCCTAAGAGCAATAACGACAGCATAAAAACACTGATAGAAGACAAAAGTAATTAGAGTATGTTTGTCCTGTGACCATATCGTTGATAGTTATGATAACCTCGTTACCACTATGACTGACAAAACCCCACTGACAAGCTGGTCAGTGGGGTTTTTTGTGGAGCATCATAAAACATATAATTAGTGCTAAAAATACATTTCCAAAAGAAGTTGATCTTAATTAAGTATCTCAACTAAGCCTTGTCACAGATACTATGTATCAAAATTTGCATAGAACATTTAATCATCCTATAACCAATAGTAATAAGTTCTCTTACAAAATATGGTGGGTGAATCGATAGAAAAGACTAGATTTTTTGTCCGTCATTAACTAATATAACTGTGGGCGACGTTCTGTATAGTTATCGTAAAAATTGTTTTTTAACAATGAATTGGTAAACTTCTATCATTTAAAAGATACGTTACTAAAATTTTTTGTTTCAAGCGTTGTCACTTGCTATCTATAATTAAGCTATCGCAAGTGGCGCAACCTCTCTTATTATCGCTCTCTTTAGAGTGAATGAAGCGCTTGATTACAGAGCGTCAGATATTCAAAATTAATCAAATGCACGGTTATTACATGCGTAGTCAATCAGTCTGGATTGCTAGGCATGGTGTGATAACAAGTGACACTCAAGATAGCGACATTGCGTTATTGATGATTACGTAACGGGTATACAGGGCTGTATGTCATTGCCAAGGGCGACCGTTTACTATCTTTTAATATGTTAATGATCTATTGAAACATCATTCAATGACTGGGAGTGCCAGAGCTTTCACCTTAGTCTCAAAGTATGATGTCTATGAGCGTCACACCATTTATTAATTCGGATATACGAATATTAATTATTAGCCCGTTCTGCTTACGGTCTTCAGTTTATGATCTGCATTGGATGCATAAATTGCCCGTTCACCTAAAAGGACTAGCCATGTCAATGATTTCCTCGCAAACCCACCTGGCCACGCCAGATGACTTTTCTGATAACTGTGGTTTTGGTTTGATCGCTCATATTGAGGGACAAGCCAGCCATGATTTGGTAAAAACTGCTATTCATAGTCTAAGCTGTATGACCCATCGCGGCGGTGTTGCTGCTGATGGTAGAACGGGTGATGGTTGTGGTCTACTACTGGCGACGCCTATTGAGTTTTTTAGAGGTATTGCTGCTGAGCAAGGGTTCGCGATTACTGACAATTTTGCAGTTGGTATGATCTTTGTCAATTTAGATGAGACAAAAGCTCGTGATAGCCAGCAAGTGCTTAGCGATGAGATTGTTGCCCAAGGATTAGAGGTTGCTGGCTGGCGTGATGTGCCGCTTGATTTGAGCATCGTCGGTGACATTGGCCGTGAGACTTTACCTGATTTTAAGCAAGTGTTTGTCAACGCACCCGATGATTTGGCAGCGGATGACTTTAACCGTAAACTGTTTGTCGCACGCAAAAAAGCAGAGCAGCGCTTGGCTGATGATGAGCTGTTTTATGTGTGCTCATTAAGCTGTCAGACGATTATCTATAAAGGTTTGGTGATGCCATCAGACTTGCCAGCATTTTTCTTGGATTTGCAAGATGCGCGTTTGGCATCGCATATCGTGGTATTTCATCAGCGTTTCTCCACCAATACCTTGCCGCGTTGGCCCTTGGCGCAGCCGTTTCGTTATCTTGCCCACAATGGCGAGTTGAATACCATCACAGGAAATCGCAACTGGTCTGAAGCACGGACGCCAAAACTAAAATCAGACAAACTGCCCAATTTGAATGAGTTGACGCCACTAGTGAACAGTACGGGCTCTGACTCATCAAGCTTAGATAATATGCTTGAAGTCCTCATGTCAGGTGGTATGAATCTATTCCATGCGATGTCGATTCTCGTGCCACCTGCTTGGCAGAATGTCGATAGCATGGATATGGATTTGCGCGCCTTTTATGAGTTTTATTCGCAGCACATGGAAGCGTGGGATGGCCCAGCAGGTTTGGTGATTCAAGATGGACGCTATGCGGTCTGTATGCTTGATCGTAACGGTCTGCGCCCATCGCGCTGGGTGACGACTAAGAACGGCTATATCACTGTTGCCTCTGAGGTTGGTGTGTGGGATTACTCGCCAAAAGATGTATTGGCAAAAGGACGCGTTGGCCCTGGTCAAATGCTCGTTATTGATACTTTAACGGGTCAAATTTTAGATACTAAAGCGATTGCGACGTTACTGAAAAAAGCCCATCCGTACCGTAAATGGCTGCGTGAAGAAGCAACCCGTATCCGTGATGATGAGCGTTTAGAGGAAGAATTAGCAGCGCAAACATGCCGTGGTAATGAGCTAAAAACACTGCAAAAAATGTATCACATCACCAATGAAGAGCGTACTGAAATTATCCGCCCCAACGCCGAAAATGGTCAAGAGCCTGTCGGTTCAATGGGTGATGATACGCCCATGGCAGTGTTGTCGCAGCAAATCCGCCATGTCGGTGACTTTTTCCGCCAGCAGTTCGCACAGGTGACCAATCCACCGATTGATCCATTGCGTGAATCTATCGTGATGTCATTGCAGACCTGCCTCGGTGCTGAGACCAATGTGTTTGCGCCATCAGCGCGAGATGCACACCGTATTATCTTATCGTCGCCTGTACTGTCAGCCAGCAAGATGCAGCAGCTTGAGACCTTGGGTGATCCAGCCTTTAAAATGGCGCGTATTGATTTAAACTATGATCGCACCCTTGAGTTATCAGAAGCCATCATGGCTATCTGCGAGCAAGTGGCTAACAGCATCCGAGCTGGTCACACTTTGATTGTGTTGTCTGATAAACACATCGATGCCGATAAAGTACCAGCCAACGCCATCATGGTAACGGGTGCGGTGCATCATTATTTGATTGGTCAAGGTATTCGTACTGATGCTAATTTAATCATTGAGACTGGTTTGGCGCGCGACTCGCATCAAGTGGCAGTATTGATTGGTTTTGGTGCGACTTGCGTGTATCCATACTTGGCTTATGATGTTATTGACGACTTAGTAGCGACTGGCGAGCTGCTTGGCGATCCGATTCAAGCGCGGGTTAATTTCCGTAAAGGCTTGGATAAAGGCTTGCTAAAAATCTTATCAAAAATGGGCATCTCGACCATTGTCTCTTATCGCGGCGCGCAGTTATTTGAAGCAGTGGGTCTCTCTGAAGAGGTGGTGAGCCTGTGTTTTAAAGGCGTACAGAGTCGTATTAAAGGTGCGACCTTTGCTGACTTAGCTGCCGATCAAGCACAGCTAGCGGCGAATGCTTTCAAGCGCCGCGCGCCACTCGATCAAGGTGGCTTACTGAAGTTTGTCTTCAACAAAGAATATCATGCCTTTAACCCAGACGTGATTAATAGCCTGCATACAGCTGTACGCACGGGTGATTATGACAATTATCGTCATTATGCCGATTTGGTTAATAGCCGTCCGGTGGCGACCTTGCGTGATTTATTGCAATTAAAAACAGATAACTCTATCGACGTTAATGACGTAGAGGATATCTCAGCTATTCTGACGCGCTTTGACTCGGCGGGCATGTCGTTAGGGGCATTGTCACCTGAAGCCCATGAAGCGATTGCCATGGCGATGAATACCATCGGTGGACGTTCAAACTCTGGTGAGGGCGGCGAAGATCCAGTACGTTATGGCACGCTGCGCAACTCAAAGATCAAACAAATTGCCTCGGGTCGTTTTGGCGTCACCCCAGCGTATTTGCGTTCAGCAGAAGTGATGCAAATCAAAGTTGCACAGGGTGCCAAGCCGGGTGAGGGTGGTCAGCTGCCGGGTGGCAAGGTCAATGCTTTGATTGCGCGCTTACGTTATTCTGTACCGGGTGTGACGTTGATTTCACCGCCACCGCATCATGATATTTATTCTATCGAAGATTTAGCACAGCTGATTTTTGACTTAAAACAAGTCAATCCAGATGCCTTGGTATCGGTGAAACTGGTCTCACGTCCGGGCGTTGGTACTATCGCGACTGGTGTGGCAAAAGCTTACGCCGATTTAATCACTATCTCAGGCTATGATGGTGGCACCGCAGCCTCTCCGCTATCGTCTATCCATCATGCTGGCTCACCATGGGAGCTAGGACTGGCTGAGACCCATCAATCACTACGAGTAAATGGCTTGCGTCATAAAGTTCGTATTCAAACTGATGGTGGTCTAAAGACAGGACTTGATGTGGTAAAAGCCGCTATCCTTGGGGCAGAAAGCTTTGGCTTTGGTACCACGCCGATGATTGCCGTTGGTTGTAAATACCTACGCATTTGCCATCTTAATAATTGCCCGACTGGGGTTGCGACGCAAAAAGCCAAGCTACGTGATGAGCATTTCACTGGCGAAGCAGAGATGCTCATTAACTTCTTTAAATTTGTAGCAACTGAAACGCGCGAATGGCTTGCCGCCCTTGGTGTGCGTAGTATGGAAGAGCTGGTTGGACGCACTGACTTGCTTGAAGTATTAGAAGGCAACACGGATAAACAGCGTCATTTGGATTTAACGCCATTATTATTTAGCCATCCGGCCAGTAGTGGTAAAGCCCAAACCTGTCAGGTTGAGCGTAATGAGCCATTTGATAAAGGCTTACTCGCTGAACAGATGATTAGTGATATGCTGCTCAATATTCGTCAAGGTAATGGCGGCGATTATAGCTATTATGTCGGTAACTGTGATCGCTCTATCGGCGCGCGTATCTCTGGTGAGATTGCGCAGGTCTGGGGCAACCTTGGCATGAGTGATATGCCAATTAAACTGCATCTGACTGGTACTGCTGGGCAAAGTTTAGGCGTCTGGAATGCAGGTGGTCTAAATATTGAGCTAGAAGGCGATGCCAATGATTATGTCGGCAAAGGCATGGCTGGCGGTGAGATTGTTATTTATCCACCAAAAGACTCAAGCTTTACGGCGCAAGAGACCGCCATCATTGGTAATACCTGCTTATATGGCGCAACGGGCGGCAAACTATATGCAGCTGGTACTGCTGGCGAACGCTTTGGGGTGCGTAACTCTGGCGCGCACGCAGTCATCGAAGGCACAGGCGATCATTGCTGTGAATATATGACAGGCGGTATTGTCACTATTCTTGGGCGTACGGGTCTCAACTTTGGGGCAGGTATGACAGGTGGCTTCGCTTATGTGCTCGATATGGAAGGTGATTTCTTTGACCGTTGTAACCATGAGCTGATCGATCTGAATCGTATCTCAAGTGAGCAAACCGAAGAGCATCGTATCCATTTGCAGCAAGTGATTGAAGCGCATGTTAATAAAACAGGCAGCGCGTGGGGTCAGACGATATTGGCTGACTTTGAGCACTATGTTCGTAAGTTTTATTTGGTGAAGCCTAAAGCGGCAAACATTGCGAGCCTTCTCAAAACCACCATGGCTGACCCACAATAGCTTTGCTTGGATTATCCAATGTTCCGCTTTTAAAAACCTTTTAACTCAGAGGTTTTCAGCAGGTAAGTGACGGTCACGATATAAACCTCTTAATTTTGCGATAAATGAGACATCGTTGACTGTCACCGCCCACTTTAAAAAAGCTTGATATAAAAAGCCTCATATTAAAGAGACAATACCATGGCAAAACGCTTAGAAAATAGTTTTCAGTTTTTAGATGTACCACGGCTTGAGCCGACCAAAAAAGACATCGCCACTCGCTCAACGGAGTTTGTTGAAATTTATAAACCGTTTGAGAGTGAAGCCGTTGCGCAGCAGTCGCACCGATGTCTGGAGTGTGGTAACCCTTATTGTGAATGGAAGTGCCCTGTACATAACTACATTCCTAACTGGCTCAAATTGGCTACCGAAGGGCAGATATTTCAAGCGGCTGAATTGTGTCACCGCACCAATACGTTGCCTGAGGTCTGCGGTCGCGTCTGTCCACAAGATCGCTTATGTGAAGGCGCTTGTACCTTAAACGATGGTTTTGGCGCTGTGACCATTGGTAATGTCGAAAAGTACATCAACGATACCGCCTTTGCACTTGGCTGGCGTCCGGATATGTCTGATGTGGTTTGGACAGATAAAAAAGTCGCGATCATCGGTGCAGGGCCAGCAGGTTTGGGCTGTGCGGATATACTCGTTAGAAACGGCGTAAAACCAGTTGTGTTTGATAAGCGTCCTGAAATTGGTGGTTTACTGACTTTTGGTATTCCAGAATTTAAAATGGAAAAGGACGTCATGCGTAACCGCCGTGTCATCTTTGAAGGCATGGGCATGGAATTTCGTCTTGAGACAGAAATCGGTACTGACATTAGTATTGATGAACTGTTAAGCGAGTACGATGCGGTATTTATGGGCATGGGTACTTACACTTATATGCGTGGCGGCTTTGCTGGTGAAGAGCTTGTCGGTGTTCATGATGCGCTAGATTACCTGATTGCCAACGTCAATCGCTGCAACGATTGGGAAAAAAATCCTGAAGAATATATCGACTTTAAGGGCAAAAGAGTGGTGGTGCTAGGTGGTGGCGATACTGCGATGGATTGTAACCGTACCAGTATTCGCCAAGGCGCTGAGCAAGTCGTCTGTGCTTATCGCCGTGACGAAGAGAACATGCCAGGTTCGCGCCGCGAAGTGGTCAATGCTCGAGAGGAAGGCGTTGAGTTTCTATTCAATCGTCAACCGACAGAAATCATTGGCTTAAATGGTAAAGTGAATGGCGTGAAAGTCGTCACGACTCACTTGGGTGCGCCAGACAACCGTGGTCGTCAGCGTCCTGAGCCGATTCCTAATTCAGAAGAAATTATCCCATGTGATGCTGTGATTATGGCCTTTGGCTTCCGTCCTAGCCCTGCTGACTGGTTTGAGTCTCAGCAAGTGGCAATGGACAGCTCTGGTCGCGTGCTGGCAGCGGAAAAGCAAACCTTTAAATTCCAAACCAAAAACCCCAAGATATTTGCTGGTGGTGATATGGTACGCGGTTCTGATTTGGTCGTGACCGCGATTTGGGAAGGTCGTGAAGCTGCTGAAGGTATTTTGGACTTCTTAGAGGTATAATGGGTTTGGTTTACATCCAATTATTGATAGCTCTATTTAGATCTCAAACGTCTTTTGCCTTTTAACAGGTAAGAGACGTTTTTTTTGATATCAGCAGTAGATGATGGTTCAATATTACTTTTCATTGACTATATATTCTTCAATTAATAAGAGTGCCTGTGCGTGAAACCAAAAATTTGGCAACGATTTACTGCACCATTCATTGAACCTTATGCGCGCTATCAGCACGCTGATATCTTGCATGCCATACGTATCGGTGCAGCCATCGTACTTGCGCTGTTAGCCAATCAAATAAGCCGTTTTCCACATGGGGAATGGACGACGATTACCGTCTTTATTATTTTAGGATTGCTACAGTATCAAGGCGCTATTTATACCAAAGCCAAAGAGCGAGTACTAGGCACGGTTTTGGGTATTGTCGTGGCATTTGCAATCTTATGGTTCAATAAAGGGACGGGTGCTTGGCTAGGGATAGAGTACCTGCTTATTGGTATCGTCAGTGGGATTATTGGTTATTTTTCGGTCAGGCGGCTAGGGTATACTGGGTTACTCACTGGCATTACTATGCTGATGATCGTCTCTAATTTGAATCAAGTTAATATGGCGCAAGATGGTGTCTATCGTGCACTCAATATCTTAATCGGTACAGGTATTGCGGTCATGGTGACAGTGATCTTACCTCTAAAGTCGACGTTGATGTGGCGATTTTTATTGGCAAATAATTTAGAAGCCTGTAGTACGCTTTATGCCGGTGTCGGACATCATATCGATGCTGAAATAGTGGCTCCCAAGTCGCTTGTCTATACTAGGGCGACAAGCTCAGCTAGCCTGTCTTATCCTCAAAATAGCACTACTGCAGATATGCCTGTCAATAAAGCGTTGATAAAATCGCTGCAGCAAATAAACAAGCGATTACTAGCAGTACGTCCACATATCGCTGCAACAGCAAGCGAGTCCGGCATTCATAAAGAGACGATAGAAACGATTCAGCGTACCCATCGCAATATCATCGGTACCATCGATTTATTGCTCAGTGCAGCACCGCGTTTGGCGAATATCGATATCGACGATGATAATCATACGCTACTGATTCACTATCAACACGAGCTCACCCAAGCCATGCAGCATATCGCGGCAGTACTACGCAGTCCAAGCGATCAGACTTTTCGACCTATTACGCGTATTGCGCTATCAGAATATCCTAGCGTACAGTATGCAACGTTTGAGTGGCAAGGATATTTTTGGTTGACGCAAACGTTGCAAGCACAACTGCAACAGTTAAGTGATCTGCTACAAACGACCAAACCGCAGTGGTATGCCGCTTCTGGTCTGCGCTATCAAAAGCGTGAACAGCGTAGAATGAAAGAGCAGGGGGGCGAGTCCGATTTACACTTGTAAATATAGGAGATGCTGGCAAGTATTTGTCAGCACCTTTCAGCATTACCAATAGCCAAATGCGATGTTGTTAGGGTGCTTTTTCGTCGTTATGTGCTAGCATGTTTTGACCTTCAGCGTCTTTTATCTTTTAATAGGTAGAAGGCGTTATTTTTTGATCATGACTTTATCATCGCTTTATCAGTGATTAAGCCAGTAGCTAGAATTTAACCGATTTTTTCTTCCTTCACTTATAAGAGATACCCTGCGTGAAACCGACTTTTTGGCAACGATTGACCGCCCCGTTTGTAGAGCCTTATGCCCGTTATCAGCATGCAGATGTTTTGCATGCCATACGTTTGGGTCTGGCTGTACTTATTGCGCTCTTGTTAAATGAGTTTACGCACTTGCCGCATGGTGAGTGGACGACCATTACCGTGTTTGTGATTTTGGGTTTGTTACAATATCAAGGGGCGATTTATACCAAGGCTAAAGAGCGGATATTGGGTACTTTGCTTGGTGTGGTGGTTGGACTTAGCTTCTTATGGCTGATTAAAGATATCGGTGGCTGGCTGTGGTTATATTATGGGCTGATTGGCATTATCAGTGGCATCATCGGTTATGTGGCGGTCAAGCAATTGGGCTATATCGGTCTGCTGACAGGTATTACCATGCTGATGATTGTGTCGAGTCCTGACCACAGCAATATTACTCAAGATGGCTTATATCGCGCGTTCAATATTTTGCTTGGTGCAGGAGTAGCGGTGGCCGCAACGTTAATTTTACCGTTGAAGTCGACGTTGATGTGGCGGTTTTTGTTGGCCAGTAATCTTGAGACCTGCAGCAATTTGTATGCAGGGGTTGGCAATCATATTGATGCGGATGTCTTAGTGCCCAAGCCGTTTAAATATAGTAAGGCGACCAGTTCGGCCAGTATTATTTATCCATCGAACAGTTCTATACCAGATACACCCGTCAATAAGTCCTTGGTGAAAGCGCTACAAAAAATCAATAAGCGTTTGCTAGCTGTGCGCCCGCATATCGCCGCCACAGCGAGCGAATCTGGTATTGAAAAGGAAACACTAGAAACCATTCAGCGTACCCATCGTAATATCATTGGTACGATTGATTTACTGTTAAGTGCGGCACCGCGTTTGGCTAATATTGAGATTGATGATGAAAACCATATTTTACTTATCCATTATCAGCACGAATTGACGCAAGCGATGCAGCATATGGCGGCGGTATTACGTAGTCCAAATGATGAAGTATTTCGTCCTATTACCCGTATCGCCGTATCAGAATATCCAAGTGTAGAAAACTTAGGCTTTGAATGGCAAGGCTATTTTTGGCTGACCCAAACTTTGCAAGTTCAATTGCAGCGACTTAGTGATTTATTACAAACGACTAAGCCGAAATGGTTTGCCGCCTCCGGTCTGCGCTATCAACGCCGCGAGCAGCGCCGTATCGAGCACAAAGGCAGTGAAACTGATTTACACTTATAAATATAGTCAATTCTATATAAATCAGATACGGTGTCAGGCTCGCTTAGTCTACTATTGGTAGTACTTTCGCTTGCCTTACTTGTATCCAAATTATATTGAACCGACTATAAAAGCCAAATAACAGCCAAATAAAGAATAAATAAAAAAACGCTGACTTTATTGAGTCAGCGTTTTCTTGCGGTAACAGCTATCAACAAACAGTGATTAACGACCAGTTTTTAGCTTATCCCAATACTGCTGATAGACTTGCAATGCTTCATCGCCCACATCTTCTTGGAATTCCGCTTTTGCCAGTACGTCTTTGCTCGGATAGATGGTTGGATTGTTTCTCACTTCTTCTGGCATCATCTCACGCGCAGCCATATTAGGCGAGGCATAACCAATCTCTTCGCTGACGATTTTAGAGTTCTCAGGACGCAGTAAGTAGTCAATAAACTTGTGGGCTGCATCGACTTGTTTGGCGTTTTTCGGAATGACAAAGTTATCCATCCACAAAATAGCGCCTTCAGTTGGATATTTATAAACCAAGCTGGTCAAGCCTTCGTTATTGGCGATGATAGCTTCACCATTCCAGCTCATACCAACCGTGGTTTCGCCTTCCATATAAGGCATGCGCGAGGCATCCGAGTTAAAGGTCTTCACATTTGGCATCAAGGTCGTGAGCTTCTCATAAGCGGCTTTGATTTCCTCAGGGTTTTTACTATTACCTGAATGCCCAAGGGTCAATAGCGCCATGCCAAACACTTCGCGCATATCGTTCATCAGCATCACTTGCCCTTTATACTCAGGACGCCATAAATCGTTCCAGCTATTTACGGTTGCAGGATCGACCTTGTCACCATTAATGGCAAGACCGGTGCTGCCCCACATATAAGGAATCGAATATTTGTTCTCTGGATCAACCTTGGTATTGGTAAAAGACGTATCAAGATTCTTAAAGTTGCTTAATTTAGATTTATCGAGCTCTTGCAGCAAGCCTTCTTTGGCCATTTTTTCGACATAATAGGTCGATGGGATGGCTAAGTCATATTGGCTAGAGTCATCGAGCAATTTAAGCTTGGCGTACATAGCTTCGTTAGAATCAAAGGTGGTGTAATTGACCCGAATGCCTGTCTCTTCAGTAAAGCCGTCAAGGATTTCTTGCGGCATATACTCTGACCAGTTATACAGATTGAGCGTTTCAGCACTCGCCGCTGTACCATCAGCCGCCGTATTATCTGACTTACTACAGCTAGCAAGTGCTAGCCCAACAGCCACGGCTAATAGTGCTTTTGGTAGTATACGAGCGCGACGAGCAATGTTGTGGGGCGATGATAAATGAGTCAAAATATCTCTCCTAAATAAGAATGATGCAAATGAGTAAAAAGTTAAATGATAGATAATGGAAGCTAAGGGCTAAATACTAAGTGCTGAATATAAGGTATCGAGCCAGTTGTGAAACTATTATGGCTATGATTGTTAAGAATTTAAAGGGTAAGGAAGACGTTCGTTCTTCATAATATTGTTAAAAGTGGCGCTGATGAATGGCTGAAGAAGCTATAAAAGGAAAAATATGAGATTTACTGCTGAATTTGAGTAAGATAATAAGCGTAAATAATCATGCTATGATGAGAGCTGCTTTACCCTTAAGCCATGAGTTTACAACGTGGTTTTTATAAGATGCAAAGAGTACCGATAAAATAAAAACAATCGAATGTTAATTAAATGGTTCGAATTAAAAGAGGCAAAAGATGAATAATCGTAAACGCGCTGGACTGATTACTGCTGTGCTTGGCATAATTGCCTTTATGACCATATTTAACGCTGGCTCGCCGACACCTATCGTTAATTGGCCGGTTGAAACGTACATGGGTTTGGCATTTATGATTGGCTGGTTGAGTAATGTGCCTGTTTGGTTGGCCTATGTGCTGGCAGCGGTGGTGCTTATTTTGATTGTGGTCGGATTTTATAAAATCGGTAGTTGGGTTTATAGTTTAATGACGAAGCGTGGTTAGATTTTGCTAGGACATGTCCTTATTTTAAAAATGAGGATACGTCCTAGAGAAGCAGCAATTTGCAAAGTCTGATTATTAAGACGCAATATGAAATTGCTCAAGCACCGACTGAATACCGCGCTCCTCAATCGTACCCGTGACAAAGTCTGCACGCGCAATCAATTCTTGCTTTGCATCGCCCATTGCTACTGCATAGCCGACCAAGTCAAACATCTCTAAATCATTCATTCCATCACCAAACGCCATACACTCACTGGCATCTACCCCATAATATTGACAAACGTCTTTAATGCCTCGCGCCTTGGATGCCTCTATCGGTAAGATATCTGCGCCGATATGATGCCAATGGACGAGCTTTAACTCGTACTGGGCAAAATCGACGTCCTGCATCTTCTCTTGTTGATTGTTAAAAAATACTGAGCATTGATAGACGGTATTCCCTTTATGATATTCAGGATCAACGATAGAGTTTGGCGTGATGGCATTAAACTCGCGCAAGCGCTCATTTTCACCTGACCAAGCGATATGGGTGGCAGAGTCAAACTTATGAATCAACTCGCTCTGTTGGCACAGACGCACGATTGTATCCGTTTGCTCAGCGGACAACGGATAGTGGCTAATCCGACCCTTTTTATCAAAACTATACTGTCCATTCATACAAATAATCGCATCTAAGACATCAGCTTCGAGCAAGGCTAAAATATCTGCTGGCAATATGGCTTTGGAGCGTCCCGTTGAAATCACCAGCTTAATATCAGTACCTGCAAGCTGCTCAAGGGTCGCTTTGTTGTGTTCGGCAATGATGCCATTGCGGCTCAAGGTATCATCGATGTCAAAAAAGATGATCTTGGGTGTCGGAGTCTTGATAGTCATACTTTCTTTGGCGATTTTATCTTCGATAAACATGATGATCCTATTGTTTTTTAGTCGTTTCAATACCAATGATTTAGATACTACTACAACACACCCAAAGAGATAAATACCTATAAAGTAACCTGCGATGATGCAAATTTGGCTACTGCTGCGGTATTCGCTTTGCTGGCATTGCGATTGATTTGCGCTTATTTGAAAGATTAACAAAAACCCTAAACGATATAATTAAGAGTGGCTATTTATTATAAGGTTAGGATTAACGATCAATATCAGTTAACAAAATGATGAACGATTTTTATCAGTGTATCCGCTACCTAAAGGAGCTAGTATGAAAATTTTTACCTTAAAATCAGTCACCGCTTTGACGGCATTGGCAACATTGGCACTATCTGCCAATGCCTTTGCAATGGATGTTAAGTTTAACGATGCTGCTTGGAATGGCAAAAAAATACCTGAAGGGCAGCAGTGTCTAAACTATGATGGCAAAAATCCAGCCACGCCGAGCATGACGGTCTCAAACATTCCGATGGGCGCGGAGAGCTTGGTTTTCGTTTACAACGATGTGAGCAATAAACGTATGCAACATGGTGGACATGGCATTGTAGAGTTTAACCTACCAGAAGGTGCTACGAGTGCTGAGATTCTACGTGTGTTTGGGCATACTTATGAAGTGCCAGTTGGGATTGAGATGGTCGCGGAATATCGTAGCCGTGCAGGGGAAGCGGGAGGGGCGTATAAACCGCCTTGTTCAGGTGGCAAAAACCATCTGTATACGGTAGATGTGCAGGCATGGCAAGGCGATAGTGTGCTTGCTGAGACAACGGTTGAGATGGGTCGATATTGATGCCTTAGTCGTTTTAATGAGCGTAAAAAAGCCGTCTATGCAGTGTGTATAGACGGCTTTTGAGTAAGAGTAAGTGATGTTTGCAACGTCTGAGCCATGAGTAAGCGTGGGTCAGTCGTATGTTAGGGTTGAGACCGTGCTATAGGAAGATATAGATTAGGCTTGTTAATTATTAGAATAATGATATCGCAGTCATTGTGCCAAGTTTTATAGTACAATTGTACTCCGAGAAGTGTCAGCGTCCTAACTCATTAAAATTCCAATGCTTATTTATAGAAATACAATGATGCTAGATGACAAAAAACCACTAAGAAAAAATTTTTTATTGATTATACTTTATCTTAAACTAGATCAGGTTTTTATAAATAAGGTTTCTCATGACTATAGCGACAAGCCATACTCCAGAAAGCAAAAAAATAAATGGCGAGCATATTCTTATCAACATGATATATATCGCCAAAAATGTCGACCTAGATTCGGGAATCGAGCTGACTCGCGCACTTGAGTATTGGCGAAGGTATTTTGAAGAAAACAATATAGCTTCAGCTTTAGTCATTAGTGAAGGTTATTTCGTTCAAAGTTTTCAAGGGACAAGGCCCGCTATCAATATTGCCTTAGAAAAGATACTTGACGAGCATTCAACCATTTTTCCCAATATTGTTAATATAGAGGAAATAGAGTCGCGTCAATGGAATGGGTTTTTAGTGAAACATCTAACATCAAGCGCTGAAGATGAAGAATATGCCCTCAAAAGCTTCTCAGCAGGTTCTGACTATAATCCCTATCTAATGACAAGTGCTCAGATTAAAAGCTTTTTGACAGCAGTTTTTGAAGATACCAAATCCAACAAACTTTAGATGAGTTCTCTATTATAACTAGCGTAAAAAAGCCGTTTATACAGTGTGTAGGCGGCTTTTTAGTGGGAAGCAGCTTTGTTTCATGCACTGATACTGACAAGACTTTTATCACGGTTGAAGTTAATGTACTTTGGGTCAATGACCAAAATCTTCTGTTCAATTTCATGTTCTGAAAGATGGATTAGTATTTTATGATGAATAATCTGAGATTTTAGCTGCTCAGTAAGCTCAGATAGATTAACCCAGTTTTTATTCACACCTTGCTTCCTAACCATCCTATCAACGGTTGTGCGAACTATTTCAATGAAGACGGGAAAGTTGAATTTTCTGACAAACATATGACTATCTTCAACCTTGCATTCAAACTTTATCAGTTTTTTTAATAAACCTGATAAAGTTGTACGTCCGTAAGTTCGGGTATCAAAATCCGGTCTGACATTGTTAATGTATTTTCCTACTACTGCTAAACTTGCCCAACCTTCATCATCAGAATTATCTTTAATGGCTTTATAAATTAAATTGAGAGTAGGTATGTCAATCTCGGTATTTTCGTTATCAATGGAGTTTGCTTGTAAAGTTGCTGTCTTCCTATCGATTTTGATTGTATCCGAATGAACTTGATAGGATGAATTATCTGCGATTAAAGTTTTACTTTCAGGCTCAGGTAATAAGTTTTCGACGTAAATGAATTTATCACAGGCATTTACAAATGACTTAACCGTACTTTGTCTGCCAAATCCATACACCAATAAACCGCTTTCACGGATACGAGATGCGAGTGGGGTAAAGTCGCTATCACTTGATACGATACAAAAACCATCTAAATCTCCTGCATATAATATATCCATAGCATCAATCACCAACCTCATGTCTGTAGCATCTTTTTGAGTTACATAGGCAAACTGCTGTACAGGCGTAATAGCGTTAGGTAAAAGCTTATCCCTCCATGATAGTAGTGCCTCGATACTCCAGTCCCCATAAATACGCTTCACACTCGCAATACCATATTTAGCAATTTCTTCTAGGATAGGTTCAATATGACGATGTGATGAATTATCAGCGTCAATTAGCACGGCAAATTTTTTCATTCTTACTTTCTCATTTCAATATATATTCAAAGGTCTTTATACGTCTCACCCAACCTCAACACTCGTCACATTCTGAAAGCCTCTTGGCAACTGTCCACCACGATTGCCGCGCACACCCGTATAGTTAGCCAAATCATTTGGCTTGAGTGTCACATGGCGTTTGCCAGCGGTAATAATTAGGCTGTCTTGCTGACTGAGTGGCGTGATGACAAGCACTTCCTCATTTTCTTTCAATTTAATCAGCTTATTACCTTTACCGCGTGCCTGTTCAGGCAAATCATCGAGGGCAAATATCAGTAAATATCCAGCATTGGTCACGACAGCAATATGGTCAGGCGCTACATTGGTATTGTCACTGTCAGCATTATTAGCTGTTTCTACTGGCGCATCGATACGCGCAACAGGGAGCAAACGACTATCAGCCGCTAGGTTAATGATGTTTTTACCCGCTTTTTGATTACTATCAAGATTACCGATGGTGTTGATAAAGCCATAACCTGCGGAGCTAGCGAGGATGATGCGCTGATTGTCAGCACCCGTTAATAGCTGCTCAAAGCTGGCACCAGTTGGTGGCTTTAACACACTGGTCAGCGGATCGCCTTGACCACGAGCCGAGGCAAGGCTATGTGCATCGATACTGTAGCTGCGCCCAGTGCTATCGAGCACGTAGATTTTCTCATTGGATTTGCCACGGACGTGCGCTTGATAGCTGTCACCTGAGCGATAACTCATACCAGCGGCATCGACATCATGACCTTTGGCGGCACGAATCCAGCCTGCTTTGGATAAGATGGCAGTGATTGGCTCACTTGGTACGAGGTCAGATTCTTTTAGTGCTTGCGCTTCTTCGCGTTCTGCTAGTGGTGACACACGCTCATTGCCATGTTCTTTCATATCGGCTGTCAGCTCGTCAATCATCAGATTGGTCAGGCTGTCTGGATTGTCCAGATACTCTTGAATGATCGCGCGTTCGGCAGCCAGCTCATCTTGCTCGCGGCGTAGCTCAATCTCTTCTAGTTTAGCGAGCTGACGCAGACGAATATCCAAGATGGCATTGGCTTGGATGTCAGTCAGGTCATAATCTTGCATTAACGATAATTTTGGATCGTCCTCTTCGCGAATGATGCGAATGACTTCATCAATATTAAGATAAGCAATCAGCAAACCTGCGAGGATATGTAAGCGCTTGTCGATTTTATCGAGGCGATATTGTAAGCGACGGGTGACCACTGATCGGCGGCAGACCAGCCATTCATCAAGAATTTCTTTTAGGTTTTTGACCTGTGGCTTACCGTTTAGGCCAATCATATTCATATTGACGCGGTAATTGCTTTCTAGATCCGTACTGGCAAACAAATGACTCATGACACGAGCCACATCGACCCGTGTTGATTTTAGCTCTAAGACGATACGGCAAGCGTTTTCATGGTCTGACTCATCATGGATATCAGTAATCCAAGGCAGTTTCTTATCGGTCATTAGCTTCGCGATTTGCTCTTGGATCTTGTTGCCTGAGACTTGGTAAGGGAGTGCATCGATGATGACGAGATTCTTCTCTTTAGGGTCAACATGGAACGTTGCGCGCATTTTATAGCTACCGCGTCCAGTCTCATACATCGCTTGCAAATCTTTTTTGCTGGTGATGATTTCAGCTGGCGTTGGCAAATCAGGTGCTGGTATCGATTGGGTAAGCTGCTTAACCGATAGCTCAGGATTTTTTAGTAACCGAATCGCTGCACGTACTACTTCGTTAAGATTGTGTGGTGGAATGTCGGTAGCCATACCGACCGCGATACCCGTGGTACCGTTTAATAAAATATTCGGTAGGCGGGCAGGTAGGGTGGTTGGCTCTTGCATGGTGCCATCGAAGTTATCTTGCCAATCGACCGTACCTTGACCGAGTTCTGCCAGCAAAGTATTGGCATAAGCCGACATTTTGGCTTCGGTATAACGCATGGCGGCAAAGGATTTAGGATCATCAGGACTACCCCAGTTACCTTGACCTGTAATGAGCGGATAACGATAGCTGAACGGCTGCGCCATCAGCACCATGGCCTCATAACAAGCACTATCACCATGCGGATGGTATTTACCCAATACATCACCAACGGTACGTGCAGACTTTTTAGCTTTGGCAGTCGATTTTAGCCCCAACTCACTCATGGCGTAAACAATGCGGCGCTGGACAGGCTTTAGACCATCGGCGATATTTGGTAACGCCCGATCCATGATGACGTACATCGCATAGTTGAGATAGGCCTGCTCAGTGAACTCTGCGACTGAGCGAGTATCCATCGGTTCATTAGGAATAATAGGGTCAATCGTATGATCAATAACATCGGACATAAAATAGGGTTCACTTATCAGTTTTAATAGGTATAGATAATTGGTGCAAGCGTACAAATAGGATAGCGCTATCGTAAAGGATATTGGCAAAATTAAAAAGGCATAAGTCAGAATAGACGACAGGTCGTGACGTGCTAAATAATGATAAAGAGAGTACACAGCGTAACTTTGTGACCTTAACAGAGCTTGCTACTGCCCTTGATAGTAAAGGTAAAAAATAGTTAACGATAAAACACTATAAAGAGTATTAATGAATAAATGTTCGCTAATAAATCGCTGAAAAATTATCGATTATTGCTATTAAGATTTTGATAAATATAATATTATTGACCGTCAAGACAGTTTGCGAACTCAAGTAGCAATCTTTTATATTGAGTAGTCTGTATAAAGTGTGTATGTTAATGAACAGAGGGCTATTTACCGCTATATTGTTTGCTCATCACCATATGATTGCCTCACAGCCAAGCCTGCCATTACGATGACAAGCCTGCGCTCTGAGTTTTTATATTTTTATCACACTGTGATTCGCATGGGTTGACGGTAGCGTACTATTACTAGGAGAGAAAAGATTATGGAAAATCACAGTAACCTAATTCGTCGTAACGATAAAGTATGGGTCAAAACTTACGAAAAGCTTGATATTCAATACGACATTGATATGCCAGCCGCTAATACTTCTTTAATCGATATATTTGAGCAGAATTTTACGAAGCACGCTGGCAAGACAGCGTTTGTCTGTATGGATGCAAAACTCTCCTACGAAGATTTAGATCGTTATAGCAAACAAATTGCTGCCTACTTGCAATCACTTGGCTTAAAAAAAGGCGATAAAGTCGGCGTCATGATGCCAAATATTTTGCAGCTACCGGTTGCCGTATTGGGTGTGCTGCGTGCTGGCATGACCTTGGTTAACGTTAACCCGCTTTATACCTCAAAAGAGCTTGAGCATCAACTAACAGACTCTGATACCAAAGCATTATTTATTTTAGAAAACTTCGCCAAAACGTATGAAGACATTGGTAAGGACTTGGTTGACCATGTCATCGTGACCTCGATGGGTGATTTGATGAGTCCATTAAAAGGCTTTATCGTCAATATGGTCGTGCGTCACGTGAAGAAGCTTGTCCCTGACTATAACCTTAAAACCAGCACCAACTTCAAAACGGCGCTGAATCGCTTCTCAGCCAAAAATTATAAACGTCCAGATAACATCTGCCTTGATGATATAGCCGTTTTGCAATATACCGGTGGTACGACTGGTGTCGCTAAAGGTGCAATGCTCACGCATGGTAATTTAGTCGCCAACCTGATTCAGTGTGATACCTATCTTGGCGATGCTTTTGATAAGTTTGAAGGTATGGATGAGCAGCCAGTTATCATGACCGCCTTGCCGCTATATCATATCTTCTCGTTTACCGTTTGTGGTATGTTTGGCTTATATCGCGGCTGTATCGGGCTACTGGTACCAAACCCACGTGACGGCGCAAGCTTAATCAAAGCTTATAAAGATTATCCACCAGCATTTTTCCCAGCAGTTAATACGCTGTTTAATGCGTTGGCAAACAGTGATCCATTTAAAGCCTTAGATCATAGCAAGCTTGAGATGTCGATGGGCGGTGGCATGGCAGTATTAAAAGACACCGCTGACAAATGGCAAAAAATTACTGGTAATGTGATCGTACAAGGCTATGGTCTGTCAGAGACGTCTCCTGTGGCGTCAGCAAACCCAGAAGGTACGGGCGAATTCTCAGGCAATATTGGTCTGCCGATGCCAGCGACAGACATGGCTATTTTGGATGAAGAAGGCAATGAGGTCGCACTGGGTGAGCGCGGCGAGATTTGTGTTCGTGGTCCACAGGTTATGAAAGGCTACTGGAAACGTGATGATGCTACCGCTGAAGTCATGACCTCTGACGGTTATTTCCGTACGGGTGATATCGGCGTGATGGATGAAGAAGGCTACTTTAAAATCGTTGATCGTAAAAAGAATATGATTTTGGTATCTGGCTTTAACGTCTATCCAAACGAAGTCGAAGATGTGATGTCAGGTCATCCAAAGATTTTGGAGTGCGGTGTCATCGGTATCGAAGATGAAAAGAGCGGCGAAGTGCCAAAGATTTATGTTGTGCGTAGTGATGACAGTTTGACTAAAGAAGAAGTGCTTGCTTATAGCAAAGAGAATTTAACTGGTTATAAGCGTCCTCGTTATGTTGAGTTCATCGATGAGCTGCCAAAGTCAAATGTCGGTAAGATTTTGCACAAAGATTTGCGCGTGCTGGAAGAAAAGAACCACGGTTAATCAGCGAGCCTTCAGCGTCAGAGTATTTTTATGAGTGTCTGCTACTGTTTGTTAGGCACTCGTAAAGTCATCATGATAAGTCACCACGATACTAATGATAAAGATTAACGCTACAAACTAAATCTGAAAGAAACTATCAGGATGCTAAGTCGTCGTGATAGTGGTGGTTGTGATACTGGGTGTCGTGATCCAAAAATGGTAAGGTTGCTGGTATGCTGCCTTA
The DNA here is from genome assembly GCF_001435295.1 of Psychrobacter sp. P11F6. Classification (NCBI taxonomy): domain Bacteria; kingdom Pseudomonadati; phylum Pseudomonadota; class Gammaproteobacteria; order Moraxellales; family Moraxellaceae; genus Psychrobacter; species Psychrobacter sp. P11F6. The sequence continues at coordinate 2,990,898 of NZ_CM003594.1, read as the reverse complement.
TCATTTTTTGTATTTATTGCTTTTTTTGTCGCTATGAACCAATCAGGTAGAGATAGAGAATTTTTAGCAAAACTGCTATAGTGCTTACCGACATATTCGTCTATTTATCGACGAGATGACGTTAGTTTTGCGCTATATCTCTGATAAAACTATCAGGGATAAAGGGGTTTTTAATTCGGCAATGCCGAGTTATTGTGCTATTTATTAAGGACTTAACGTTGCGCTTTGATTGACAAAGCTTGTGAATGATAAACCTTTTTTGTTACCACGTTTTTTATTCACAAGCTTCTGCTGTCATTGATCAATCACAAAAAATAATGGTGTTTTCATTAGATTATTCTACGTTTTTAACGGTAACATTTAGGGAAAATTATGACCGACAGTATCAATAAAGAGACCACAAACGATAACGCTGCAATGAATAATAAAGACAGCGTATTTCCTACTATGCCGACGATAGATAGTGACAGCCCATGGTTGAAAACTTATGAGCGTTATGGCATTGATGCGACTATCGATATGCCTGATGACAATACCTCTTTACTTGATGTGTTTGAGCGTAACTTTAGCCGTTATGGGAAAAAAACGGCCTATATTTGTATGGGTGCATCGATTAGCTTTAAGGAATTGGATTTATACAGTCGCCAAATTGCCAGTTACTTACAGTCATTAGGATTGGTAACAGGTGATAAAGTTGGGGTGATGATGCCCAACCTCCTGCAATATCCAGTGGTTGCTTTGGGAATCATCCGTGCAGGTATGGTGTTGGTCAACGTCAACCCTTTATATACCAGCCGAGAGTTATCGCATCAGCTGCATGATAGTGGCACCAAAGCCCTATTCATCGTTGAGAACTTTGCGAACACCTATCAAGAGGCGGAAGACAAAGGTCAGGTTGAGCATGTCATCGTTTGTAAGATTGGCGATATGCTAGGAACAGTGAAAGGAGCCGTCGTTAACCTCGTTGCGCGCCATGTCAAAAAAATGATTCCTGCTTATAGCCTGCCAACCAGCGTGAGTTTTAAGCACGCTTTAAATGCAGTATCAGCCAGCAAATATAAGCGCCCTGATTTGAATTTAAGCGACGTGGCATTATTGCAATATACGGGCGGTACGACAGGGGTTGCCAAAGGTGCAATGCTGTCCCACGGTAACTTAGTTGCCAATATGCTACAGATTAGTGCGCTTATGGATAGTGCATTTGATGATGATGTTGATGCCAATGATGTCATCCTGACGGCACTACCGCTATATCATGTATTCTCATTTATGGTCTGCGGCATGTATGGTATGTACCGAGGTTATGCAGGCTTGCTTATCCCAAACCCTCGTGATTTGGATGGTCTGATTAAAGAGATGGCCAAATACAAACCCGCCTTTATCCCTGCGGTGAATACTTTGTTCAACGGTCTAGTACACAAAGACGGCTTTGCAGACTTAGATTTCTCTAACCTAAAAGCGTCTATCGGTGGCGGTATGTCTGTCTTGCCAAGCGTGGCAAAAGAGTGGCATAAAATCACTGGTCTGCCTATCGTGGAAGGTTATGGTTTGTCAGAAACCTCACCAGTGGCTGCTTTTAACCCGATGACCATTGCTGAATTCACGGGTAAAATTGGTATTCCTGCCTCTAGCACCGATATAATACTAATCGATGATGATGAAAATGAAGTCGCATTGGGTGATCGCGGCGAGATTTGTGTCAAAGGCCCGCAGGTGATGATAGGTTATCAAAATCGTCCAGAGGAAACAGCTGAAACGTTTACTGCCAATGGCTTTCTAAAAACTGGCGATATCGGTATCATGGACGAAAAAGGCTTTATCAAAATCGTAGACCGCAAAAAAGACATGATTTTGGTCTCTGGTTTTAATGTTTATCCGAACGAAATTGAAGAAGCCATGAGCGAGCATCCAGCTGTGGTAGAATGCGGCGCTATCGGTATTCCAAACGATGACCGCGGTGAAGAACCAAAGTTGTTTGTGGTCAAGAAAGGCGATGTGACTGAGCAAGAGTTGCTTGATTTTGGCAAAAAGCAACTGACTGGCTACAAGCGTCCGCGTCACATACAGTTCGTCGATGAATTACCAAAATCAAACGTGGGTAAAATCCTGCGTAAAGAATTGCGTAAGATGGAAGGGTTAGAATAAAGTTGGTGCTATTTCTTTGTTAAGCCAATGACTGGCTAAAGTAGCGGCGCAATAGCTCGAACGAATCTTGCTATTGCGCCGCTGCCACGTTAGGATATCTCCATATTTACGTCTGCTATGGCATCCAATCATTATTTATTTTAGCTTGTTAATAGTTTGCTTGATAAATGATGGTTAGCCACATAATGACAGACACCTCATTTTATGACACCGCCTTTAAAACATTGTACTAGGGATTTTTATGCGTATTGACAATCGTGAGCTTGACCAACTTCGCTCGATCAGCTTTGAGCGCCATTATACTAAGCATGCCGAAGGGTCAGTGTTAGTCAGCTTTGGTGATACCAAAGTATTGTGTACCGCTAGTGTTGAATCTGGCGTTCCGCGTTGGCTCAAAGGTAAAGGCAAAGGCTGGATCACTGCTGAATATGGTATGTTGCCACGCGCGACCAATACTCGTAACCAACGTGAAGCGGCACGTGGTAAACAATCAGGCCGTACCCAAGAAATCCAGCGTTTGATTGGTCGTAGCTTACGAGCGATGATTGACCTGAGTAAGCTGGGTGAAAATACCATTTATCTTGATTGTGATGTTTTGCAAGCCGATGGCGGTACTCGTACTGCTAGTGTGACAGGGGCTGCTATTGCGCTTATCGATGCATTAGAGAGTATCCAAAAAAGCAAAAAACTCAAGGCAGATCCACTGATTGGTTTGGTCGCTGCGGTCTCTGTTGGTATGAAAGACGGCAAAGCGTATCTAGATTTAAACTACGAAGAAGATGCCAGCTGTGATACCGATTTGAATGTGGTTATGACCCAAAAAGGCGAATTTATTGAGCTACAAGGAACAGCGGAAGAAAAGCCATTTACTCGTGCTCAAGCCGACGATATGTTGATTCTTGCCGAAAAAGGCATCGCTGAGCTGATTGCCATGCAAAAAACAGCCTTGGGTTGGTAGTCCTATTGATGACTACTTGCTCATCGTATTTTCAGTAAATTCTTACTTTCTTATTACTCTGTAACAGGTAGTCATGCATGCTCAAGCTGACCGACGATGGTGCCAAAATCACGCTACAAGATCAGCCAAAAACGACTGATGATGGCATGTTTTGGTTTGGCTCAGCATTATTGGTTGGGGCAGTGGCGGTTGCTTTGGCAATGAGTCTGCTGCCTGAGCGCTTGGCTATAGGGGCATTGGCGCTACTGATTATTGGTAGTTTTATATTTAATCGAAAACGCCAACAACAGAAAAAAGCCATGGCTGGCGTTATCAGCAGCGGCATCTTGTGGCTGCGTGCGGGTGAGCTGGTGCATGACAATCAAGGTAAGCGTCAGCATATTCAGTTGACCGACGGTGATAAAATCATGCTTATTGGTGAGCAATTACAGATTGTTGATTGTGATGATATACGCAAATACCATATTAGCGGCTTTGATAGTATCCAAGAGGCAACCGCTGCCAAAGCTATTTTGCAAGGTCAAGCATTGGGCAAGCGCCATGTGAATATCAAAATGAGTAACGATTAGCTTATTTCTTAGCTTATTATCTACTGGATTGGGCTATAAAAACCTAAGTGGCTTTCTCTCAGTAATATTTTATTTCAGCAATTTGTTATCTACGCAGGATTTAATCTAAACACTGCTTATTCTATTTCCTTTTTATTTAGCGCCAGCTCTCCATCGTTTTTCTACGTGCTCTTCTTATCTAACCATTAGTCTGCATTTTTATACCTTTTATCGGCTATTTGAGCCGAATAATGCTTGCAGCGTCATGTCTAAATGGTTTATAAGTAAGATTAGAACATCCTATTATTATGGTTTATGTTGTCATTTATATTTTATTGACAAGGAGTTGGTCATGTCGCGTTTGCCTGTGTCATTGTCTATGTCGTCGTCGGTTACCGCGTCGTGCAGTCTTTTATTGTTTACCGTTGGCCTAGTGGGTCAGGCTCATGCCGATAGTATGAGTGCGCTGATCGCCCAAAAATCTGTGCAATCTGATTTTAGTGCTCGCTATACACCATCATACTCAGCCGTGCCCTCTGCAAAAGTCAGCACGCGTTCTACCATTCAACGTGCAGGAACTTATCGCTCAAATTCTGCCAGTACTCCACCAGTGATTCAGACATCCTATCGTTATCCTGAAGTAGTGCGTCAAGCGCCAGCAGTGATGCCCGCTTTTTTATCGGGTAATTATGATAATGTCGATAGCGAGTATTTACCGTTACTGAGCAGTGCGGAGATGCAGAGTAGTTTGGCTGCACGTGAAGTGGTTAGCACCGCACGCAAGATGGCGCTGAACGAGCGTGCGATCATTCAAGGTGGCTGCTGGGACTATCTCAATGCCGTGTTTAAACGCGCCGGGGTGACACGCGATACCATTCATAAAGGTACTTATGGTCAAGGTCCGTATGCCAATAGTGGCGAGATTGAAGTTGGGGATTGGCTCTATTATATCAATCATGGCTACAATGGCGTCGAGCATAGTGGACTGTTTGTTGGCTGGGTTGATGAGCGCGCAAAGCAAGCGCTAATCCTCAGCTATGCGGGCGAAAACCGCCGCGAACCTGCGCGTTACCGTGTTTATGATTTGAGTAATGTCTATCAAATCATGCGCCCTAGTGTTTAAGGTGTCATATTTATGATGTCCTAAAAAAAGCGTCCGTTACTTTAATAAGTAACGGACGCTTTTAGTTTAGAGGTGTTCAGATCTAAAAATCAGTTACTAGCCTGTTTACTGGATTTTAGAAGGGCTTTACTACTACTAAGATGACGATAATGACTAAAGCAAACACTGGTACTTCGTTAAACCAGCGCCAAAATTTATGCGTCTTATAATGCGGATTATCTATTAGCTTTTTACGATAAAAGCCACAAGCACCATGATAACCAGAGAGTAGCACCACTAATAATAGCTTGACGTGTAACCAGCCTTGGGTTTTATACACCTCCCAACCTAGCCCCAACATCCATAGACCGAAGACCCATGTGGCTATCATCGATGGCGTCATGATACCGCGATAGAGCTTGCGCTCCATAATAGCAAAGCGCTCGTGGCTGATGCTGTCGTCACTCATCGCATGATAGACAAATAAGCGTGGCAAATAAAATATCGCCGCAAACCAGCAGACCATCGATATAATATGTGCCGCTTTAATCCAATTGAAATAATCTGCCATCATATTCTCTCTTACGATTTAATATTTTATCATCAATAATGTCGGCAAGCTTAGCGCAGATTATCCAATAATGGTAGCGATAAAAAACGCTACTCTGCCATCACCACTTGCGATTGATGACCACTCATCGCATCCATCACAGGCAATACTTTGGGCGCTCTTGGCGCGGCAAATTGCTTTGTTAGACCAAGCTCACGCATGAGTCTGTCATCGCCTGATTGGCTTGCATTGCCAGTAGTCAGCAGTTTATCGCCATAAAAAAATGAGTTGGCACCTGCCATAAATGCCAAGGCTTGCTCAGAGTCGGATAGGCTTTCGCGGCCAGCAGACAAACGCACATAGCTGGTCGGGCAGCAAATACGTGCTACGGCAATAGTACGAATCCATTCAATCACTGACAGTTGACCTTCTGCCAATACTTTATCACCAATTGGTGTGCCTTTAATGGGCACAAGTAGGTTGACCGGAATTGACTCTGGCGCTTTGGGCATTTTTAGCAGCTCATGTACCCAATCGATACGGTCATCACGGCTTTCACCCATACCGACGATATTGCCGCTACAGACGTTGATGCCTGAGTTGCGCACGTTGTCTATCGTATCCAAGCGCTCGTCATAGCTACGCGTGCTGACGACTTGCTCATAATAACGACGTGAGGTATCTAGGTTATGATTGTAATAATCGAGTCCAGCATCTGCCAGTTGCGTCGCTTGATTGGTATCTAGCATACCAAGGGTCATACAGGTTTCAAGTCCCAATGCCTTGACTTCTTTGATCAGCTCAACCACATAGGGCATGTCTTTGGCGCTTGGATGTTTCCATGCTGCACCCATACAAAAGCGTGACGAGCCACTGGCTTTGGCACGTTTGGCCGCAGCAATGACTTTATCGACTTCTATGCGTTTCTCTGCTTGTAATTTAGTCGTGTCGCGGTGGTGACCTGATTGCGAGCAGTAGCCACAATCTTCGGGGCAGTTACCTGTTTTGATCGACAACAAAGTACTGATTTGTACTTCATTGGCAGTGAAGTGCGCCCGATGTATCGTTTGCGCTTGCAACAACAAATCCATCAATGGCAAATCAAACAGTTCGGCGATTTCTTCGCGGTTATGTTTATGAGTGGTTTTTTGGTTGGCTGTGGTGGCATCCATTGTTAAGTTGTTTAAAAAGTCATTGTTCAAGCCGCTGTGGCTGTTATTTTTATTATTGAACGTGTCAGTGGGGCTACTGGCATTAGGCTCTGAGATGTTAAGTAATCCTGCCATCATATAATTCCTTTTATAATAGTTTTTGAAACAATCATTTTGAAGAGAATAGGGGTTAAAAGAGTTGTGTGTAAAGCCATAAAATTTTAGGTAATAAAAAAGGCTGCGATATAGTATACCGCAACCTTTTTAGAAAATCAGAGCACTGCGAAAGAGTAAAGTAACTGAGCGCTAAATAATTGTGATCTGTTTTCTTTATTTACGTCGCTCTATTTACGTCATTATTTGCCAAGTTTGTGCTTAGCAACCCCAATCCAATGGTTGGCAAGTTTTTGTGCTTTATAAGCATAAGGCTTGGCTTTTTGGATATAAGGTTTACATTCTTCTGGAATAGCTGGCACGATATGCTTAGCAAGTTTATTGAACCACATCATTAGGCTGTAATCGCCTTCGATGCTGAGGTTGCCTTCTTGTACAGCAGTCATAAAGGCAGGAAGATTGCCTTTGGTCAAAAGCTTAACACCTGTCATCGAATCCTTGAAATTGATGGTGAGGTCTGCTTTTTTAGCATGACCACTGTATTGGCTGAAGCTACCATTATCAAAGACAAAATAACGGGCGATATCCGCTTCAGTGCTGGCAAGCTCAATCGTCACATTGCGATCAGCAAATAGTGCTTTTACATCTTCGTTATCACTATCAGCAAGCATGGACAAACGATAGCCAATCACAGCCAATAGCACATCTAACGGATCAGATTTAATATCTAATACAGGAACAGTAAACATAATCGAACTCCTAAAGAATGAGACGCAAAATAATGCGTACTTTATAACAATTTTTGCGACAAATATATAACTAGATTATAAACGATAGAGAGGTTGCTATTCTTTAGGAGTTACGTAGAGAGCGTTAAGTATCTTGTAACATTCAATGACGTCATCTTGATTAAAATAAGTTGTTAATATTTATAAAAATGACAGTAGAAAAGAGAATAGCAACGAAAATGAATGCTCGCACTACCTATGCTAGATTGAGCGAATTTGACGGCAGGTTAATCGTAATTTTTGTACGAGATACAGTCGGATAAAGATAATGTAATACAGGCTATATAAGAGGTAAGTAAAAGTACTGCAAACAGAAAATGAGTCAACCTAACAGCGTCGCTCGTTGATATAAGCGCGACTCTATCAGTGGAAGCGCGGTTGGTAGTCGTCATCATAAACAGGCGTGTGCTCGATATAACGTGCCGCTTCCAATTGACGCTGCTGCTGAACGGATTGACTGACATCCTCGTAACGTAGTGCCCGATACAGCACCCAGCACGCTAAAGGCAACCAACTGATGCCCATGGCGATGATATAGCTGTGCCATTCTGACAGCTCTGATAGCATGGGACGACCCGCCACAATGCTTTGAATCGCCTCAACCGCTAGCCAATATGCCATACCACCAAATAGATACCAGAGCAGCCAGCGCTGTGAGGATAAGGCAAGCGCTAAAATCAAGCCTGCCAGCAAGCTATAACCAAACAGTGCCGCCGTGCTCCACGTTTCTATACCAATAACCGAAAATATAGTCAGTAACATCATTCATCTCGCTATTCATAAGGTGAATTCCAATAGGGTCATTATGAAAGTTTGGGGAACAAAGCTAAAGAGGGGACAGGCGACTTTGCGACAACCGTTGACGTTTGGTTTTTTAGCACATTTTGATGGTTTTGTATGGCAAGGTTTAAGCACAAGCGCCGCAAGGATGGGCGCTTATTATTAAGAGTGTATAGGAGGGTTTTCGGGTTTTAAAAAGAGACTGATGCAGGTTTAAGGTAGGGTTAAGCGCGATTGCTACGAGTGCCCCACCAAGACAATAGTGAGACTAAAATCGCGCCTAGCAGCATCAGTCCTACAGTGATTAGCCAATGTGGACCGGTAGGATATTGCCATGGCATCACGTTGTTGATCGCGTCACTATTAAGCGCGCCTAACGCATCTACTTTCCATGGCCATACTTTCACAAGCGAGCCTGCGATAAAACCTGTGAGCAAGGCCAAAGTTGCTTGATAGTAGCGAGACAATAGCCATTTAAGTGCGCGAGTAAATAATAACAATCCCGTCGCCATACCCGCAATGACCGTGAAAATTATCGTGAAGTTAAGGCTATGTACGGCTTCTAATACTGCGTCATAAGCACCTAATAGTAATAAAATAAAAGACCCCGATATACCGGGCAGGATCATGGCACAAATAGCGACTGCTCCTGCAAAAAACAAATAAGGCAAGCTTGGTGTGGTCGTGAGTAATGGTAAGCTGCTAATGACCACAGCGGCAACAAGACCAGTCACGAAGAGTGCTGCTCGCCCTATATTCCAACGCTGAATCTCACTCAATAATATAAATACCGTTGCGACAACCAGTCCAAAAAAGAACGACCAAATAAATAACGGTTGATTATCCAATAGATGCTTGATAATACCTGCTAAAGTAGTAAAACTGGTGGCGATTCCCAATAACAAAAATAACAAAAAAGTTGCATCAACTTGTCGCCACACCGAAACCAAACCTTTGATTCCGCCTTCCTGTCGAAATATCTGCCAGAGATTGGGGCCGATGCTACTCAGGGCGTTAATCAAGCGCTCATAAATACCGGCAATCAGCGCAATGGTACCGCCAGAGACACCCGGTACGATATCCGCTGCCCCCATGGCCATTCCTCTGATATAAACCCCAAATAGTTGCTTTGGACTATCGGAGGATGCAGCAGTGCTGCTCTTATCCAGTGGTTGTGGCGCTGACGGCTCATTTTGCCGCGGTGATGGTGATGCCGTCATGGACAATCCTTTTTTATTTAAAAACACAGTGAAAGTTAATGCGATGCCGCTAAGTATGCTAGGACAGTGATACGAAAATTGACTGTCGCAATGTCGCAATGTCGCAATGTCGCAATGTCGCAATGTCGCAATGTAATAAGACATAAAAGCCAGATTAATGTTAAAAACACTAACCTAGCTCCATGGTATGGTGTTGCGAGTGTAGTCGTTACTCAGCAGGCGCAAGTGCTGGATAACCAAGGGCATAAAGTATGCCTTCAAGCCCTGTGACATTGATGGCGGCATCAGCACGTGCTTGGACAATGGGCTTAGCATGATAGGCGACGCCTAGGTCTGCAATGGCCATCATCGGTAAATCATTGGCACCGTCACCGATACAGACCACTTGTGACATCTCGATGCCTAAGCGCTCCGCAGTATGCTCAACGATCGCTGCTTTTTTGGCACCATTGACGATGGGCAGCTGTACGTGACCAGTGACTTCCCCTTCGTCGATATCTAGCGCGTTGGCGTGAACCTCGTCAATGCCTAATTGCTCAGCGATATAGCGCGCAAAGTAGGTAAAGCCGCCTGATACCAGTACGGTATGGTAGCCCAAAGCCTTTAGTGCACTGATGGTAGTGCGAGCGCCCATTGATAGCGTTAAGCGGCTGCAGATATCATCCAGCACATCGGTCGAGATACCTTTCAATAAGGCTACACGCTGGGCAAAAGATTCATCAAAATCCATCTCACCGCGCATTGCCGCTTCCGTAATGGCTTCGACTTCTTCGCCGATACCCGCTGTTTTTGCCAACTCAACGATGACTTCTTGCTCGATTAAGGTGGAATCCATATCAAAGCAGGCAAGCTTGTGGGTACGTAGCATATGACCGACTGATAAAATGTGGCAATCGACAATATCCAAGCGTTCAGCACTGCTCGCTTGATGACTATCGTTATAAGCTTCGGTCAAGTCATGACGCAAGCGCGTGGTCAGCTGATCATCAATGATGTGAGCTGCTGCGGTTTTTTTGCCAGGATGCATGAGCGTATCAGTGACTGGTACCAACAAATATCGGAATACTTGTGCTTGGGTAAAAGGCAAGCGCTGTGCGTTTGCTGCCGTTGGCTCTGTATCAGAAACGGTAATATTGACAAAACTGGCATCAGTATCTTCAGCGACGGTGACCAAATGCCAGCTTGGCTGTTCATCGACCCATGATTGCACATACTGGTGGATATCAAGCGTCGATACTTTGGTCGGTAGCACAACAATAAGAGCAAAAACTGGCAGGGACTGTAGCGCATCAAAATCTTGTAAGTTCGTGTTATCTGGTAACAGTGACGCAATAGAGTCAACGGCTTGTTGCCATGCTTTGCTGTCTTTTGGTAACGAGTAAGATGTATTGTGTGGCATGGCTCAATGGTCCCTTGTATGCTCATATAAGATTGGGAATAATAGCAGCTTTACTCGGCAGCGCCTATAGATGACGCGCAAAGTATCACCGTCGATTAAAGATGGCAGCAATCATTGAAAAATCATTTGAAATTGAATGTGATTATTATGATAAATTTATAAATCTACTAACGCTATAAGACTTATTATGGTGATATAGTAGATAAGATAAGCGGTCTGTATTCATGATGATATTTACAACAATGCTCTCAGTCACCGCTTACCAAATGTGCCGTAGATTATCCTGAGTATTAGTATTTGAGACAGCAGTTTTTAAGTAACCAAATCTTGTTGTAAATGCTATTTTAGGCAACAACAGAGGTGTCGGGTTATGGTACTTAAATTCAATACATACTTGTTAAGATACGCACTATTATAGTTTTTTTAAATTCGCCAAAAAATGAGGGATAGCCTTGTTTTTTTAATTTCTCTTATCCAAAAAAGTTTACCATATCATGACGTATTTAGCGCCGCGGCAAGGGTTGTTTGCCATTATTCTTCTGGTTAGTTTTTGTTTGCAGACGTTGTTATTGGTCATCAGCACCGATCAACAGCTGAGCAAAAGTCGTGCGTTAAAAGGCGAGCAGATGGTCGCCCAGCTGATTGATGAAGCAAGGTTGTCTTTAGAAAATAAAGACCGTGTCAGCTTAAGTGTCATTGCCAATCGCTATACCAGCGAGCAAGACGTGACGCGCATATTAATTAAAGACAATAATGACGACATCTTGGTGCCTGTTGGCAATGCGCCCATGCAGCAAGGTGATACCATTCGTCAGATCGCCACCAATGGCGATTCGGTGATTGGCAGTGTGTCGTTGACGTTAAAAGATATTAGCAAAGGCGAGATTATCGCTATGCAATGGCCGTTCGTCATCGGTACGATGCTGCTGCATTTGTTGCTTTGGCTGGTTTATGGTTACCTTGCCCGTCCAACCAAAGAGCAAATTAACGCGCTTAGCCGCGATATTCAAGATTTGCATCGTGAGCAGTATATGCAAATCGATCAGCGCAGTTATGATCGGGAGCTTGAACGCCGTGCCACGGATACGGATAGAGAAACTTCGGAGCATTCTGTAGAGAGTAAAACGGACAGTCAGCCAGCCAATGCACACAAATTGGATGTACATAGTGAAGTAAACCAGTATTTAAGAACGCAACAGAATCAAGCGGCAACTGATACCACTGGCTCTAATAGTCAGCCTATCGATAGTACGACTGAAGAGCGAGCAGAGCATGATGCAGCAAATGGAGCTGCCCAAGATGAGATAAGCCGCGCTCCTAAATCTGGTAGCGCCTCTCGGTTGTCTGCCACCCGCTCATTTGACAGTGTGAGAGTGCAGATTGTATTCCATGACGAGTTCAATATGCTTGAGCGTCTGGCACCGGCTCAGCGTTTACCTTATTTGGCATTATGTACGCAGCTATTAAACCAAGCGGTGACCGAGTTACTCAAGCAGCCATTGTTGTTGGGTGTCAGCGCGATGAACGAGCCGCGTTTCGATGACACGGGTGCTAGCGTGTTGTTAAAGGCGGACAATAGCCATGCCAAAGTGGCGTTAGCAGGTGTGATGCTTGGCAAGCTGTATCTGATGCTTAACAAAATCATCCATGACAAGCACATTGAGCTAAGTCGCTTTGCACTACCTGCTAAAGCAGGGGTCAGCGATGATGCACAGGCGCAAGCAATGACGCAATTATTACACAGCGTCGGCAAAAAAGAGCAAATGCTGATTTTGTTACCTAATGCAGGTCTCAAGCAAATCAGCCACCATGTACAGGTACAGAGTATCATGCGCCCAACCACTGTTTATGAGCGTGAATGTGCGGTGTTCGATGGTGGTAATGATTCGATGATCCAACGCTTAGCGGATGTGCGCAATGCGGTATTGATGATTGAAAGCGCAGATGAGTCGGCTATTTAATGCTGCTTATATTCGCTTATTACTATACAATTGTCTGAGATATTGTCTCTGTCGTTATGTTTAAACAGCCTAAAAATAGGGCAGTAATAATAAAAAGCATTGACAACGTGAAGTAGAGACTTTATAAGGCATATATATATTAATGTATTCTTAATACCCTTGCTAAAAATGATAGGAGTTTGTCATGAGTGACGCTGATATTGACGACGATTTTGATGATGATTTTGTCGACGATGATGATGCAAAGATGGTGGAAGAGGCCGAGACGAGCGTGCGTACGCGCTTAAGTAGTCTTGAGAAGCGTCGACTGATCGATAATCTGCTAGAAGAAAAGCGTTTGGCCAAAGAGCTAAAGGATGATCTAGACGATATAGACAATTTCGATGAAGATGGCGATGATTGGGATGATGACGATCTTTAGTGTTTAAACTTAAGTCATAGCCTAATGTGAAAGTGCTCAGTCATTTAAGCCGACTAAAGCCTTTTAATAACGGCATATTAGCTGATAGTGTAATGCTAATGATATCGCGATCGTTATTTTTCGATGGTTGCTAGCAACCCGCTCTATGCAATGATTCTTATTTTATAAAGATGGTTTGGGTGCTTTACCGAAACCATTTTTACCTTCAAATTATCCACTATTCTGCACTTAACCGATCGTTTATGGCGACTGCCGCACTCTATCTTTCAAGGACAATTACATCATGAGTAACCAACTAAGCTTCGATGAATTATTAGACTATTTGGACAATCAAGAGAGCCCGTTTGTGCTTGATAGTGTCGCCGCGCATGGTTTTTTGACAGCGACAGTTATTGGGCGTCCATTACCGAATTGGCTGGATGCACTGTTTGAAGGTCATGTTAGCGAAATCCCAGAAAATGTCATCGACGGTATCCAGCGCTGGCGCGATTCTATTATCGCTGAGCTAAAAAACGAGACACCTATTGAGCTACCGTTTGGTGAAGATGCGGGTGATGAAGAAGTGGCCGTTGATTTTTCAGATGAATCAGATATCGTTGCTTGGTCAATTGGCTTTGTCGATGCGATGTATGGCGACGAAGCCAGCGATTGGTTTGAAGATGAAGAAACGGCTGAAGATGTGGCTGTCTTGACTTTACCAATGATTTTGCTAAGCGGTATCGATGATGAAGATCCAGAGCTTGCAGAGATGCGTAAAGATGAAGACAAGCTGGCACAAATGGCCAATAGCATCGAAGGCAATTTGACCGAGTTATTTTTATTGTTCCATACCAACGATTAGCCTTTTTTATCAATATAGGGACAGCGTGGTTTGGTCTATATCCAAGTTGACGCTGTCTATATAACGTCACCGATAAGGTCGTATTATGACTGTGCAACTCTCCAATCTTGAGCATTTGCCCAATTATCAAATCACCGAGCGTTTGGATGTGGTGTACGGCAGCACCGTGCGCTCAAAACACGTCGGCAAAGACTTGTTTGCTGGACTAAAAAATATCGTCGGTGGTGAGTTAACGGCTTATACTGAACTGTTAGAAGAATCACGGCAAGAGGCGATCGATCGGATGATTGTCAAAGCAGAGGCTTTGGGTGCAGATGCAGTTGTGGGGTTACGTTTTTCGACCTCTAGCATCGCGCAGGGAGCTTCTGAATTGTTTGTCTATGGCACCGCTGTCAAAGCCATACCGATGCCGCAGCAAGTCTACCAAACCCCACCAAGCGACTCTTATCATCAGTCTGGTCAACAGCCAAATCTACAAAATTCTGCACCGACAGCGACCGATGACTTGCCACGTTTCAACCCTTTTGGTTAGCTAACCAAATCTTAAAGCATCGATGCTTTTTTATGATAAGTTTATGACAAGAGACGTGCCATGAATAACTCCCTTACCCAAATGCTTATCAATTACGCACCGTTTATTTTACTATTCGCTGCTGGTTGGTTTTTTGGGTCGCGTCATGAGCGCCAACATCTCGCGCAGTTAAGCATTGCAGAGCAAGAATTAAGCCATATTATGGTCTCAAGCGAGCGCTTTTATGTGCCAAAACTTGTTGCCCATACTGAGGGCGAGTTAGTGCTTGGCAGCGTGGTTATTGCCCAAGATTATTTCAAAATGATTATCGCTCGGGTATTGAGCATTTTTGGCAAAAACTTGACCACTTACGAGACATTATTAGACCGTGCCCGCCGCGAAGCTCTGGTACGTATGCGTACCGAAGCACAAGCCAAAGGCTATAACCATATCTATGGCTTACGTCTAGAAGTCAGCAATATCAATCAACTGGGCAGCATGGTAGAAGCTATTGCCTATGGTACGGCAGTTATCAGTACTGACCGTCACTAAAGTCCTGCCAATTTAAGATATATTCTTAATCTTATGTTCTTTCTTATCCCCAAAATAAGCACTTATCTTAGTTATCCTTGCGTTGCTATCAATGCCTAACAAGAAATTATAGAGAGTCGACTATATTATGCTTGAACTTTTCTTCTGGGGCTTCCTGCTACTTTTACAGATTGTTTTTGGGCTATTGATGTTTTATGGTGTGTTTAAAGTGATGCTCTGGTCTAGTCGTACAAAGCTTTCAAAGCGTACTTCCAGCTCATCTTCTGGAGATGACATCAACAACAGTAATCATAGCGGATATAGCAGCAATGACTCTTGTGGTGACAGTGGTGGTGATGGTGGCGGGTGTGATTGATTCCTTTCTTAGCGACAAATCTGCTCGTTCTCAGCCTAAAAATATAAATAACGGTATACCTTAAAGTTTTTCTATACTTTTATATGGCGGATATCCTACGTTTGGATACTGACTGGTGAGTAGTTGAATAAAATAGATAAGGCAGACTTTACCCCTATATACTTGCTTTTACCCTGTCTTATTTTTTGCTGTTTTTTAATTTATTATCGGTGTTTAACGGCTATTGATTATGAGGACACGCCTTAGCAAGGATTGCTAATCAGGCGTCATTTAATCAGCATAATCGGTCTATAAAATTCATCTATAAAATGAACCTATAAACAGCTCTTATCTACAAGGATGTAGTTATGGAAGGTCTTGCCATAGTCACGTTAGTCAATTCAGTTATCATTCCTATTTGTCTGTTTTTAATCATGATGGGCATGGGTCTGACCCTCGTCACCAACGATTTTAAACGGGTTTTAAAATACCCAAAAGCAGTCGGCATTGGCTTGATCAATCAGTTGATACTGTTACCTATCATTGGCTTTGCGTTAGCCAATATCATGCCATTACGCCCAGAATATGCCGTCGGGGTTATGCTCCTCGTATTGTGTCCGGGTGGCACTACCTCAAATTTATTTACCTATTTAGCCAAAGGCGATGTGGCGCTGTCTGTGACGATGACCGCGATTGCGAGCGTGATTACCGTCTTTACCATTCCCATTGTGCTGAGCTTTTCATTGATTTATTTTATGGGCAGCGGTAGTGAGTTTGAGTTACCAGTAGTAAAAACGATGCTGACTTTGGTGGTGCTGACGATAGTGCCTATTAGTGTCGGTATGCTGATTAAACGCTATGCACCAACCGTTGCCGATCGTTCACAAGTCTATGTATCTCGATTTGGGGTGATATTTTTAACGTTTTTAGTGCTATTTTTGGGCTATGTGCAACGCGATATCATTGTCGACGCCTTTATCGCTACTGGTCCCGTATCGGTATTATTAAATCTCTCAACCATGGCGCTCGGTTATTATAGTAGTAAATGGTTCGGTCTCAACTGGGCGCAAAGAACCTCGGTAACGCTAGAAGTCGGTCTACAGAATAGTACCTTGTCGATATTTATGGCATTGACACTATTATCTAACTACGACATGTCGATGATGCCAGCCATTTATACCTTGGTGATGTTCTTAAGCGCGGGGATTTTGGTGCGTATATTTAGCGCTCAACACGATAAGCTGAGAAAA
This sequence comes from Psychrobacter sp. P11F6, assembly GCF_001435295.1. NCBI lineage: Bacteria > Pseudomonadati > Pseudomonadota > Gammaproteobacteria > Moraxellales > Moraxellaceae > Psychrobacter > Psychrobacter sp. P11F6. Next base: position 2,974,273 of record NZ_CM003594.1, on the reverse strand, counting down.
GCTGAAATAGAAAGTAGTGTGTTGGCAGCGCGTATGCTGTAGATGCTGAAAACCCATAACAGGTTTAAATATTGAACCTTGTTATTGGTAATAGGTGAGTTATCTATTTATAGCATTTAGCATTGACCAATACCAATCAAGGTCGGCGGGTATTTATACTGCTTCTAGCTTCCGCTTGTTCACTAGCCGTTTGTTCTTTCACTTTTTCAATTTGAAATAAGAAAGTACGGTTTTTCAGTACCGCCACAAACACCACGCCGCCGACGGTATTGCCCACCAATATCACTACTAAAAACAGTAAATAACGCCCCAAGCTGACGGTATTGCCGTATAGCAAGGCAGAAAAAATCTCAATGTTGCCCACGATACTGTGGTGCAATCCTAAAAAACCAATACTGCCAGTAATAAGCGTTACCAAAACGATGCGGCTAAGGGTGTCACGTGCTGAGGTCACAAGCCATGCGGTGACGCCCATCATCCAACCTGCCAAGATGGCGCTACCAAATATGACCCACCACCTAAATCCTAAAATGTGTTCGGCATAAGTGTCGATGTCGCTCACGCTAAACAGCTGCATATTTAAACCCAAACCTATCATCAATGCGGCAAACAAACAGCCGCCAACGATGTTACCAGCGATGACAATGCCCCAAAGGCGTAGCAATTTGTGCAGCGGTTCAATTTTGTTAAGCACAGGTAGGCTTAATAATGAGGTTTGTTCGGTGAATAATAGCGACTGACCAATGACGACGATGATAAAGCCAATCGGGTAAAGTAGGGAGGCGAGCACGATTGCGTATTGGCTTGGTAGCACACTACTCAACAGCGCAAAAGCCGATAAAATCATAAAGAAGCTAATGCCAATCTCAAGCCCAGCGGTAAAGGCACTGGTAAATAGCGAGCCAAGCGAACGCTCAAAGGTTTCTTTGGCATCCATCACTTGCTCAACCAAGATACTGGCATAGCTCTTTGCTTGGCTTAAATTGTCATCATTGGCGACTTTTTTGATGGTTTCTTTATCTGCTTCGCTCATATCTTCAGAGAAATCTTCGTCTTCTAAACTTTCTGTCGCCTCGGTATCATCAGCCATCACAGGCTTGCTAACGTCTTTACCCTCAGCAACAGATGGTTGATAAGCGCTATCATCAATCAAGCGCTTATCGTCTATTTCATTAGCGTTAGATTCATCAGCTTGAGAGTGGCTGCTATTGTGATAGGTGTGCTCGGTATCTTTGGACACGGTCGGCTCGCTGTTGGTTAGAGAGGGTTTTGATGTTTTTTATATAACGATATCACCCATATTCTAGCGCATGATGGTGAGATGTTCTGTTGAACATTCAACCGATTGGGGGTATTGATTGAGTAATAACTTGATTAAAAACCGCCTTCAGGCTTTATAAATTGTCTTACCATCTAACAAAATCTGCCTATCTGCGTTAAAATCACACTATCAACTATTTTTCCTGTTTTTATAGCATTTTGCGCTATCTCATTTTGACCACATTCATTATCAACAATAAGATCACCCTATTATGAGCAATCCTAATACCGTTACCAGCATTGATAGCAATGCGAAAACTAACCTAACCCAGTCGATCCAAGCGGCGCTAAGCCAATTAGAGAGCGCCTATAATCCTGCGGAAGTTGAAGCAGGCATGTATCAAGGCTGGGAAGAAAGCGGCTATTTTCAGCCGACTTTTGATAAAGACGAGTCGTTTTCTATTGCATTGCCACCGCCGAACGTCACTGGCTCGCTACACATGGGTCATGGTTTTAATAACGCTATTATGGATGCGCTCACCCGCTATCACCGTATGGATGGCGACAATACGCTGTGGCAGCCAGGTACGGATCATGCGGGTATCGCCACCCAGATGGTTGTTGAGCGTCGTCTGGAGGCGCAAGGAATCAAGCGCCGTGATATGACGCGTGCAGATTTCATCGATAAAGTATGGGAATGGAAAGAAGAGTCGGGCGGCAATATCACTAGCCAAATTCGCCGTTTGGGCAGCTCGGTTGACTGGTCGCGTGAGCGCTTTACCATGGATGATGGTCTGTCTAACGCAGTAAAAGAAGTGTTCGTTCGTCTATTTGATGATGGTTTGATCTATCGTGGTAAGCGCTTGGTCAACTGGGATCCAAAGTTCCAAACCGCGCTATCTGACTTAGAAGTAGAAAACCACGACGAAAAAGGTAGCTTGTGGCATTTCCGCTATCATTTCACAGATACAGAGCTAACGACTCAAGATGGTAAAAACTATCTCGTCGTCGCCACCACACGTCCTGAGACATTACTCGGTGATACCGCTGTCGCTGTCAATCCTAGCGACGAGCGTTATGAACATTTAGTCGGCAAAACTATTACCTTGCCAATCACGGGTCGTGTCGTGCCTATCGTCGCCGATGATTATGTCGAAAAAGACTTCGGTACAGGCTGTGTCAAAATCACCCCAGCGCATGATTTCAACGATTATGAGCTAGGTCGTCGTCATAGCTTGCCATTGATTAATATCTTAGATGAGCGTGCCAATATCTTGCCAGCGATGGAAGTCTATCCTGATTTGCAGACACGTGAGCCTGAATTAGAGACTACGCCTAGTGAGTACGCAGGACTTGAGCGTTTTGCGGCGCGTAAATTCCTTGTAGAGCAAGCAGGCGAGCAGGGCTGGCTAGAAGATATCGAAGACTACGCACTAAAAGCCCCGCGCGCTGAGCGTGGCGGTACGATCGTTGAGCCGTGGTTGACTGATCAGTGGTATGTCGCGGTCAAAGAGCTTGCCAAGCCTGCGATTGACGCGGTAGAAGACGGCAGCATTGAGTTCGTCCCTGCGCAGTACAAAAATATGTATATGGCGTGGATGACGGATCTGCAAGACTGGTGTATCAGCCGTCAGCTGTGGTGGGGACATCGTATCCCTGCATGGTATGACGATGCGACAGGTGAGATCTATGTCGCCCGTGATGAAGCGGAAGTACGCACTAAATATAATCTAAGCGACGATGTAAAACTGCGCCAAGACGATGACGTACTTGATACGTGGTTCAGCTCTGGTCTATGGACGTTCAGTACGCTTGACTGGGCAGACGTCAACGCTGATCCACGCGTGATGGACACCTTCCACCCGACCAGCGTATTGGTGACAGGTTTTGACATTATTTTCTTTTGGGTGGCCCGCATGATCATGATGACCATGCACTTTGTGAAAAACGAAGACGGCACGCCGCAAGTACCGTTTAAGACCGTCTATGTGCATGGTCTGGTACGTGATGGCAATGGTCAAAAAATGTCAAAATCGAAAGGCAACGTCTTAGATCCTATCGATCTCATTGACGGTATTGAGCTAGAAGCGTTGGTCGAAAAACGCACTAGCAATATGATGAATCCAAAAGACGCGGCCAAAATCGAAAAGCAAACGCGTAAAGAGTTCCCAGAAGGTATCCCAGCCTTTGGTACCGATGCACTGCGCTTTACCTTTACCTCACTAGCCAGTACTGGTCGCGATATCAACTTTGATCTAAAGCGTGTCGAGGGCTATCGTAACTTCTGTAATAAGATCTGGAACGCTAGCCGTTTTGTACTCATGAACTGTGTCGATAGTGAAGGTACTGCCAAGCCTATCGACCAAACGGCCAACCCTGACGTTTGGGAATTGCCAGAAAAATGGATCATGAGTCGTCTGAACTCTACCATTGCCGATATCCATCAGCATTTCGCCCAGTATCGTCTCGATATGGTTAGCCAAGATATCTATGAGTTTATCTGGAACGAGTACTGTGATTGGTACGTTGAGCTTGCCAAAGCCAGCCTAAATGATGACTCGGTGTCTGACGAGCGCAAAGCGCAAATCCGCTATGTGCTACTGCACGTGCTTGAGACGGCGCTACGCTTCACCCATCCAATCATGCCGTATCTGACTGAGCAAATTTGGCAGACCATCGCGCCGCTACTGGGTCGTAAAAACACTGACAGCATTGTGGTCGCTAACTATCCACAAACCGATGATACCCAAATTAGCGAGCAGACCGAAGCGGATATGGCGTGGCTACAAGAGCTAATCGCGAGCGTCCGTAACATCCGTGGTGAGATGAAACTGGGTAATGCCGTGCGTCTGCCAGTGCTATTACAGAATGTCTCTAGCGAAGAAGAAGCGCGTCTATCCCGTATCAAAAACCAGTTCAAAGCGCTTGCCAAAGTCGAGAGCCTAGAGATCGTCAAAGAAGGCGATGAAGTGCCACTATCGTCATCAAGTATGGTCGGTCAGCTACGGGTACTCGTACCGATGAAAGGGCTCATCGATCCAACGGCTGAGCTAGCTCGTTTGGGCAAAGCGCATGAAAAACTGCAAAAGCAAGCTGATGGTATCGCGCGCAAGCTCGGTAATGAAGGCTTCGTCAGTAAAGCACCTGCGGAAGTGGTCGATGCTGAGAAGGCGAAACTGGCTGAGCTAGAAGGGCAATTGACCGCGATGACGGCGCAGATGGAGCAGTTAAAAGCGTTGTAAATAAGGCGTAAATATTTATATTGTCAAAGAACGCTGTCACAATTGTGATGGCGTTTTTTGTTGTGTCCTGGTTATCTTTGTATCTTATTCCTATATTATGACCGAATATTTATTTTCTATTACTTACAGTAGTATTTTATCCATCAGATAAATCGTGTTATCAGTACGTGAACTCGATAATTATGACTATATAGTGTAATTTATTGTCATCATCTGTCTTAGTATTATATAGGTTTAATGACTTTATTTGGTCGATCTCTGAGGATATCTGTTAATGTCTTATGACAAAATTGTGACAAGCATGAACGTATTCATATAGAGTCTATACATGAATGTAGAATATTATAGTGAATTTAAACTTCTATGGCTGTATACTGTCTAATATAGATATAATATCAATACTAAAACTTATGTTTAAGATATTCATACCATATATAGACAATAAGTACTGATGTTAACTATCATTATTTTATTGAGCTCAATCACCTCTTTATCGAGTGGAAACTTATAATTCCATACTCTGCTGGCTGCTTCAACTGTGACTAATATTATATTTAAAGGCATACATGGTACTACTAAGTATCATTTTGAATCTATAGATCAGAAAGGATTTATTATTCTTCCAGACGCAAAAATAGGAAAGGCTGGAAAAGGTATATATTTTTGGCATTATAAGAAAAATAGAGGCACTGCTATATATTGTGCCCAAAAGTGGTATGACTTTGCTCTAAAACAAAAGATGTACGACAGTAACAAAGATTGTCAAATAGTAAAAATAGACGTTTCTATTGAAGCAGATAAGGAAAAAGTATTAGATTTCGATATGGAGGTAAGAGAAAGTTTTGATGAAGCTTTTCCTATAGGCTCACATAATGAAAGTAGCTATGGTGCTATGTTGGATGTATTTATGCAGGATTTAGAAGAGAGCTTAAATATTAGCTATGATTTGATAACGGTGGATTTATCAGTTCCTGGTTTAGGTAGGAATGTAGCTTTTTCTAATGGTCATCCAGCTCTCATTGTCAAAAATGATATAGATATTAAAATTATAGAGTGTATCGATTGAATCTAGAATTAGTATATTAATTAAGGAGAACGTAAAATGACACTCCAAGAAGCTTTAAAGAAAACTGTAAAAAAAATTAAAGCTACTAACCCTGAAGAGTTAAAAAGAAGGCTATCAGAGTCTGAAAACAGTGATTTTGCCCGTGGAGTAAATCAATTATATGTAATAGCAAAGTATAACTCTGATATGGAGTCTATGAATGCCTATTCTATAAATTTGGGTTTACAAGAAGGTATAACACTAAATGAGCATTTGACAGAAAGTGTTCTATCGAAAGAATTTAATGCTTTAGACTTACTTTCTTTGGAAACTGATAATACTCATTATTTTGTTGAATCAATATCTTCATTTCTAAATGAAAGTATTGGTACAAAGAAAGAAAACTATCTGCTAGCTGCGTGAGATTATGAAACATCATCCTATACAATTAAAATCAATACAAATAAAAAAGCTCTACTTAGAGGTGTTTAATAAATCTTTAAGTGATAAAGAAGATTTTGATGTCGATTTACAGTTTAAAATAGGCTCTAAACTGCCTGAAGATAACAAAGATATCATAATAGTAAACTTTATATGCAATGTTCAAAAGGTTGAAGGTTTCCAAATAGAGGTAAATTTATTTGGTATATTTGAGATTGAAGGTGAGTTCCCAAGAGATAAAGTCGAACATTGGGCTCATCATAATGCACCATTAATACTATTACCTTATGTCAGAGAAAATGTAGCATCTTTATGTGTGCGTTCTGACTTAGATTTTCACTTACCTTTAATTGAAGTACCAACGTTCAGGTATGAAAAGTAGTATTAGATCATGATAGTATGCTTTAAATTTAAAAAACCGCTTCAGCTCTTGCTGTGAGCGGTTTTTTAATGTCAGGAATTAGTCTATTATCTTCAAAGGAATAACACTTTAAAGTAAGGAACACCATGAACCATCTCACCGTCGGACAACGCGCACCTTTAAGCAATCTTGCCATTGACGAGACCGCACCCATCACGCTCAAATTCACTCGCCAAAGCCCAATAGAGATGGACATCAGCTGCTTTGCCTTAGACGCAGCTGGCAAATTGATCAATGATGATTACATGGTGTTTTATAATCAGCCGACCTCACCGTGCGGGCAAATCAAGCTTACCTATTACGAGTCGCAGCCAACGGCAAATAAAGGCATCCAAGCCGAGTTTGAGGTGAATTTATCCAAATTGGCTACTAATATAGACAGCTTGTTTTTTGTGTTATCAGCCGACACGCCGCTGAATCAAATTCAATCGTTAGAGATTGGCATTTGGCAGCAATTACAAAAGGCACAGGCAGAATATCAAGCGGCAGACTTTGCCCAGCAGCAAGCCAGTATGTTGATGCAGCTGTATCGTAAGAGTGGCGTTTGGCGAGTATCCAACGTCGCGCAAGGTTTTAATGGTGGACTTGCCGCCATCGTGCAGCATTTCGGTGGCGATGTAGAAGAGGGCAGCTCGACAGCAGTAGAGGCGACCGTCACGCCAGTGCAAGCAAAACCATCGCTAGAAAAGGTCATGCTAGACAAAGCGCCAAAACTGGTCAATCTGGCCAAAAAAGCCACGATATCGCTTGAGAAACGCCAACTACAACAATTAACCGCAAAGGTAGCGTTGGTGCTAGATGCTTCAGGCTCAATGAACAGACAGTACAAAAAAGGCCGCGTGCAAGAAGTGGTCAATCGCATATTGCCATTGGCAGTGAGCTTCGATGATGACCAAGCGTTAGACTGTTGGGCGTTTGCCCGAGATCCGCAGTATTTGGGCGAGATTGGGCTGAGCAACTATGACGGTTTCATTGACAACGCTCATGGCGGTTGGCGCAAATGGGCACTTGGCCCGCGCATCAACAATGAAGCAGAGGTCATGAAAGCCGTGACGGAGTTTTATCAAAAAGACGGCTTGGATGTGCCTGTTTACGTGCTATTTATCAGTGATGGCGGGGTGAATGACAATCGCGGTATCACGAGAGTCATGACGGAAGCGGCAAAACTGCCGATATTTTGGCAGTTCGTAGGCTTGGGTGGTCGTAGTTATGGCATCCTAAAAAAACTAGACGACATGGCAGGGCGCGTGATTGATAATTGTGACTTTTTTGAACTTGATGATTTGGATGATATCAGCGAAGAAGCTCTTTACGAGAGCATGTTAGAGGAATTCCCAAGCTGGTTAAAAGAAGCACGCGAGATAGGATTGATAGCGAAATAAATAAATTAGGATAATATCTTCAACGATAAAACCGTTTATAGTCTAGCTATGAGCGGTTTTTTATTACTCAAAATTCAGTCAAAGGTGGTGAGCTCACTTACCCAACCACTAACCAAACATACCTATTGATAGCAAAAACCTCGTAAAAATAGCCTTGTACCATTTTGAGTGATATTGCATGCTTAGCTACCTATATAGGTAGGCAGTTCTATAAATGATTATCTGGTTTAAGACGTTAGCTGTCTAACCTTTATCGAATATTAGCCACTCTATATCATTCAATGACAGTATTTTTATGAGCCAACACAAAAAAGTCTTTTATTATCGACCCAAAACCAATCAGCATAACAGCCCAACGGTGCGTTGGACGTTTGTCATACTGGGCTGGCTATTTTTTGTATTAGGGGTTATCGGTGTGTTACTGCCAGTCATGCCGACTGCGCCTTTTATATTACTGGCGGCAGGTTGCTGGGCACGCAGTTCGCGGCGCTTTCATTTTTGGTTGATTAATCATAAATACTTTGGGAAATTTGTCCGCGATTGGGAAAATAATCATGCGGTGCCACTCTATGCTAAGTGGTTAGCGACAATAATGATGACTATTTCAACAACGATGTTATTTTTTAATATTCCCGCCGATATGATATGGGTGGCATGGCTGGTAGCCGTGGTCTGTACTGGGGTAGCGGTCTATTTGTTCCGTTTGCCAAATGCCTAAAATACGTTGATTTTAAGGTCAAAAATTGCAAGAAATGGGCTTTAGTTACATGAAAGCTAAGATAAGACTTGCGAAATCAGGATGTTCCCCCTATAATACGTCCAAGCTTAAGAGCAGTTCTGCACCAAATCATTACCTCGTAGTATTAGTTATAATCCTTCGTTTTAATATTTATCGTTCAGTAGCTATTTGCAAGCGTTATCGGTCACTAGGCCATTAATAAATTTAAAAGTAGGATTATATTATGTCAGACGTTCAAAAAGGTACAGTTAAGTGGTTCAATGAAGCTAAAGGCTTTGGTTTTATCGCTCCAGAAACTGGCGCAGACGTTTTTGCTCATTACAGCGAAATCACTGGTTCAGGCTTCAAAACTTTAGCTGAAGGCCAAGAAGTTGAGTTCACTGTAACTCAAGGTCAAAAAGGCCCACAAGCCCATAACATCGTTGCTATCTAATTTGTCTTTATAGACACTTAGAGCAAGATGAAAAAAAAGCGAACCTTCGGGTTCGTTTTTTTTCGTCTACGATTTAAGATAAGCTATTTGCAATCGATAAACCAAAAAAGCCGATGATTAGCATAGTCATCGGCTTTTTTAATCTATATAACTCATGGCAAGAATGATAACGAACGGTAAGGATGTTTGGTAGTTTACTTTAGCCAAGTAAGCTAATACCAATATTAATCAATCCACCGCCAACGATCAGCCAAGCAAACATAATCGCCCCCAAGATAAGGGGTTTAACGCCAGCTTGTTTAATAGCGCCCAAATGCGTGGTTAGACCAAGCGCAAACATTGCCATGGTGAGCAGCACATCGTCTAGTATCACCATACTACGCTCAAAGCTTGCGGTCATCGGCACCCAAGTGTGCAGTAAGACGATAGCAATGAATATGAAGGCAAACCAAGGGACTTTGACTTGTTGAACGCGATTCATAAACGATGGTTTTTTGCCACTGTCGCTGCTACCTTTTGTTAGGGCAAACGATAAAATAAGTAAAAAAGGGGCAAGCATCATGACGCGTATCATCTTGGTGACAACCGCTGTGTCACCCACTTCAGGACTGACGGCGTTACCAGCGACGACGACTTGCGCCACTTCATGAATGGTGGAACCCGTATAAATCCCGTACTGCTGAGCATTTAGCCAAGGTTGCAACCAACCAATATGGTATAAAAACGGATAGAGCAGCATTGCAATCGTACCAAACACCACCACTGTCGCTACGGCAATAGTGACTTTGTGTGCTTCCGCTTTGACCACTGGCTCTGCTGCAATCACCGCGGCGGCACCGCAAATGCTTGCGCCTGACCCAATCAATAGCGTCGTTTGTTTATCGACTTTTAACCATCGAGTCCCTATCCAATAGGTGAGTAAAAAGGTCGATGTCAATACCAACGCATCGCTCATCACCGCAGACAGTCCGACACTTGATACTTGCGTTAAGGTCAGCTTAAAGCCATAAAACATGATGGCGAGGCGCAATATTTGACCTTTGGCAAATGCCACGCCGATACTTAAGCGCTCAGCAAGGTTAGGATAGACCGTATTGCCCAATACCATACCAAGGAGAATGGCTAAAGTGAGAGAAGACAAGCCAACGATACGTCCATTTGTCCATGTGTTGACACTAGTATTGAGCCACAAACAAAACAAGCTGCCAATCAGCACGACGATGAGCCCTGCTAAATGGCGGCTGCGCGGGAAATAGTTATTTACTGATTGGGTCAAGGCGTACATGACTAACTGTCCTATTATGTATTATCTATAATCGAAATAAGCATAAGCTTATGAATAGACATTATAAGGCAGACCAATCTATAATAAAAACAGATTAATTAGATAAAAACTATCGATTTTTTAGGTTAGTAAAAGTCTTTGGGCTAAAAAGATGGTTTCTAGATAATAAAGGGTTTTTAAAATAACAGGTGCTTTTTAAATTGTATCAATAAGATAGGATGTCAGAGAAATTATGAAAAAAGCCATGCAGGTATTACCAAAGATTACCCTCAAGCAATTATCGGTGTTTGTCAGTATTTATCAAACGGGTAGTACCAGCCGTGCCAGTGAAGCGCTGCATTTATCGCAGTCGGCGGTCAGTAGTGCGCTGACAGAATTAGAAGCAAGGCTGCAGATGCCATTGTTTGAGCGCGTCGGGCGTAGGCTCAATCAGCACCCCAACGCCCATCCTATTTATATACAGGCGCAAGCCATCTTGGGGCAGGCATTAACTCTAGAGCATTATCATAAGCATCAAGCAGGGCAGATTCATATTGGTGCCAGTACCACGATCGGCAATTATGTACTGCCGCCACTGCTTGCCAAGCTATATGCGACGCTACCCGATGCCCATATCGATATGTATATCGCCAATACTCAAGAAGTGGTCAGCGAAGTTGAACAATTAAATATTGATATTGCGCTCGTAGAGGGTATGCCGCGCCCCACAGATATGAAAGTCATTGAGCAGCGTGCGTGGCGGACAGATACCTTGATGATCTTTACCAAGCGTGATAGCAAATGGTTGACAGACATGGCAGCGTATAACGATGCGGATAATTGCTACGAGCTTAGCATTGCACAACTGGCAAAACTGCCGCTATTGGTACGAGAGGCAGGGTCAGGTACACGGCAAATTATCGATGAGCAGCTGCTGAAGCATTTGCCTGATGCGGAGATTGTGATGGCGATTCAGCAGTCGGAAGCTATTAAGCATATGGTGAGTGCAGATATTGGTCTTGGTTGTTTATCACAGCATGTCATTCAGGCAGAGCTGACAGCAGGAGCGCTGGTACAAGTGAAAGTCGCGGGCATCGATTTGTCACGAACTTGGTGGCTAGTGTGGCATAAAGCCCGCCATCAAAGCCCGATTTGGCAAAGTTTTATTGATATTTTGACAGAAGATTGATTTTTTTGGTAAATATAGAAGTATTGGTAAGAATGTTTACTATTTTAATCAGTAATAAAAAAGCGCACTGTCAGACAATGCGCTTTTTTTAATAAGCTTTTTTAATAGTTTTAACTAACTTGGAAACGAGGTTAAGTCTTTTCTTAAACTACTTATTAACGGGTTTATCCAGTCTTACGACCAAGCTATCGCATGGGACGTTAGGCAAGATATTATCTGCCGTCGCGCCACTGAGCCAAGCGGCGATACCATGGCGTTCATGACGACCGATGACCAGCAGATCAACATCATGCTTGTGACAATAGTTGACGATGCCTTCACTGTTAGAGATGGCAGTGGTCACTTCAGAATTCACCGCATGCAAGTCATTACGCTCCAAAAACTGTGCCAATTTGGCGCGCGCTTCTTGACAGCGTTCATCGTCAATCTCATCGTATAAGCTGGAGGCTGGCACCAGCTCATAGCCAAAGCCAACCATGGTATCTTTGACGATATGTAATACCGATAACTTGGCATTAGGACGATTTTCGACGATACGTTTGGCCTTTTGGGCGACCACATCAGCATCGGACATTAAGTCGGTGACCAATAAAATATGTTCATAACTCATGAGCGGCTCCTTGTGACAGATGATTTTAACTATAGCACTACTGATGGCTGCTGTTAAGTAAGCTTTGAGTTCGCTTTGTGAAAATCCGACATTCTGCCATATTGGTCATCTTTATTACTACAGTATCTTGACTTATGAAGGTGCGAACCCCATCTAATTCCGTTAGGCAAATTCTTTTTAATTTATACCGGTGCATTGCTGTCATTTAAAATGATGCACGGGTACATGCCATTAAATTTGAATATTACTCATAAGTTAATCACAATAATACTCACAATATTTTTATATAAATATCATATAAAAAACACCCTACGATAAGTACTAAATACACTATTTATCTATTGTTTACTCTGATTCTATTTTATCGCCACTGGCTAGATTTAGTCATTAATCGCATATTATTCTAAATAAAATTAGAGCAATCCATAAGGAAAATTATGACCGACACATTATCTACTACTGATCTAACTTTGCATCCTGCCTTTGAGCTGATTGAGCACCGCCATATCGATGCATTATCGATGGACGTATTGATAAGCCAACACGTCAAAACAGGCGCGATGCATTACCATTTGGCACATCCGAGTGACGAAAATGCCTTTTTGGTGGGCTTTCGAACTCAGCCAATGGATTCAAAAGGCGAAGCGCATATTTTAGAGCACGTGGCTTTATGTGGCTCTGAGAAGTTCCCCGTTCGTGACCCGTTTTTCTCCATGATTAAACGCTCATTAAATACGTTTATGAATGCGATGACCGCTGCCGATTGGACGGCGTATCCGTATGCGACGCAAAATAAAAATGACTACTTTAATTTGCTAGCCGTTTATCTGGATGCCTCGTTTTTTCCGAATATTCATCCGCTGGATTTTGCCCAAGAAGGCATCCGTGTTGAGTTAGACGAAAATGACAAGCCGCAATTTAAGGGTATCGTTTTTAATGAAATGAAAGGCGCAATGAGTGGCGAGATTGACCAGTTGTATCATACGGTCGCCCATCATTTATTCCCAACGACGACGTATCACTATAATTCGGGCGGCGATCCTGCCGATATTCCTGACTTGACCCATACTGAGCTGGTTGAATTTCATCAGAGCCATTATCATCCGTCAAACAGCGTGATTATGAGCTTTGGTAATATTCCAGTCGCTGAAACCCAAGCCAAAATCCATGAAGATGCCTTGATTCAGTTTGAAGCAGGTAAAAAACACGTCTCACGTCCTGAAAAACGCTTGTCTGCACCGATTAGCGCAGTTGATACTTATACGGCTGACGAAGCAGGTCCTGACCAAACTCATCACGTGATTGCGTGGTTATTACCATCGATTACTGATCCAAAGCAGCGTTTGGCATTGCGTTTATTAGAAGGCGTGTTGGTTGAGCATGCTGGTTCGCCACTGCGTGCGTATCTAGATAGCCATCCACTTGGTAAAGCGCCAAGTCCGCTACTAGGTTTGGATGATAGTCATTACGAAATGGTCTTTTATACCGGTCTGCGCGGTTCAAACCCTGAACACGCCGAAGCGGTAGAACAGGGCATTATTGATTTGCTTACACAAGTGGCGAGCAAACCGATTGATGATGAAACGATTGAGACGATTCTGCATCAAATCGAGATCGATCAGCGCCATATTGGCGGTGATAGCATGCCCTATGGTCTAAATCTCATGCTAGAAGGCTTTAGCACTGCCATTCATGATGGCAACCCTATCGATGTTTGGGAAGTTGATGAGCACCTAAAATGGCTACGTGAGCAAGTAAAAGATGCGCAATGGTTACCGAATTTAATCAAGCAGCATTTGCTTGATAATCAGCACCGTGTCCGTGTGACCATGACGCCTGATAGTGAAAAGTCAGCCCGTTTGGCGGCAGCTGAGCAGACCCGTCTTGATACCATCGAAATGGATTTGACCGCTGATGATAAAGCCGTCTTAAAACAACAAGCGCTTGATTTGGCAGCGCGCCAAGCAGCGCCTGATGATTTAAGCTTATTACCAAAAGTGGGCTTAGAAGACGTACCGACTGATATTACCTTTAAGCAAGGCACGCAAAAGCAGATTAATTTGAGCGGCAAAGAAAGTACGCTATTTGAATATGAAGCGGGCACCAACGGCTTGTATTATTATCAAGTGATTGTGCCGTTGACTGATGCGATTGGTAATGAGGGTACAAGCGAGCTACCCGTTAATGAAGTCATTAATCATCCGCTGTTGCCTATTTATTTAAGCTTATTGTCAGAGCTAGGTACAGATTCTCTAAGTGCCCATGAAATGCAGGCTAAACAAGCGGCGCATTCATCAGGGGTGACTGCTAGAATTAGCCAACGTACCAATGTCGATGATAGCCAAGCGATTAGCAGCTACTTTGTGGTGGCAACGCGCGCGCTGAATCGTAAACCTGAAGCGATTGATTTGCTCAAAGAAGTCATGGAACACAGTATCTTTAGTGAGCATGACCGTATCAAAGAAATCTTGCAGCAGCGTCAAGCAGGCTGGCAGTCAAACCTTGCTGGTTCAGGGCATTCTTATGCGATGCAAACCGCCAGTCGCGGCATGAGTCGCCAAGCGCAATTAGAATATGTACGCAGTGGTCTGCCAGCATTGAACGCGCTAAAAGACTTCTTAACTCATGCCAGTAGCGATGATGCACAGTGGGATAAACTTGCAACCAGCTTGATGGACTTACATCAACGTCTAATTAGTTTGCCTAAGCATGCCGTCATCATCTGTGAAGCGGAGCAAACTGAACGCTTAAGCAATTTAATCGTTGATAGCTGGAAAGACAGTCAAGCGCCAAAAATTGCAGCGCAGTTAAAAAATGCTGATGCAAGTATCGACGCCAATATTCCAAGCGAGTTTGCCGAATTGCAACTTGATACGGCGTTAAATGGTGAAACAGACGTAGTTAAAACCCTAGAAAGTAGTGTGGCGCTCGATGTTGAAGACTTGGCGTGGCTAGTGCCAACCAACGTCTATCATAATGCCAGCGCTTATACCGTACCAGCGGCTGATCATCCAGATACGGCAGCCTTGATGGTATTAGCGCCTTATCTACGCAATGGTTATCTGCATAGCGCTATTCGTGAGCGCGGCGGTGCTTATGGTGGCGGTGCGGGCTACGATGCCAATGCCTGTGCCTTTAAGTTCTTTAGCTACCGTGACCCGCAGTGTGCTGAAACTTTTGCCCATTTTGATGCCAGTATCGAATGGCTATTGAATGAGCCGCAAACGGACGAGCAGTTAGAAGAGGCCATCTTAGGTATTATCTCAGGAATGGATAAGCCAGGCTCTCCAGCAGGGGAGGCGGTTAAAGCCTGCTTTGCAGATTTGCATCATCGCGGCGTCGACTGGCAACGTAAAATGCGTGCCTCAATACTGGCCGTGACCGTGGCTGACTTGCAGCGCGTTGCTAAGCAATACCTGCAAGGTCAAAAGCATGTACGTGCAGTACTTGCGCCTTATGATAAAGAAGCAGCAGTACAAGAGTTAGGCTTTAACGTTTGTAAAATTAAAAGTTAACCTTCTTCAAGTCTGCTGATTTAATTGTTATAAAAAAAACCGCCGCTTTCACTAAAAATGGAAGCAGCGGTTTTTATTGCTTGATAGTGTTTTTTAAAGGCTTACTTTTTGATTAAGTAATTGGCGACTGCTTTATAGGCAGGTAAAGAAGTTGGGTCGATTTTACCGTTACTGGCATCTGGATATGACGCAAAACGGACGATGACCATGTCCGCTGCTGGGTCAACATAGACCGTTTGACCGTGGACGCCGCGTGCCGCATAGATGGGCGTGGGGTTATTAAATAACCACCACATGCTTGTGTAGCTGCCGTTAGTCAGCTGCTTATAATCGGCTTTCGCAAAAGCCTCTTTATCGCCACCCGCTTCGATATTATCAACGACTGTAGCTGGGAATAAGCGCTCACCATTAATCTCGCCTTTATTGAGCATCAAGCTACCAATGCGTGCCATATCATGCAAACCTGCACTAAGACCGCCGCCAGCAAACGGCGTACCTTTAGCATCGACCGTCATATACGCGCTTTGTTCAGCACCGATTTTTTGCCAGATGCGTTCAGAGAGTAATTCATTCACCGCTTTACCAGTCGTACGCGAAATAATCCAGCCTAGGGCGTCGCTATTAATGGTTCGATAGTTGAAAGCTTCCCCGTGTTCGCCGTTCTTCTTAACTGTTTGCAGGTACTCAAAGTAACCATTGGGTCCTTTATAATCTTTCGGTTTTGGTAGTGGGCTTGCCGCTTCTGAATACTTCCAGATATCGGCATTAGGATCAGCATAGTCTTCGCTATAATCGAGCGCTGTGGTCATGTCCATGACTTGGCGTACGGTTGCATCACCAAAGCCACTGTTTTTGAGCTCTGGAATGATAGACGCTACCAAGGCTTTATCGTCAAGCTTACCTTCGGTCACGAGGATTTCTGCTAACAGCCCAGTCATTGATTTGGTCATCGACATCGCCGCATGATTGCCCAGCTCATTGAGACAACCGTTTTGGCGCTCGTATACCACCTTGCCATGATGCATGATCATAATGCCGTCAGTATAATTGGCATCCAGTGATTGCTTCCAAGTCATCGGGCGCTTACTGTTAGTAGGCATAAAGGTGATGGCATCGATGTTTTTATCTAACGCATAGCTGAGCTTGGAAGGCGCACCGATACCGCGACTGACGTCAGTGGTGGGCATCAATTCACGGATATGACAGACCGTCCAACGCAGCTTGGGGAAACTAAAAAAATTAGAGGAAGGTTGAGTAATCAGTTTATCGGCAGGCGGCGGAAAACCTTGCATCCAGCCAAGCGTTTGTGGGTCTGATTGTTTGGCGGTTAACCGTGCATCTTCCGCATGGCTGGTGATACTTATACTGGTTAGGGTCATGGCGATGGTCAGTGGTAGTAGCGGTAAAGAGCGTTGCAATAAAGTCAGCATAATATTCTCGCAAGTCGGCTTAAACGATTAACTTCAGACAATAAAAAACCATTGATAAGTGGCTATATTCAAAACTTAGCATAAGACTTATCAATGGTTTTTACCAACCACTTTTGTAAAGCAGTCGATTTTTTTATAAGGTTATTTTTTATAACGTTATGTTTATAACTCTATTTTTTATATGCTTAGGGCTAGTAGCGCTTGATCGCTTGGTCTTTACCGATGATATCCTGATGAATAGGGAAATTTTCATGGTTATCGTATTTCTTGCGGTCAGCAAAGTAGCTTTTTAGGGTACGACGTACCGCTTCAAAGGCAAGTTTGTCCCATGGAATATCTTCTTCAGTAAATAACGCACAATCAAGACTTTCAGAGCCGATGCCATAAGCACCGTCTTTTAGCTCAGTGATATAGATGCTATAGATTTGCCCGATATCAGGAATATCATATAAGCAATATAAATGCGGATTGATGACGACCGCTTCTGCTTCTTCAAAACTTTCACGAGCGGCCCCTTCTGCCATGGTTTCGCCATTTTCCATAAAGCCAGCTGGCAGTGTCCATAAGCCATACTGTGGCTCGATCGCGCGGCGACATAGCAGTACCCGATGCTTATGCACAACGAGTGAGCCACAAATCACTTTTGGATTTTCATAGTGAATATAGTGGCAATTGGGGCATACCAAGCGTGGGATATTATCCGTGGCTGGTATTTTACGTTCTGCTTCATGACCGCATTGTAAACAATAGCGCATATCAACTGCCTTATTTAGTGATAAATCTACATGATAAATAGAAATGATAAAAAGGATTGTCGTTCTTGGAAGAATTATGATTCTTATTTTATAAAATAGTATGACTTTAGCTTATCAGATGTTATGTGATCATAGCTGTTAATCCTAAGATAACACAAATTCTCATCACACTGGCAGTGATAATAACAAGCACACAGGTTTGCGCAACTGCTTACGGCTACGGTTGCTATTAATGAATGCATCAGCAGGCAGAGCAGGACAGTCACATAAAGTATATGCAGTCACGATAAGATTGCGCTAGGCTAGACTCACGCTAACTATTGAATGATAGCTTTACCTATAACGAGAGTAATGGCTGCCGCGACCGGTGTTGTTGTAAATAAGGGCAACCAGAAAAGCGCGCGCATCTATCAGAGTAGGGGGTATTAAAAAATGCCACTTTACGTCGCCAAGCATAACGATAAATGAATGGAGGCCAGCATGTAGATGCGATACGCGTAGCAATAATACTGGCGCAAGCGTTGTACACATTGCGAGAGATAAGCTCCACCATCCGATGCTTAATTCTAATAAAAATATAGGGCAATAATCATGTTACTTCCCCCGCAGTCGCTACGTTTTGATGAATTTTCAGTCGCTGTGCCGGACTTTATTCGTTATCCCACTATTAGAACGCTGGCGGAACGGGTGCAGCATGAGACCTTAAATGCCGTCACCAGTCCTGCGCTGTATGATGCTAGCACTTCTCGTAGCACTCGCATTCTAGATAGCTTGTATCAAACACCCATTGCCGATGCCTCGGTATTGGTTGCCATTACCCATGAACGCCATCCAAAACTGCTACTGACACGCCGCGCTGCGCACATGAACAGCCATGCTGGCGAGGTCTCTTGCGTTGGTGGTAAACATGACGCAGGCGACGGTAATAATGTCGTCACCGCTTTGCGTGAAGCCTGTGAAGAGACCGCACTACCACCTAATAAAGTCCAGCTCATTGGTCAATTGCCCATTCAAACCTCCAAAAGCGGTATGAGTGTGCGTCCTATTGTGGCGCTGATTGCGCCAGATTTATTATTAGTCCCTGAGCTTGGCGAAATTTCGCGTATTTTTTGGGCAGATTTTGAAACCTTGCTGACTCAGCCTACTGTCGAGTATGCGGTAGAATATGCAATGCAAGATAAGATCGCGACCATTCTTACACCTAGCTGGCAAGTGGATGGTGAAACGGTTTGGGGTCTGACAGGACGAGTCATTGCCAGTCTATTAGAAACAGGCTTTGATCGCCAGCTTGAGTGGTATTATCGTATCCAAAATACGCGCAATTAATCCGTAAGGCGGCTAACGGCTGACGTTTAATCACTATTCGTTTTATTTTAGCTACTATGCTTTATTTATAATCCCCTACTTATAATAATCGTCGTTTTTCTTTAGCCACCAGTTCATATTATCTTGGCGTTTGGCGCGGAAGGCTTCTAATTTTTCAGCCACACTTTGATTGTGTTGGCGTGCCGTATCAAGGGCAAAGAGAATCGGCACTGACGATAAGACGCCAAAGCGGATTTTTGATTTTGGCAAATCCAGCCCATCGCCGATATCATCGCCGACCAAAGTACGGGTCACGCTAGCATTGACCATCTCAACGAAACGCCCCCGTCGATTGTCTTCGCCCATCAGCTGACGCGGCAAATCATGCAAGGCTTTGGCTAATGGTTGCCCCATTTTAAAATCAAGTTGCTGAATTGATAAATAAGTATAGAGCCATTCCCAACAGGCAGTTTCATCTTTTGGCAGGCGATCTAAGTCAACCCCCATCCAATAACTGGCAAGATTCCATAGATGCAGAATACCTGCCGCTTCTTCAGTGCTGATGCGTGCGCCAAGCAGCCGTAACCCGCGCATAATCAACAATGAAAACTGCAAATGAGTAGCAATCATATCGGTTTGATTGATAGGAAGACCCCAATAATCAGTATTCCAGCTGCCATCTGAGTTGTGATGTTGGTCGGCATCTGGTATGACGCCTTTAGCAGCATTGCCTTTACCTTTGAGCAAGTTTTGCCGTACTAAGGTATGAATTTGCCGCACCTTGATTGATTGCCGCCAACCTTCTGAGCCAATCGCCAATACTTGCTCGATAGACTGACGTTGATTATGGGCGTTTGTATTCGGCTTATGTAATGGGGGATGTTCAGAGACGGCTAAGATATAGGCATACGTACGCATCAGGCGGGGCAAGGCATCGTGCATCAATGCGCCTGTCTGAATGAGCGGCAGGGAGAGGGCAGGAATGCTGTAGCCTGCCATCAAGGCGACATTACGTAATAGCCAAATCAGCATCAGCGGATAGCGTCGATAGGCAATCGCACCGATTTGGGCAAGCTTGGGATCGAACCAATCGGGATGGTGGCTAAATTGTTCAGCCAAGGCGTTAAATGCAGAGTTGTTTGTGAGATTAGCATCGAATTTATTGCTATTGCTACTGTCGCTGATAATAAATTGCTGTAAGGGCTTTGCAAAACGAATGCCGTCAGCGGCTAAAGTATCTGCCAGTGAATCACCGATATCGTAGCCTGTGACTATTTCATTTAATAAATCTTGCGAGATAACGAAGTCTTTTGGCAATAAATAACGCTTGATGCGCTTTAAGACTTGCAAGTCGCTATGGTCATCAATCGCGGTCGTCCGTCCGTGACGCTGATAAGGTTTTATTGAGGGTTGTTGTTGATTCAAAGTATCAGCCGTCTGTTTATCAGTTATGTTGATTGAATCCATATTTATTAAATGCCTTCTTACCAAATGCCTTCTGAACAAATGCTTTCCTATTAGATCATTTCACAAGGTCAATAGTATTAATAGCCATTTGACTGGTTTAGCGTTTCTAATTGTCTTTGCGTGGTGTTCATACGGCGCTTGGCTTTACGCAGCTCGTCGGCTAATGACAGTAGGCGCGCGCGTGCTTCTTTTTCATTAGAAAAGTTTAACATCGCCCCACTTTCTAGCTTATCAAATTCTTCTTGGTAGGTTTCTATGAGGCGCTTGTCTTTGTCTAACTGACTGTCTAAGGCGTAATAGTCTAAGCCTTTTTGATTGGCAGTTTGCAGTGTGTTCGCCAAGGTTAAGGGGCAGACATTATTGAGCTGACGTCCGCGCCGACCGACATTGTAAGCATTACTGGTCGTGCAGTATTGCTTAAGCCCCAGCTGGCGACCGCGCTCCCATGCCAGATAGTTGGGGGCAACACTGGCCTTGGCACAGGCTTTGGCATGTGATGCAAGGCGATCTGATGAGTAACCTGCTACGCCATCGTTGTAGCCAATAGCCTGCCAGTCACCAACGAGGCATTCCTGCTTAGAGAGCGTGGCACAGCTTGATAGTAAAACAATGCTACCAAGGAGCGCTAAGCTTAACGAAGGTCGCGGTACAAACTGTCGCATGATTATCTCTTCTATGGCTATTGATGCAAGTGCTGATATGGCTAATGAAAAATACTTTTAATGAACCATGCTCGGATGCCAAAGTACGTGAACTATAAAATAATAAGCCACTGATAAGCTAAATCGCCTTTAAGTGGCTCATCTTCTTATTAATGAGGGCGAGTCAGATCGACTGAGGTGCCGCTTACATTGTCTTTCAAGCTGACTTTGAGCATGAGGTAACCTGCGATACCAGAGACGATTGAGCCCATAATAATACCTAAGCGCTCATCAAATAAGGCTGTTTCACCAGCAAATGCCAGACCGCCGATGAACAGACTCATGGTAAAACCAACACCACAGAGTAAGGCTGCACCGTAAATCTGCTTATAATTCATGCCTCTTGGCATGGTTGAGATACCAAGCTTAAAGATTAACCAGCACATGATCATCACGCCCAATTGCTTACCGATGAATAGACCGGCCGCAATACCAAGCGGTACTGAATGGAACAGCTCAGCGAAGCCTGCACCTTTGAGGGATATGCCTGAGTTGGCAAATGCGAATAATGGCAAGATACCAAAGGCAACGGTGTTATGTAAATCGTGCTCTAGCTCTTCTAGTGGTGAGTGCTCAGGATCAGTACGGTCAAACATAGGAATAAATAGTGCTAAGACCACGCCAGCCAAGGTGGCATGGATGCCGGACTTGAGTACCGCAATCCACATGATCACACCGATCAGCAGATAAGGCGTGATGCTGGTGACGTTGCGACGATTAAGAAGGTATAAGAAGGGTAGACATAGACCTGCCACTGCCAATGACTCTAATGACAAATCACTGGTATAAAATAAAGCGATGATTAAAATGGCGCCAATATCATCGAAGATAGCAATCGATACTAAAAATACCTTTAAAGAGTTGGGGACGCGATTGCCTAACAAACTCAAAATACCTAGGGCAAAAGCAATATCGGTCGCGGCTGGAATCGCCCATCCTTTCCAAAACTCAGGCTCGTTATAGTTAAAGAGTAGATAGACAATCGCTGGCATTATCATGCCACCGAGTGCCGCACCAGCTGGCAGGATGATTTGCTTAACGTTAGACAGCTCACCGATCAACACTTCACGCTTTAGCTCAAGTCCCACTAAAAAAAAGAAAATCGCCATCAAACCGTCATTAATCCAGTGATGAGCGTCTTTAGCGATAGCAAACTCACCGATTTGAATGGCAACGGGTGCGTGAATAAAGCCCTCGTACCACACATTAAGAGGAGAGTTGGCAATAATCATTGCAGCAATGGCAGCCAATGCTAGGACGATACCGCCCGCTGCCTCAAATTCAAAAAATGCTTTAATCCTGCGTATTGCCATATCATCCTCATTTGCTAAACACGAATTACAAATTAATCCAATAACCTCAAATATCTATGACATGACTCATAAAGACATGATAGACAGCAACAGTTTCTCATACTCTTATTGATATAGACAACAAAATACGTCAACCAAAAGTTATAAGTGCCACTTGCCACATTAATAATAGCGATATTATAAAGTCGATAGAGCAGACAAAAGCTTGGTCAGTCGTTACATACTTTTAATCAATCGCTGTTTATCTTAGATACTTATTAAGCCGTTAGACAAATCTAGCAGACTTTTTTACGTTTTTGGCTTTTTTTAGCGTTTTATCTTTATAATGATTGGCATTTTGTGATGTTCTGTCACAGCTTTAATACATATCAGCAGTACTATCAGCTAATGAATAGCAAATTTGATAGCAACATTGCTACTAATATTTTATTTCCAGTTCTTAAAGCCCGTTCTTAAAGCCAGTTTTTAGAACTTCCTCATTTTCCATCATAAAATTTACAGGTCAGCGTCATGGACTTATCGCTTTCGTTAGAGGTTATATTAATGCTCACCGCTGTGGCAGCGTTGGCAGGCTTTATTGATGCCATCGCTGGTGGTGGCGGTTTATTGACCATCCCCGCCATGTTACTCGCCAATATCCCACCAGTGCTAACGCTTGGTACCAATAAGCTACAAGCCGCTTCAGGTGCGCTAGCAGCCTCTATTACGATGATTAGAAAAGGGGTGGTCAAACCGCAACGTATCAAAGTAGCTATCGTTGGCGCTTTTATCGGTTCTGTTCTCGGCACTATCGCTGTACAGATGTCGCCGCCAGATCTGCTTGAGACACTGATTCCGTTTTTGATTGCGGCTATCGGGATTTATACCTTGTTTGCGCCTCGACTTGGCGAAGTAGAAGCTGCGCCGCGTATCTCAGAAGGTAAATGGCAAAAAGTGGTTGCACCGCTAATTGGTTTTTATGATGGTTATATTGGACCAGGCACAGGGATGTTTTTTGCGCTCGGCAACGTGGCATTGCGCGGTCGTCAAATTATCGAAGCAACAGGCGCAGCAAAGGTATTGAATTTATCGACCAATATTGGCTCGTTAATATTCTTTATTTTGGGCGGTAATGTCTTGTGGAAAGTAGGGCTTGCCATGATGGTGGGACAAACGATAGGTGCGTATTTTGGCTCTCATATGGTGGTCAAAGGCGGTAGTAAGCTGATTCGTCCGATGATTGTAGTGGTATGCTTGGCGATGGTAACCAAATACGTTTTTGGTTGATTGTTGTTCAACACGCCCTAAATGTATTTAGTAAAGAAAAAAACCTCAGCCAATATGACTGAGGTTTTTTATGTATATTGAATAAACTATCAAAATCTATTCAATGCGAGTGCCTAGCGGCGACGATCGATATCATCGTACTCACTGCCCATGATCCCATCACTAAAGACTTCAGAGAATTCACGCTCATTGTCTTCATCAATGTGACCATCAAACACGTCTTTTGCACCAGCGTTAGGATCGTTATAAATAGCCAAATCCATTTTGCCTTCTGATTTTGCCACAATAGCCGTCACAGCGGCATCGCCACCGACGTTCACTGCGGTACGTAACATATCAAGAATACGATCCACACCTAAGATAAGACCGATACCTTCGATAGGTAGACCGACTTGGGCAAATACCATTGATAGCATAATCAGACCAACACCCGGTACACCAGCGGTACCGACGGAAGCCAAAACGGACATTAGAATGACAGTCAGATACTCAGTCACGCCCAAGTCAATACCATAGATATTGGCAATGAAAATGGTCGCCGTACCTTGCATGATGGCGGTACCATCCATGTTGATGGTCGCACCAAAAGGCACCGTAAATGAAGCAACTGAGTTATTGACACCCATACGCTTGGTGACCGTACGCAAGGTAATAGGAATCGTCGCGTTCGAGCTTGACGTACTAAAAGCAAAAATCTGAACTTCACGCATTTTTGCCAAAAAGGTTTTGATGGATAAGCCTGAAGAGACTTTGAGTACAATCATCATAGTGACAAAGAAATGGAATGCCAATGAGCCGACCAATACCGCCACATAACCGAGCAGTGACCAAATCAAGTCTAAACCCAGCTCGGCCATTGCTTTGGTCAATAGCGCAAATACACCATAAGGTGCAAGATTCATGATGATGGTCACCATTTTTAAGATGACTTCATTGATTAATTCTAAGCTCTGCACTAAGCCTTTAGCAGGTTTACCCACCATCAAAATACTAACACCGATCAAAATAGCAAAGAAAATAATCGATAACATATCACCATTTGCCATCGCGCTGATGGGGTTTGATGGGATAATATTAGAGAACACATCAAGCAGCGGCGGTGCTGAAGCTGCTTCAAATGCCGCTTCAGTTTCGATATTCATGCCTTTACCGATACCAAATAGCACGCCAAGCCCAATCGCTGTTGCGATAGCCAGAGCTGTTGTCATCATATAAATAAGAAATGTCTTGGTGCCGATGCGACCAAGCAAACGAATATCCCCAATACCGCAAACACCGCAAATCAGTGAGATCAGCACCAAAGGCACGACTAGCATTTTGAGTGAGTTGACAAATAGCTTGCCGACAATGGCGAGGAAGCCATTGGTAATGTACGTATGAATGAAACCGCCTTCAGCGTTCAGTCCTGAATAGTTTATAAACAATCCCAGTATGATACCGAGTACCATAGCGACAATAATCTTGCCGGTCAGTCCCATATTTTTCCACATAACTTATATCCTTTGTGTACGTGCCCCAGTAGCGAATAGATAGGCTGCTCACATCAATGTGATTGTTGCCATTATTATCACCGCTCTTGCTACGTCTATTAAATTCTTTCAACTTCCACTTAGTGTCACGTTTTCGGGGCACAATATAAAATAATTGTTAAGGATACTGCAACGTTTTTTTATGACTAAGGTAATATAAATCAATAGTTAAGTTGTCTGCGCCGAATTTTTCGCGAGTAAAGTAGGTAAATGACAAGGCATATTGACCAATATTAGCGCGTGTTGAACATTCAAAAATAGATATTGCTGATCGCTAAAACTGTTCCAGACAAAGCATAAAATGACAATAATGTTCATGCGTGAATTAGTTTTATAACATATTTTTTATATGGAGCTGGGAGAATTTAGTATTATTTCCAATATTAATAGAGGGAGACAGGGCTCTTTTTTAACATTTCATTGTTAAAAGTAGACGCTTAGAATGACTAAACTGACTGTTTTTAACGTCAAACTGCCTAAAAAACAGTCTCTGTCAGTGCCATGGTTGAATCATCAAACATGCCTTAATGGTTAAAAACGGCGATTTATAACTAAAAAAAGACTGCTCAAATTGGGCAGTCTTTTCTAAGTGGATGATCAGAATGTATCGTGCAAGGCTTCTATAGTCATTCCACTATAAAAGTATTACTGCGTTAACCTCGCTTGAAGTATTAAATATACATCTACACTCGGTTGCCTTGTACTACTTTTAAATTGAATCGACTATAGCAGCCTTAACATCTATTGTTTTTTAAATATTTTAAGCCTGATTCTTTTGTGCCTTGTTATTTCAAAGCTTGTCATTTCAAGAATTATCAAAGCTTTAAACTTTGTCACTTTCATCACGGCGTAGACCATCCTGCCATTTAGGATCAGTAGCGGCAGGTTTGTCTATATCATCCTTCACATTTTCTGCATTTTCAGATATTTCAGAAGGCTCTAGGTCGTCAGCATTATGTTGATTCAGACGATGGTTGTTACTCATGCGTTCACTTAAGTGTGACTCTGCATCACGGTGGCGATGATCTAGTGCTTCGATCTTAGGCTCAGACTCATCAAAGTTGGTCTGTGCACGTACCTCCTCAATAGTATCTTGCTCTTTGACCATTTCTACATCACCGTCACTCTCATAACCATGATTGGGGTTGGCATCGCCAGTTGGTTTGTCTGTATTGACGGGCGTACCCAAGTCATTAGAGTTGACATCATTTTCAGCTGTCATGTTTGTCGCAATGCCATTTCTGGCTTGCGCGTCATTTTTCAATTGTGCATAGTCCGTCAGTTGCTGTACAGCATTATCGAGGCTGTGTGGATTGGTGCGCTCTTGGGCATGCAATAAATGTTTATCGAACACGTCAGTCAATAATGAGTTAAAGCGTATGGCGTTGTACTGAATAAGCACTTCAGCTTCTTCTTCGGTAATATCGCCGTTTTGGCTGGCATATACCACATGATCCTCAAAAGTAAGCCCTTCAAAACTGTCCTGGTGTTCAGCCTTTTTAAACCTCTGCCATAATGGCTCGATGCTCAGTAGCGTTTGATAAGCGTGTTCCATACGTCCAGTGACATCATCAGCTTCAGTATTATAATAGACCATGGTTTTGAGATAATCACGGAACGGGTTGGCTTCAAAGTCATCCATAAAAGCATCGCCCAGCTTGCGTTTGAGCTCATCGCTTGGCGGCGTAAAGATAGAGCCGCTGGGAAAAGTCACAAAACTGACCAAACTGGCCGCCATACGATTAGGGAAGTTTGCAAAAAAGGCTTCAAAAGCTTCTTGAATGGTATATAAGCTATTTTGTAAGGCAACCTCAGCATGCAAGCGTTCGGAAGCTGATTTAGTACCATGCTCATAAAACTGCAAAATAGCAGTGCTAATGAATAAATGGCTATGAATATCAGCTAAGCGCCCAGACAGCATCTCTTTACGTTTTAAGTCACCAGCGAGCAACCCTAATGCCATGTCAGCCGTTAAGGCAAAGCTTGCGCTCAGGCGGTTGATGTATTTGTAGTAGGGACGAGTAAAGCTGTCCGCAAAGCTTGGTGCATGATTACTGCCACCGACATAACCTGCGACAAATGCCTTTGCGCCGCGATTAAAGGTATAACCCAAATGTTTAAAAAATAGCGTGTCGAACTGTTTGAGTGCGCCTTCTTTATCTTCGCTTTGCAGCAATTGCAGCTCATCAAAGAGATAAGGATGGCAACGCATCGCGCCTTGACCAAATATCATGAGTGAGCGCGTCAAGATATTTGCGCCTTCAACCGTGATAGATACTGGAATTGCCTGATAAGGTGTGGCCAAAAAGTTACGTGGACCCATCTGTACCGCGCGACCACCAACCACATCCATACCGTCGTTAACCACACTGCGCATGGTTTCAGTCGCATAGTATTTTGCCATTGCCGTCATCACTGATGGTGTGCCGCCTTGGTTCAGACCGCAGGTGACGAGGTGACGAAATGCCTCTAGCATATAAGTGTTACTTGCCATGCGGCTGGTAGCGTCTTGGACGCCTTCAAACTTGCCAACAGAGATTTTAAACTGTTCGCGTACTTTGGCAAAAGCACCGACAGACAGATATGTCATTTCACTGGCTGAGGTTGATAAAGCTGGTAAAGAGATGCCGCGACCAACGCCCAAGCACTCCATCAGCATACGCCAACCGCGACCCGCATTTTCGACGCCGCCAATGATGTAATCTAGTGGAATAAAGACGTCTTTACCATCGACTGTACCATTCATAAATGGCGAGCCAATTGGATTATGGCGTGGTCCTATGATAACGCCTTCATGGCTGGCAGGAACGAGCGCACAAGTGATACCGTAATCGGTCTTATCAGGATTGCCAAGCAAACCTTCAGGATCGTGCATCTTGAATGCTAAACCCACGACCGTGGCGATAGGTGCGAGGGTAATCCAGCGCTTAGAAAAGTTCATACGCAAACCGAGCACTTGCTCGCCCTCATGCGCACCATAACAAACCACCCCTGTATCTGGAATCGCACCAGCATCGGAACCTGCTTCTGGGCCAGTCAAACCAAAGCAAGGCACCTCGTCACCCTTGGCAAGACCGGGTAGCCAACGCTGTTTTTGCGCGTCCGTACCATAGTGCATCAACAGCTCACCAGGGCCGAGCGAGTTTGGCACCATACAGGTAACCGCAGCGGTTGGCGAGCGTGAAGCGATTTTGCTCATGATACGGCTTTGTGCATAAGAGCTAAAATCTAAACCGCCAAACTCTTTTGGAATGATTAAGCCTAAAAATCCATTGGCTTTGATAAATTGCCACGCTTCAGGCGACAGCTCTTTGTCTTCATGCTGAATTTTCCATTCATCAAGCATGGCGCATAGTACTTCTACTTCATTATCAATAAAGCTTTGCTCTTCTGCCGACAGCTCTGGATAGGGATATTGAGCAAAAGTATCCCAGTCAGGCGCACCCATAAACAGCTCTTTTTCCCACCAGCTGGTACCCGCATCGAGTGCTTCTCGCTCGGTATCGCTCATGCTCGGCATTGCCCCGCCCAAAGTCTTGTAAACAGGTCTGGTAATCAGTGACTGACGAATAGGGGCGACGAGCAAAACGATGCAAAGTAAAGCGATTGGTATGCCCAAAATGAGCGACCAAGGACTGATAAAGGCGGTGACAAGGACGGTAACTAGGGCAACGATACTGCCTGTGACTCGTGATAGGGACAATAAAAAGATGGCTAAAACCATGGCTAATTGAATAATGATTGCCAAAATAAATAAGCCAATTGCCATGACTATCTCCTTTTATAACGCTAAACCAAAAGCGCGAAAAATGTGTGTGTATTAAAGTATTTGAATAAATCTTGTTGTTATTTTTGCTGATGTTTAAGGGTCTGGTGACCAAATTAAACCAATGAGCCGTTATGGATTTTGTAGCATATTTTATAATCAATTTTAATTTGTTGAGCATTTTACAAAAGTGGCTTTGATAACTACCTAACCAGTGACAGACAAATAAAAGACAAATTTAGCCATCAATATGAAACAGTTGCCGATAACTATCAATAGCTAAAATGCTACGCTGTGTCGATTATATGTATCAAGATTTTCTCATATAGGCAAAAATAACAGTCGTAATCAGTTATCCAAAAGGCGCTAAGCAGCTTTCGGCATAAGATAATGTCTCATTGCGTCCAACAATGATGTGGTCTACCAAGGATAAATCGATTAAATCGCAGGCTTTCTTTAGCTCGTAAGTTAATAAGTTGTCTGCCGTTGAAGGGGTCGCGTCGGTATGCGGATGATTGTGTGCGACAATGAGTTGGCTGGCGGCGTGACTCAAGGCATGACGCAGAACGTGTTTGATACAGACGGAGCAAGAGGAGATGCCGCCAGTAAACAGTATCTCAAAATTAATGAGATTTAACGCATTGTCTAAGCAAAGTACCGCAAAGACTTCGCGATGCTCCCCGCGCAGCTGAGTGCTGATATAGTCTTTGACCATTTGCGAGTGCCCAAGTGCGTGACCAGTTTTAAGCTGACTGTCCAAATAACGCGTGCCCATCTCAAGTGAGGCCAATATCTGCGCGTATTTGGCAGGACCAATACCATGACAAGCAAGAACCATCTGTTGCGGCGCTGCCAATAATTCTGCCAAGCTACCAAATTGCTCGATCAAATGACGCGCCAGCTCGATAGCTGACTGTGACTGCGTACCTGTGCGCAGAAATATCGCTAATATCTCGGCATCAGATAAATGCTCTGCCCCAAATTTTAGTAGTTTTTCACGTGGTCTATCATCTTCATGCCAGTCTTTAATCGCCATTGTCACTCCTTGAGAATGGATTGCTGCCAGATATATTGAGTAAATACGGAAATTCTTACCCAACTTATCTCATAATTGTTACTATAAGCGCAATTTTATCTTTCAACTTTTTATTGATGCCATGCTTATGTCCAATATTGTGCTTGCTATCACTGGCGGTATCGCCGCTTATAAATCTGCTATCTTTGCCCGCCTATTAATCAAGGCAGGCTTTGAGGTGCGTGTCATTATGACCACAGGCGCACAAGCCTTCATTACGCCACTGACCCTGCAAGCTTTGACTGGCAATGAGGTGCATATCTCCTTGTTAGATGAGCAAGCAGAAGCGGGGATGGGTCATATTGAGCTGGCGAAATGGGCAGATTTAATCATCATTGCCCCAGCCTCTGCCAATACGCTTGCGCGTCTCGCGATGGGCATGGCTGATGATTTATTGACAACCGTATGCCTTGCAACGGCGGCACCAGTCATCATTGCACCAGCCATGAATCAGCAGATGTGGGCGCACCCTGCGGTCAATCTCAATGTCCAAACCCTGCGCGATATGAATTATCAGATTATTCAACCTGCTAGCGGTGAGCAAGCCTGCGGTGATGTGGGAGCAGGGCGTTTGCCTGAACCAGAGCAGCTATTGGCAGAAGTGTTATTATTTAACGCCATGCAAACCGCGCCGCAATTATTGGCAGGTAAACGAGTGGTAATTACTGCAGGACCGACGGTAGAAGCTATCGATCCGGTGCGTTACTTGTCCAATCACTCTACTGGTAAGATGGGCTTTGCATTAGCACGTGCTTGCGTGGCTGCTGGTGCAGACGTTATCTTGATTGCGGGTGGCAAAGTGGCACTGCCGACACCGCTGAATGTCACGCGCATTGATGTATTGTCGGCTAAAGAGATGCTGATAGCAGCCCAGCAGTGCGTGGATGGTACGCACAGTGCGCTACAGTATGTGCCTGAAGATGAGCACAACCATTCTCACGATCACGAACACGATCATAGCTATCAACATGAACATCATGGCGAGTGTGATTGTGGCGATGATCATAGCCACAGTCATGACCACAGCCATGAGATTGATGATAAACAGCATGCTCATAGCGAGAATCAAAATGTAATGGCGGATATCTTTATTGCCACGGCGGCTGTCGCTGATTATCGTACTGAAGAAGCTGCCCCGCAAAAAATTAAAAAAACCCAAGATGCGATGACGCTGAGTTTGGTCAAAAACCCTGATATTCTAGCGACGATTTCGCTTGCGCATCCAGCGCTGTTTGTCGTTGGTTTTGCGGCAGAAACGCAAGATATCGAGCGCTATGCTCGTGGCAAACTGGTGTCTAAAGATCTAGATTTGATTGCTTGTAATGATGTTTCACGAGCAGATATTGGTTTTGCCAGCGATAACAATGCCATGCAGGTATTTTTCTCAGAGCGTTATAAGAGTGAAGCTGTGACACTTGAGAAGGCGAGCAAAGATAAGATTGCCGAGCAGTTGGCTGGCATCATTGGCGAGACAATATGGCAACGCCATAATGGTCACAATGCCTAGTTATGTCACTATTAATCCAGATATTAGGTCTTAATGTTTATGGCTAATATGATGGATAGTGATAGCACCCAGACGTTGGTATTGATGGTAATCTTTGCGCTGGCATCGTTGCTACACGGTATTAGTGGGCTGGGTGTGACGTTGGTGACGACCACTGCGCTTGCTAGTATCTATCCGTTACCACATGCTATTGTGTTGGTCATTTTTCCGTCATTATTGCTTAATGCCATTACTTGGCTCGCGGGTGGCGGGCGCACAATTTGGCAAAATTTTATCTATTACGGCACGCGTTATTGGTTACTGGCGTTGACCAGCTTAGTTGGTAGTATTCTAGGCGCGAAGCTCTTACTATGGGTCGACAGCGCCTATATTTTATTACTATTGGCAGCGGTTATTGGTTTTTATGTCATAAGCAGCTTGCTTGGTAAGCAACTCCGTCTACCTGCTACCAAGCCTGTATTGATTATCGTTGGCTTTAGTGCAGGCGTGATTGGCGGGGCGACCAATGCCATGTCGACCATACTGATGATGTATCTGCTGTCTGCCAGTGATGATAAAAATACCATCGCTAAAGTCGGTAACATGTGCTATTTTTTGGGTAAAATCGCCCAAATTATTGTATTGCGTGAGCCTATTATGGCACTCAGCAGTGGTGAATGGCAGCTGATTATTCTACTTAGTGTACTATCGATTGCTGCGCTTTTAGTCGGCATCCGCTTGCGTCGCTATTTGCCACAAGCACGCTTTCGTCAGCTTATTTTATTGATACTTACCGTGCTTGGTATTCGTGTCGGCTGGCAGGGAGTTATGGCATTTTTGTAAAATAGCTCGCGAGGCAGCTGGCTTTTTAGATGCTATTTTATGCGCGCGTTATTTTGTTATTTCATTAAAAAATATCTGTTGCGCCAAACGAAAAGTATTACAGTGCGCCTCAACCACATCGTCGATATCTTCTGAATAGCCACCACCCATCACGATAGCGATAGGAATTTTAGCGGCTTTTGCTTGGCGTAATACATATTCATCACGCGCTTTACAACCCTCTATCGTCAGCCCTAACTTTCCTAATTTATCAGTTGCCAGCACATCGACAGCGGATTGATAAAATATCATATCGGGCGCAACGTCGCTAATCAAACGTGGTAATGTCGCCTCTAGTAACTGCAAATATTCCACATCGCCAGTATCATTGTCTAGCTCAATATCCAAATCTGATACTTGCTTTCGAAATGGATAGTTCTTTGCGCCATGCATGCTAAACACAAAAACGCGCGGCTCACCTGCCATAATACTGGCATTGCCATTGCCCTGATGGACGTCTAAATCGACGACTAAAATCTTTTGCGCCTGTCCACGATTTAATAATAAATTACTCGCGATACAAACATCATTAAACACGCAAAACCCTTCGCCATGATCAGCAAACGCATGATGCGTGCCACCTGCGACATTCATCGCCGCGCCATATTGCTGCGCATATAATGCACATTCATAAGTGGCATGAGCAATATAACGCCCACGTTCTACCAGCTCAGGTGTCATTTCAAAGCCAATGGCTCGCGCTTCCTTTCGTGGTAGCGTTTGGGTTTTTAGCTGATACCAGTAGTCCGCAGTATGCGTGGTCAAAATCTCATCTTCGCTCAAACGTGCAGGGGCAAAAAAGTTGTCGGTACTGATAATGCCTTCAGCCAATAGCCGCTCAGGAATCATGGTGTATTTTTGCATGGGAAAGCGGTGTTTTTCCGGCACGGAATATCGAAAAATATCAGAGTAAGCAATTTTTAGCATAGTGTTAGAGGATGTCTTTTTTGAAAAGTATTTTAAGAATAAATAGGTTTAAACGCTTTAGCAGTAAGGTGCTGGTGAGACATTGTAAAAGCTACGGATAGCTATGGTAGTCAGTTCATTACTGCACAAATTGCGTTGGCAAAAAGAAGGTTCTAGAATCTGATTGTTGACGTAGCTCGGTCAGCAATGTCGGTAAGTCTTCCGCAGGGTTTTGATTATCGATCAAATCACTAAATATCTCATTCGCGACCGTGGTCATCGCGATGACACTTTGTAATAAATGCTCGATAGCATCATTACCGATGCCTACCGCTTCGACATCGATAGCGTGTTTGTAGCGTATCTCGCCATCATTGACATCCATTTCTAGATTGCCGATTAGCAAGTCATAATTTATTTGAGTAATCAGTAGCATCGCCGCGCTTTGATGACTTTCTGGTATTAAAAATGGCAAAATTCCATAGACTGCCAGCAGCTTGTTGTTTTCTTGCACGCGAAACAAATAGCCGCAATCGAGACTTTTATTGCGCATTCTAAGCGATAAGTGATGCGATTGCTGACGGTCATTGTTTTTGTTGCCACTGCTTTTGGGTCGATAGTGAGTATAGTGCCATTGCTTATCATTAAAGTACTGTTTCAGAAAATCGATAATGGGCGTGTCGCTAGCTTCGTGTTGACTGGCACTCGAGTTAAAGGCGTCAGTTTCTGAATATTCGCTTGTGTTTTTGACATCAGATTCGGAATTGATTTCGGTATTATCATGAGCGTCACTAGTATCCTCATCATCTGTATCACTACTATATGTATCACTACTATACATGTCATGAGGCTCTGTTTGTATCATATCAACTTCATCAGCCTGCGCTGCTGAACCAGTCAGTAACTGTTTGAGTTTTTGCCACAAGCTGAGTGTATTACGTTGACTCATAAGTATGGTGCTGTCAAATAAATGAATGAGATGGGAAACTGAGACAAATACATCAAGACAGTAAACGACTAGGTATTAAATGCTAAGCCTTTTTTGATATTCGGTTGCTCATAAAACGCTTGTAACATTTCACGAGTATGTGCCGTCAACCACTCGCTTTCAATGGCATCGTGCACCACAGGTAATAGCGCTGTACTCAATTGAGTCATGGCTTGCTCATCAATATGAAGACTCGAAATTACCGTCGCAATAGTATCTGACTGATGATTACCATACCAAGTATCGATGCTCGCTGCCACAAGGCTGTGTAAGTAAGGCGACTGGCGCAGGCGGTTATAGCTTTGCTGAATGCTGGCTTCGATATGATCGATACTACTGTTGTCAGGCTCATCACGCAGATAAGTCTGTAGATGACTGACAGGCTGGTCTTTGATTCGTGCCCAACCAGTGATTAATAATCGCGCGACTTCGTCATTTGATAAATGCTCTTGCGCATTGGCTTCTGCGCGGCGTGCTAAATCTTTAATATTACGATGCAAATACGCCTGCAGTTTTTCATCAAGGTTTCTATTGGTCGCTTTTTCAAAAGAGCTGCGCCCAAATTTCATCAGTTTACCAGCAGCGCCTGCTTTATCCAGCGTGGTTTCCATAAAGTCATTAATGGCATGATATAGCGTTTGGGTTAGCAAATCGGCAAAAGTCTCGTTGCCGACCAGGGTATGAATCAAGATATTGCGTTGCTGATCGTGGCTACCAACATAATTGGCAAGGGTTTCAACTTGAGTGTCATCCACCAGCTCAGACAACGGCACGTTATCATTGACTGGATGATAAATAATCGTATGCAAGATATCGCGAATATCTTTACGTATCACATCAGTCATCGGTTGATTGAGTAGCCAGTCATTAATCAGCTGTTGCAAATCATCGGCACTGACATATTTATTCAATGGCTGTGCAGCAAACCATTGCCATGCCTGCATAGACAGCGGTTCAGCTTGCGTGCGCAACCATTGCTGCATAAACGCAACTTGTGCCTCGATTAAGCCATCTATGGTTAGCGCTGGCATATCTAAATTTTGGTTATCTTTTGAAGTCTGCATAGGTTTTGAGGTCATAATAATCGACAATTTGTTATACTGTGTGGTTGGGGTAAGCATAAAGTATTATGCCATGAACGTCATCTGTGTTTGTGATGAATGTTGACTGCTGCTTAATAAATAATGAGAGGTTTTGATGACAGCTCTGAATACCGCCTTACTTGCGCTTGATGAGCTGACCGTTCAGCGCGGCGAAACCCCTCTATGTGAAGGGGTAGTACTCAATCTGGCAGCTGGTAGCATTTGCCATTTAATTGGTGCCAATGGTA
Organism: Psychrobacter sp. P11F6; assembly: GCF_001435295.1. Classification (NCBI taxonomy): domain Bacteria; kingdom Pseudomonadati; phylum Pseudomonadota; class Gammaproteobacteria; order Moraxellales; family Moraxellaceae; genus Psychrobacter; species Psychrobacter sp. P11F6. The sequence goes on along the minus strand of NZ_CM003594.1, from coordinate 2,938,533 downwards.
CTGGTAAGACCACTTTACTGATGCAGCTGGCTGGGTTATTGCCAGTATTAAGCGATGAGGTTTATTATCAAGGAGCAGCGAATTTACCTATTCAGCCTTTGTACGTGTCGCACCAGTTGGGTATACATCCAAATCTAACGGTCGCACAAAACCTGACCTTTCTGCTAAATTTATATGGGATTAGCCCAAGTGTTGCTGATATTGATGACGCCTTGGCTTGGGTCGGACTACAAGGCTTTGAGACGATTAGCTCAAGCCATTTATCTGCTGGGCAAACCCGCCGTATTACCCTTGCAAGGTTATATTTATTGACCCCTGAGGTGACACCATTATGGCTACTCGATGAGCCTTTTACTGCCCTTGATGTCGATATGGTAGCGCGAATGGAAGACAGATTGCGCGATTTTGCCCATGAAGGCGGCGCTATATTAATGACCAGTCATCAGGCCGTTGGTGTTGCCAATCAAGTGCTCGATTTGTCCGATTATATGGTTTGAATACTAGTTTGCATACTCTCAGTATAAGTGTCACAAGCATCCGTAGAAGAGCAAATAAATGATAGAAATAGACGGTCCAGTACAAACAGTGAATAAAAGCTCAAATACTGACTTAGCTGCGGTGCGCGGTATCAGCTTTATGCAGTTATGGCGGCGCGAGTGGCAAGTCAAACAACAGGGTGCCGTGCAGTGGCTTTATCCGCTAGTGCTGTTTTTGGTCATTATCACCTTATTTCCGCTAGCAGTGGGTAGCGAGCCTGCGCTATTGCAACGCCTTGGCGTGTCGGCGGTGTGGATTGCCGCTCTATTGTCACTGGTCATGGGTGTCGATGGTTTGTTTAAGCCTGCCCTTGATAATGGCACGCTGGCGCAATTGGTCGTTGCCAAAGCATCATTGCCCTTATGGGTGTTGATTCGTTTGGTTATCCATTGGATTTTTAGTAGTGGTATTGTGGCAGCGCTTAGTTTACTTGCCGTGCCTTTGTTTCAGCTTAGTTGGTTTGAGGCGTGGATATTGATGGCTTCTATTGTGACCGGCAGTCCGATGTTGTTGATGCTGTCAGCGGTTGCGAGTAGTTTGACGCTGTCATTAAAGAATGGTGCGGTGCTGGTGCCTTTGATTGCTTTGCCGATGCAGTTGCCAGTGTTGATTTTTGCCACAGGAGCGGTTGATTTATTTGCCACTGGTCTCAATGGTTTACCGATACTGGCTTTATTATTAGCAGGTAGTATTATCTCGGTTTTGGTGATGCCATGGGTGATTGCCATGACGTTAAAAATGGCGTGGCTGAATTAGAAACGACATAAGTTATGTACAACTCTCTGTATTGAGAGTTTGTAATAAAAAACGCTATAAAAAACCTTTGTATTAACAGCATGTTGAAAACTGGCAATTTTGCTATAATAGTCAGTTAACTAAGCAAACAATCACTTGTAGATTTTATCCAGTGTTTAACGCCGGCAGGTTAACAGGTAGTCGCGCCCATGATGCGCTATATCGGTTACAACCAATACGCTGTGCCAATAGGTTTATTACCATGCCCAACTTGAATAACGTCTCATCTCCTAGCTTGTGGCAGCGCATCTGGCAAGGCTTTTTGACCACTGTGGGTACCAAGCAGTTTTTTCGCATTTTTTCGCCTTGGGTCAAGTGGTTGGCCATATTAGCCAGTATTTGCCTATTGATCGGTAGTGTCTGGGGTCTCGCTTTTGCGCCGCCTGATTACCTACAAGGTAATAGCTACCGCATTATCTTTATCCACGTACCCGCTGCCAGTATCGCTATTTCCATTTATTTTGCCTTAGCAGTGCTCGGGGTCATTTTTTTAGTTTGGAAAATTAAGACCGCCAGTCTGGTGGCACAGGCGCTTGCTCCGTTAGGATTCTTGCTCTGTGTGATTAGCTTAATCACAGGCTCTATTTGGGCGAAACCCACTTGGGGCACTTACTGGGTTTGGGATGCACGTTTGACCTCTATGCTCATTTTGGCTTTTTTGTATGCAGGCGTGATGGCGTTATTTGCCGCGTTTGAGCATACTGCCAATCGTGGTAAAGCCGCCGCCATTTTGTCTATTGTTGGCGCAGTAAATCTACCCATTATCAAGTACTCGGTACAGTGGTGGAACACCTTGCATCAAGGCTCGACCTTTACTTTGACCGCCGCGCCTAAGATGTCAGCAGATATGTGGATGCCATTATTACTGATGATTATTGGTAGTTATTTATTAGTGGCGACATTAGCGATTTATCGTACCAATACCCTTATCTTGTATCGTGATCAAGGCAAAGCGTGGGTCAAAGAATACATTCGCGGGCAAGCTAAGTGACGTTAATGACTGTCGCCAAAAAAAATCACGGCTAGGAAAATATTATGCAGCCTTACTTTTATAGCGTATCTGAATTTCTTGCCATGGGTAAGCATGGCGTGTTCGTTTGGTCGTGCTGGGCAATTACCGTTGGCATGATGCTGGCGTTTGTTATTTATAGTCGTAGACAACGACAGGCTTTAATTAAACAGTTGACCATTCAGCAAGCGCGGCAAGCACAGCGGACGGCTAAAAAAACCATGCCTGTCACCAAGCAGCCTAATTAACTAGTAGGTTCGTCCTATCTAGCGTTAGCCGTTAATTTTTAGCCACTCAATCTGCAACTTAGCACCTGATAAAGAGGTGACTGCCACAGAGGTTATAGGGCTTATTGATTTTTCCGAAAAATGCTACCATATAGCCATTAGAAGAGTACGATTAGAAAGACATTTTTAGAACGTTTTTCTAATGGTAGTTTCTTCAAATTTTTCTGTTTTATATATTTGTATGGCATTGACTATAGTTTATAAAACAGTGACTCATCAATGAGGTAGTGGTATGAACGCAGTTCGTCGCAAAAAACTGATGTGGGTTATGTTTACGCTTGCAGGAGCGGCGATAGCCGTGGTATTGGTTCTTTATGCCATTGGGCAACAGACCGATTACTACTTTGATGCTACCGCGATTGCACAAGGTGAAGCACCACAAGATAAGCGTATTCGAGCAGGCGGTATGGTCGTTGCGGGTAGTGTCCAGCGCGCAGAAGACAATCCACTAAACGTTGAGTTTGCCATTACGGACTTTCAATCGACAGTACCAGTGACTTATCAAGGTATTTTGCCAGATTTATTTGCTGAAAACTCAGGCGTCGTCGCGACAGGTAAGATGCAGGGTGATACTTTTGTCGCTGGAGAAGTATTGGCGAAGCATGATGAAAACTACATGCCGCCAGAAGTGGCCAAATCGATGAAAGAAAACAATCGTAGCGGTGTAGTGCCTCCTTCTGAGCAATATAATCCTGCTGAAAAGGTGCATGAGACGGATACTCTACAGCAGTAATTATATAGTCCATATTATAGTAAAAGAGCCGCTAACATATTATTAGCGGCTCTTTTTTTACATGAATTTTGGTACTAATAAGTTTTGGTGGTTTTTTACAAGAACTTAGTCGTCCCATTCAGGTGAGTAATCTGGATGCTTAATTTTGCGCCCATCAGCACGCGCTAAGCCATTTATTTTCTCAATTTCATCAGCACTTAATTGCACATTGATAGCATCTAGATTGCCTTGCAAATGATCAGGGTTAGATGTTTTCGGAATAGCGATACGATGCTTGTCTGCCAGAATCCAAGCCAATGATATCTGTGCTGGCGTGACATTATGTTTGTCAGCGATTTCTTTAATAATCTCATTATCGAATACATCACCGCGTGCAAGTGGTGAATAAGCTTCGAGTAGAATATGGTGATTGTTCAAAAAAGTCTGCAAGGTTTTTTGCTTGATGAAAGGATGAAACTCAACCTGATTAACCACAATCGGCACATCAGCATATTTCTCAGCTTCAATAATATTGGCAATATTAAAGTTAGAGACGCCGATATGGCGCGTCAGACCTTGTTTCTGTAGTTCGCACAATGCAGGAATTGTTTCAGATAAAGGAACACGGTCATCCGGCCAGTGCAATAGTAGCAAATCAACATAATCAGTATCTAAGTCTGCTAAAGAGCGTTTGGCGGCGGCAATCAATTTCTCAGGCTCAAACTTCATATCATCAGGAAAAATCTTTGTGGTCAAAAAGAACTTATCCCGAGATACCCCTGATTGTTTGATACCTTGACCAACTTCTTTTTCATTACCATAAGCTTGAGCGGTATCGATGTGCTCGTAACCCATTTTCAACGCTTGACTGACGACATCAACACAATCTTGACCGGTCGATTGCCATGTACCAAGCCCTAGTACAGGAATATTTGCTTGTCCAGCAGTACGAATATTATAAGTTTTAGCACGCATCTTATTATCCTTGTTATTTATGTATTTATTGATAGAGCATCGAATCATTAATATTCTGATCACCCTCTCTATTTGACCTACCCACTATAGAAAAAATTGGCGGCAAGTAAAAGGGCACGTGACGCTTTCCTACAAAGGACAAACAGGCTGTAACGTCATTTTTAGTAACTGATAGACGGCAGCGAGCGGTTAAAAAATAAAAATCGTAAAATCGAGTCCATAAAAAACGCCCATCACTATCTAGCAATGGGCGTTTACAATCGGGACGAAGACGGTATTTAAGTGCTTTTGGCTTAAGAGCTTATTGAGCAGCAGCTTCTACAGGTGCAGGTTTTGTTGCGGTATCCGTGTGCGCACTGTGATCAGAGCCCCAGATTTTTGGGTACTTATAACCAGGGAAAGTTTCATGAGCATACTTTTTAAAGGCTTCTGAGTTATATGCATTGGTCACATCTTCGACCCATTTTTTGCCAGCATCTGCTGATTTGATGGCTGACCAGTTGACATAAGCAAAGCTAGGCTCTTGAAATAGCGCTTCAGTCAGCTTGATACCAGCATCCGTGGCATAGTTGCCATTGATGACGGTAAAGTCGACTTCATCACGAGCACGTGGCAATTGAGCGGCTTCTAACTCAATGATTTCAATGTCATATTTGCTGTTATCAGCGATGTCAGTTTTTGATGCCGTTAGCGGATCAATATTGTCTTTTAGCGTGATCCAGCCAAGATCATCCATCATCACCAGCGCACGAGCAAAGTTACTTGGATCATTTGGTGCAGAGACTCTCATGCCTTTATAGACATCATCAAGCGTGGTCTTTTTACCTGAGTAAATGCCAAGTGGGGCAGTAGGTACTTGGAAAACTTCTACCAGATCAAGATTGTTTTCTTTTTTGAAGGTATCAAGATAAGGCTTATGCTGGAAGATGTTGATGTCCAAATCACCTTCAGCTAAGGCAAGGTTTGGGCGTACATAGTCAGTAAAAGCAATCAGCTCAACTTCGTAACCTTGCGCTTCCAGTGAGCTTTTCACTTGGTTACGCACCATATCGGCGAAGTCACCTTCGGTGGTACCGATGACGATTTTGGTATGCTCAGGATCGATATCGCTAGCTGCAGTTTCTGCTGTTGAGCCTTCAGTAACAGGCTCTTTAGTTGCTTCTGGTGCTGATGAGTTGTTGCAACCAACCAAGACTAGGCTTGATACGCCAACGGCAGCAAATGCAGTCGCTAACTGACGGCTGATATCTGTTAATTTCATGGAACTTCCTTAATAAGAGGGATGGGATGGAGGGCAAACGCTGGCCATTAAAAAAGCAACATTAGGGATAGTAATGCTGCTAAGTTAACGACTGTTAAGTTAGTATCAAAATTAAAGGGTCTCAGTAACAAAGTCAAGCATTTTGCTTAGGATGAATCGGCATTAAACCTTGAGTATTATTCATATTAGCGTTAATTGACTCTGTCTAAGTCTTTTTTCTATCGTTTATCCAACCGGTTAGCCAACCAATTACCCGATGCTTGAATGGAGACGACCATTATTGATAGGACAATAACGATAAAAATCATCACCTCCGTTTGATAACGATAGTAGCCATAACGAATGGCTAAATCCCCCAGACCACCGCCGCCAATCATACCCGCCGCTGCTGAATAAGAGAGCAGGCTGATACAGAGAATCGTCACGGACAATACCAGTCCTGAGCGTGCTTCATTGAGTAAAACTTTAATAATGGTCAGTGGACGTGCGCCCATAGATTCGGTCGCCTCAATGATGCCGCGTGGCACTTCGCGTAAGTTTTGCTCGACCAAACGGGCAAAATAAAACGAACCTGCAATGGCGAGTACCAATGAGGCCGCAATCGGTCCAATACCCGTGCCAACGATAGCCTTCGTAAATGGGCTCATGGCAATCATCAAAATGACAAATGGAAAAGCACGCATAAAGTTGGTGATACCACCAAGCAGACCATACAATGTTTTGTTTTGCAAAAACTGTCGATCACTGGATAAAAATAAAAATACGCCAAACAACCCACCGATGACAATCGCCACCGTCGTTGAGATGCCAAGCATAATAAATGTATCAATAAACGCGTTCACAATCTCTTTGCGCAGGGCAAACAGCTTGTCTATCGAGGCGGACAATTCACTACCAGTTAACATATTTATTTCTCCTGCCTCATTAGTCTTCGTGCACTAAGCCTTTGCCAATCGGGGTGGTCGCCTGAATCAGACCGTCTCTCACATCCGCAACTTCCAAGAGTTGACCTTGATGCAGTAATGCGGCGCGATCACACAGCCTACGGATGACACTCATCTCATGAGTCACAATCACAATGGTGACGCCAAGTTGTTCGTTGATATCGCGTAGACAAGTCAACAAGCTGCGGGTCGTCGCAGGATCAAGCGCACTGGTTGGCTCATCAGCCAATAATACTTTAGGACTGGGGGCAATCGCTCGGGCAATACCGACACGCTGTTTTTGTCCGCCTGACAGCTGCGCAGGGTAGTGACCAGCGCGGTCTGTTAGATCAACAATCTCTAGGCAATCCATCACTCGTTTATGAATGTCGCGGCTCGGATATCCTGAAACGGTTAAATTAAAGGCCACGTTGTCAAAAACAGTACGATTGGACATCAGATTAAATTGCTGAAAAATCATACCAATATTATGCCGAGCGATACGCAATTCACTAGCAGACAATGTGGTCAAGTCGGTGCCATCGACGATGACTTGACCAGCATCTGGACGCTCAAGCATATTAATTAGGCGTAGCAGAGTAGACTTACCTGCACCCGAGTATCCCATTAGGCCAAAGATTTCGCCTTGCTGGACAGATAACGAGGTCGGTTCAACGGCAGTAAACCAATGTGGTTTGCCATCTTTGTCTTTGATTGATCGGTCGCTTAAAAAACTCTTGGTCACATTGTTTAAGACAATCATGTCATTCATGGAGGGCTCAAAATTCAATAATTTTTTTAATAGTCACAAACGCGCTGTCGGGCCTCTTTAACAATGTAAGAAGCCAATTAAGAAACAACCGTTAATAACCCTATAATAAGGGGCGCTAATATAGCATATTATCGAGCACTTTGGATATGAACATCCGTGACAGGCTTATGATTAATAGCTATTAGTAAGAGGGGGTTTGTAGAATGTGAGTCGCGACGATCGAGTAGAATGAAGTGTCTGTTCATAGCACCTTATATAATCATTCCACTATAAAAGTATTACTGCGTTAACCTTGCTTGAAGTATTAAATATACATCTACACTCGGTTGCCTTGTACTACTTTTAAATTGAATCGACTATAGCATCGCTGACTAGGTCGTGTCCTCATTTTAAAAATGGTGATAAAAATGAGATAAATTTCCGTCAAACAAGGAAAGTAGCGCAAATAATATCGAGATATTGATACGCTATTTGGCAAAAATTAGCCATTTTTAGCCCATTCTAGTCATGCTGGTGATAATGTGGGTCGTGCTTGACTGGTATGACAACTAAAAACCTGGTATGTCCATTCAACGTATCAGTAATGATGCGCCCTTGATGGGCGGTAACGATTTGTGATACTAGCGATAAGCCTAGTCCAGATCCTTTATTTTTTTGTTGCAATCGCACAAATGGGCTAAATACTTCTTCACGTTTGTCTTCTGGAATACCCGTGCCTTCATCAATCACTGCTAATACTGCATATTTTGGTAATGGGCGTACAGGATCGGTCTTGGCTTTTTTTAGATGCTTGGCAAACAAGCCTTCTTTGCGCGGTGTACTGAGTACTTCCGTAGGATTTTGAGTGTTGTTTTGAGCATCATCCTTGTCGCGTGTATTGCCACCTTTATTTATTATGGCACCTTTGGATTTAGGAACTGTATCATTCAAGGCAGTGCTCTTAGCGTCATTGATAACTGCAGACGGCTCTTCAGTGTCAGGAACTGCTTTCCAAACCATCTTTTTAATTTTGTCAGTCAAATCATTGGTAAAGTTATGATAATTAGCAATCAATGAGGATGCACTGGTGCTTCCAACGTTATCAATACTGTCAACTAAGTTTGTCGAAGTACTTGAGTCAGTTTGAAAACTATTCGCATCAGTAGATTCTGTTAAGGTCACACCGGTCTCAATAGAGTCAATGTTGCTGTTGGTATTATTAATATCAGCTTTATCGATTTTAGTCTCTATATTTACATCGGCATCAGCATCGGCATCGGAATTGAGATCATGCTCAACCGCAATATTTTCTCCGTTTCTATATATCGGTGGTGCTGGCAACAGGATAATAGCATCCGTTGCTTCAGATTTAACTTTACCAGTACTATGAGAAGAATCGTTTGAGTGTATATGACTATGCGTAATATGATTGTGCGTATCGTCTTCATTAACCTCGATTGGTTGGTGATAGGAGTCAAAATCAGAGCTATTATAATCGGCAAAGCTACTGCAGAGTATCGTTTGTAGCAGGTAATCAGGTATGGTATCTGCTTCATCAATAGTTTGCACACCATATAATAGTACCGTCACGGGTGGCTTGCCGTGTAGCATAGCATTGGTTAACAAGTTACGAATCAAATGGGTCAACATCGATGATTGACCATCGATCACAATATGTTCACCAATGAGCGTCGCTTCAGGATAATGTTGCCGTTCTTGATTCACTAAATCATATAAGTCTAAACTTTCAACTTGCTGCAAGGCATGACCGGCGTCTAAACGACTCACCAATAAGATACTCTCTACCAAATCATTGAGCCCTGACAAATCGCGGTTAATCGCTTGCGCACGTTTATCAAACTTTGCTTTGGTATCAGATGGTAGCGCCCCTGCGAGCATATCCATCATCTCAATCTGTAAGCGAATACGAGTAATGGGGGTACGTAGCTCATGAGAAGCATGTGCTAAGAGCAGGTTATTGGCATCGATAAGGTGTTCGATTTTTTGTGCTGCTTGATTAAATCCACGCGCTAGTGAGGCGATCTCATCGTTACCACGAGCATTCACCCGTACGGTAAAATCACCATCACCCAGTTGCGCCATCTGCTGGCTCATCTGATTGATGCGCCAAGTGATGGTACGAGCAATCCACCATAGGACACCTGCCATAATAAGTAACAATAGTAGTGTGCCAGTAAATAAATTCAGCGCAGAGGAGAGTACTGGTTTTTTAGGCGGTAAGCGTGATTCATACAAAAGCGTATAGCCGGTGCTGCTATAAACCTGAGCTTGCTTGGTAGGGGAAGTGTCTGCGAGAGAGGGAAAAACGCGTGAAAATAAAGAGGGCGGTGCGGGCAACTCCAATGGCAAATCGCTGTTATCCGTTTGCATTAGCAATCGACCTTCGCTGTCATACAAGCCCATCTTTGCCTGTAATGACTCATCAAAGATATCAAAGCTCTTTTTGACCACTGCTAGCATAAAGCGCGCTTGCAAGCGATTGTCCTCGCTAACTGAGATATTCAGCTCATGCAAGAAAGGGTCTATTTGTCCTAAAATCTGGGTGGCCAATACTTCTGATCGAATACTTGCATCTTTATCGTGCACAAGTTGCGTCAACAGCACCATCGCCACTGCAAATAAAATAAGTGCCAGCATGACACTGGCAAATAACTTGGCAAATACCGAACGAAATCCCAACTGCTGCATTAAACCATCTCTACTATCAGCCGTTTATATCGACTCATACTTCTAATTTGCATAAACAAATCAAAAGTATGGTTTGTATCGATTAATTTGCCGCTTTTGTGATCAAACCTGATCAGTGGCAAATTGATAACCAACACCGCGTACCGTAATAATACGTTTTGGCTGGCGTGGGTTGTCTTCAATTAAAGCACGCAGACGCGAGATATGCACATCAATGGCGCGATCAATATTATCTGAGCTGTCATCGTTGGGCATGGCTTGCCACAGTTGCTCGCGATTCAATACTTTACCAGAATGGGTGGCAAAGTAATGCAATAATTGAAACTGATGCGTCGTTAAACGAACAGGCTCATCATCGATGGTCACTTCATGGCTGTCAGGGAACACGCTCAAACGACCAAAGGTCAAGCTATCAGACTGGCTATCTGCTTGATTGGGCTGCTCATGACGGCGAATAACAGCACGGATTCGAGCGAGAAGCTCGCGTGGCTCAAAAGGCTTAGATATATAATCGTCAGCACCCATCTCAAGACCTAGCACGCGATCGGTGGTATCGCCTTTCGCTGTCAACATGATAATTGGCACTTTATTGGTCATGTTGTTTTTATTGCCGCGAATTTTTTGACAAACTTGCATACCATCCATATCAGGCAGCATTAAATCAAGCACGACCAAATCAATGTCACGCTCTTTAGCATCCAATAAATCAAGCCCTTCTTGACCAAGCCCTGCATGATGGACGTCATAATAATTCATGGTCAGGTAATCGCTGATTAACTCAGCTAGATCAGGATCATCTTCGATTAATAAAATCTGCTTGCTCATGGGTTATCCTCTAGTTGTTGTTATGGTTGACCAAACGTTTCATCTGTTTTGATATTTTGTATCACGATAAATACATCGCTGATTTTAGGATCTCAAACAGTTAAAAGATTAAGCCTCTAGGTTCTCAAACTTTTTAAGATTTCTCAAACTTTCAAGATATTGAATCATTTAATACCAATGATTCAGAATACTCAGTTAATGCTATATATCATACGGCCATATTGCCTAATTAAGCAGTTACAAAACAAGAGAGGCTTTGTTAATGTTTCTACACAATGTAACTGTCGGCATGCATAGCTATGAGACATTGACTTTTTTACCTTTAGCATCAGCCGGTAAATCAGCCAAACAAATCAAGCTGTCGTTGCTAATACCTGCAATTAAATACTGCTTTGTGATAGGGTCATATTCGACTACTTCAATAGGCTGGCGTGTCAGGCGCTGATCCTGTCCAATAATCCACACGTTAGCAGTCAACGGTGACAGAGGCTTATATGGTGACGTTTGTAATTCTGTCAAGTCAACATCGTGCAACGCCCGCTTAGGCACGATAGTGCCCACATCTATTTGACCATAATTAACCCGCCCCGTGACTTTCATATCTGGCAATAACTTGTCTCGACTTGCTTCATTGTCAATGACGTTAACATAGACCAACAGCTTTTTCGGCTGGCTGGTCGCGGTCAGTTTACTGACTTGTCCTGTGAACTGTTCCGACATACCTTCAGCTGTAAAATTGACAGTCTGACCAACCGAAAGTTGCGGTTCTGCTTGGATAGGTAGGGTCGCGATAAAGTGTAATTTAGTTTCATCGCTAAGCTGTAATAAAGGCGTGCGCGCCTCTAGTCTTTGACCTGCTTTGGCATATAAGTTTTTTACACGACCAGAAAAACTGGCACGCACAGTGACCAAATTATACTGATTCTGCTGCGGTTTTAAGCTCGCCGTGCTATTAGCGCTGGTTTGGTCATTGTTTTTAAGGTTGCCGACTGCGTTTTTAGGAGTGCCCACTGTGGCGTTTGCTGCTGCCTCTTCCTTGTTAGCAATTGGGTCGTTTTTAGTGGTTGTTGCGCTATTTTCTGCTGTAGGCTGATTGGGTTTTGAGCTAGCGTCTGTTTTTTGTGAGTGTGTTTGCTTTACATCAACCGCATCGTTCGTCATCTCAGAATCTGGGGCAACGCTGTTCGATTCTGAAGATTGTTCCTTAGCTGGGTTGGATGCATCTGCTGTTTTGCTTTCTGATTGCACGCGTCGAACAATAAGCAGCGGCATATCTTTTTCTACCCATTGACCCTCAGTGACCAGTATTTCTTCGACGTTAATGGGGTATGCAGCGATAAGCTTAGTCTGTTTGATAGGTTCGATTTTACCTTGTAAACCAAGACTGGGCTGATAACGTGAAGGTTTTATGCTCAATATATGATCTGGCGTCATGGTCACACTATCGTCGGTAATGACAATAGGGGTATCTACAGTCTCACTGTTTTCTGCAGTCACAGGCTCATTGGTAGGCGGCGATGGCTGACAGGCAGCAAGAAGAAAAGCACTCAGTATATAGGTGCTATTTTTTAAAAAATTAGAAGCCGTCATAGCAGTCACCATAGTAGTCATCGTTTTATTATATAGTGAATTGCCACTGGGTGAAATAAGCGCAAAAAACTTAATAAACCACTGACATTAAGGCTACTAAACCCAGTCATTAGCTAAGGTAGGAGTGACAGCAAGTCTGAACAGATTTTTATATTACTGACCAGTTCGAATATTGGCTTACTCATAACTGGAAATTAGTCGATAACTGTGCTAAAACAAACATAACAAAATACAATGATACACTTTTATCACAAAAGAAAATTATTCAGCAATGTGCCAAGCGTTTCTATATAATGCAGAGATATCATAAGGTTGATGGTTCTTCTGCTTCGGGCTTACCTCTTTTATCGTCAACGTCATCAGTAATAAAAGGTACTTTACCTTGTTTTAGACCAAATACGGTTGCAGTGGACGATAATAAAAGCAAAATAAGTCGTCTAAAAAGCCATAGATTTGGCGCAATTTAGTAAGCTTATTAATTAGAAAGTGCGTATAGTAGCCCATGTTGACGCTCTGGTTGACAGGCGGATACTGGCAGCTGATATGTTGACTGTCATAACATATGGTAATGCAAATTTAGCGTCTCATATCAGTCCAATAATGAATGATATGACAGGTTGAAATAACCTTTAAGTTTTTGCATTGATGGATGGTATTAAGAATAAATAGTCGTTTATAGGACACTGATAATGGAAAATAATTTTGATGGTTTAAAAGTAATGGTGATTGATGATTCAAAAACCATTCGCCGTACCGCAGAGACTTTATTACAAAAAGCGGGTTGCGAAGTTGTGACCGCCATTGATGGTTTTGATGCTTTAGCAAAAATTGTCGATAACAATCCAGATATTATTTTTGTCGACATCATGATGCCGCGTTTGGATGGCTATCAGACTTGTGCGCTAATAAAAAACAACCCTGATTATGCCAGCAAACCTGTGATTATGTTGTCGTCTAAAGATGGCTTATTTGACAAAGCGCGTGGTCGTATTGTGGGTTCAGATGAGTATCTGACCAAGCCATTTAGTAAAGATGAGCTGTTCGAGGCAATTAATCAGTACCGCTAATATAAATAAGTCCACTTGTAGACATATCATTAAATATTGTCTTACAAGTTGGTATGATTTATGCATTGCTATGCTTTATATAGAATCAGATAAATTAGGCTAGGCATTACGGTTAAGAGATTTAGTATTGATAAAATATTACTAATAATTGCTCAATATTTAATCGAAACTGTTAAGAGAGTTGCCCTGCCATTCATGGTTGGCGTGCTACTTTCAGTCGGATTGTCTCAATAATATAACAACATATCCTTATGGATACTTTCGAAAATAAAGGAAATTCCTATGACTACAGTTTTAGTCATTGACGACTCACCATCTGAGATGGCGAAATTTCGCGACATGCTTGCCAGACATAATTTTAAAGTATTAGAGGCGATAAATGGTGAGCAAGGTTGCCAGATGGCGATTGATCACTTACCAGATGTCATTTTAATGGACGTGGTTATGCCTGAGATGAACGGTTTTCAGGCCACTCGCAAAATTACTCGAGGTAAGACCACCGCGCATATTCCAGTGATTATGATCAGTACCAAAAATCAGGAAACCGATCGAGTTTGGGGAAAACGCCAAGGCGCTAAAGAGTATATGGCAAAGCCCGTTGACGAAAATGGATTGGTTAATATCATTCGTAAAGTAATGGAGTAGATTGTGGCTTCCAGAGGGTTTATTGAGCTTCTGCGTTTAGCAGACTTGGCACGCGCGCGCAAAAGTGGTCGCCGCGGTGGACAAGAGTATGACTGGCAAGGTGTGGTATTCGAGATTGGCGGACAGCGGTTAGTTGCACCGATGGGTCAAGTATCAGAAGTATTGGCCATGCCAGAGTATACCAGCTTGCCTCTAGTGAAGCCTTGGATGCTAGGCATCGCCAATATTCGCGGACGCCTATTGCCAATCACCGATTTGTCTCAGTTTCTACAGGTTCCTAGTCGTTTAACGCAAATGAGCCAACGCAAAGTCATTGTTATTGAACATGACAATCTCTTTTCAGGACTGTTAGTGGATCAAGTAATTGGGATTGAACAATTTACGCATGATCAATACCGTGCAGAAGCTATAGAGCCTAATTCGCCCTTTGCTCCTTATAATCACGGTAAGTTCTTTAAAAATGAGCAAGGTTGGTATGTTTTTATGCCAAGCCTGCTCGCACAAGACCTGCAGTATACCGATGCTGCAATATAGCAGTCGATAACAGCTATCTGGCTGCTATAACGATGACGAAATAATAGCGAATGACATGATACGGTTGGGTGTCAGTATTCATACAGGCTTTGCTAATCACTGTTGTTTTTATAACAATAAGATTGTCAAAGTCAGTCACGATGAGACTTTGATGATTGTTTGAAAGGAATACGTACAATGAGTGATGTTATAAAGAAACCTGTAGCTGGTATGACCAATACAACAGATGGCAAGGACGCTAATAGCAAGTGGAAGTTACTGTTAGGGTTTTTTGTGCTAATAAGTGTGGCCTGCCTGATTTGGCTGGTCAATTCGTTATCGTCAGTAAGTCAATACTTGGCTGATTTTAATCAATCCGTTACTTTACCAGCGATTATATTTGTCGTAGGGGTATTAGGCACCCTCTTTGCTCTGTATCAGTTACTGAAGCAGCGTGGGGGATCAGAGCGTCTACTCATTGAAAAAGAAACCTTGCGTCGTCGTCAGGAAGCAGAAGCGGAATCTGAGCGAGCGCGTCAAATTCAAGAAGAAAACGAACGTAACCAGATTGCTATTCTACGTTTACTTGATGAATTGGGTGATTTAGCAGAAGGTGATTTGACGGTTAATGCCACCGTATCAGAAGATTTTACTGGGGCAATTGCTGACTCAGTGAACTTTGCGATTGACCAATTACGTCAATTGGTTTTGGTTATTAACAACACGGCTGACCGCGTTTCGCAGTCTTCAGACCAAACACAGATGAATGCAGTCGAACTTGCTGAAGCATCTGAGCACCAAGCACAAGAAATTGCTGGTGTATCGGCGGCTATTAACGAGATGACAGTATCGATTGACCAAGTTTCGAACAACGCTTCAGAATCAGCGACTGTTGCTCAGCGCTCAGTAGCTATCTCTCATAATGGAGCGGAAGTTGTACAGCGCTCTATTGAAGGTATGAACGTGATTCGTGATCAGATTCAAGAGACCTCAAAACGTATCAAGCGTCTTGGTGAGTCTTCGCAAGAAATTGGTGATATCGTTGGTTTGATTAATGATATTGCTGACCAGACCAACGTTTTGGCATTGAATGCTGCTATTCAGGCATCGATGGCAGGTGAGGCTGGTCGAGGCTTTGCGGTCGTTGCTGATGAAGTCCAACGTCTTGCTGAGCGTTCAGCTAACGCTACCAAACAGATTGAAACCTTGGTGAAAACCATTCAGGCAGATACCAACGAAGCAGTTATGTCAATGGAATCGACGACCTCTGAAGTTGTGCGCGGTGCAAGATTAGCAAAAGATGCTGGTGAAGCCCTAGAAGAAGTGCAGAGCGTTTCTAATACCTTGGCTGACTTGATTCAAAACATCTCAAACGCCGCTTTGCAGCAGGCAGAATCTGCTGGTCACATCTCTCATACGATGAATATTATTCAAGATATTACCTCACAGACCTCTTCTGGCACAATGGCAACCGCGCGCTCTATTGGTGAGCTGAGCGAAATGGCTGCAGCATTGCAAGAGTCAGTCACTGGTTTTAAAGTGTCGAACGATGATGAGCTACTAGAAAACGAGATGTTGGACACCGAAGAAGCGTTATCAGCAAGTGTGTAATGACAAGTGTTAAGTCAAGTAGGTGTGAGACCACTGACCGTCTTTAAATTAATGTGTTAATAATATGCTGTGCAGATACGATGATTTGCAGCAGTGACTATAGCAGGTGACGTGAATAATTTTACTCAACCAGACAGCAATCTAATTAAAGCAGTCAAGCCCTCGTTGATTAAGGGTTTGCTGCAGGCAGACAGTTTTGATGTGCAGCAGTGGCAGCGATATATAGAACAAGAGATAGGTTTTGTTCTACCCAATGTCCAGCTGCAATGGTTGATAAATGCGATTGAACACACGGCATTATCACATGGATTGACAGTTGAAAAGCTGTGGTGTCAACTACCAAAAAACGATGAAGTACGCCAGCAGTTATTGGATAAAGTACTGATTCACGAAAGTCGTTTTTTTCGCCATATGCCTTCTATCGATTTTGTCACAAAGTGTGCATTACAGCATCAGCAGCTTACTGCCACTAGTACTGATCGTGGTCACAACAATGATGCTAATGATTTATTTCGCATTTGGAGTGTTGGTTGTGCCAGTGGGCAAGAAACATGGTCATTGGCGATGAGCTTGGCTTCTGAACAATTGATTAATTATACGATATTGGGTACAGATGTTAGCCAACAAGCCATTACAAAAGCACGACTAGGGCAGTATGATAAGCGGCAGCAGTCGTTAATTCCAGACCTGTGCCAGCAGTTCGTTCAGCCATTGCGAGCTAAGTGTGATATCAGTCAATCGCATTTTTATAAGGTGTCTATCGCAAAAAAGGCGATGACTGGCACTCAGACCGACTGGCAGATTGCGCCAATGCTACGACGCTATGTTAGCTTCGCTTTACACAATATTATTGAGCAAAAACCACCCACTTCGCACCTTCAGCATGTCATTATCTGTCAAAATATGCTGCTATATTTTCGCAAGTTTGATCAGCGTGATATTTTGGCAAGGCTATCAGAGCAGTGTGCGTTAGGTGGATATATTATATTGGCTCCAGGTGAGGCGTTGTTTTGGCGTCCTTCAAATATGCGCCGTATTGCGCACCCACAGGTTAATGTGTGGCAAAAAATTAATGTCTAGATTAGTGCCTAGACAAGTTAGGATAACCCTATGAAAAACCAGCCCAATGACATAGTGACGCTTGAGTGGTTATTACCACTGTTTAATCAGCAATTATCACAGATATCTGATGGCTGGCAGTTAGATGCTGATAGCACTGATTATGAGCAGATGGTGCAACATTATCATCAGGTTGGCGGCGCGCTAACGATGATTCGCCTTAATTTATTAGCAGATCTTGCCAATAAACTGAGCTTGCTGGCAGACGTTAGCAGTCGCGATAGTATTTCTGCTAACGACCGCCGCATTGGTCAGTTTTCTCATCGCTTACTACAGCGTGAGTTGAATCAATACGCAGGTATGGGTAATCACAACACCGTTTTAATTGATAATGCTGCTGACGAGCTTACTCAAGCACTATCGAAACTGGGGGTAGCGCCAGATATCTCGGTCAGCTTGGCGAATAATCAGCATAAGAATCTAAATAATCATGCTATCGATGATCATATTATTGATGGTATCAATAGCATCGAAGTGATGATGCCGGCGAATAGAACGGCGACTCATTTAGCTGATTATCACTATCAACAATTATTACTGGTTTGGCGACAGCAAGTACAAGCGTTATTGAGTGCCAATACCAATCAGCCGTCCTTATTGACTACACTAGAAAGAGTCAGCCAATACTTATGGCAGACCACTCAACATGATGACTTACAACGCCTTTGGTACTTAACGGAACTGTGGCTAAATGACCTTGCTCATAATGATACCCCATTACCTGAGCATTATGCGTCATTGCTAAGTCAGCTGGATCAAGTAATAGAGTCTCGCACTCAGCAAGCTGAGTTGTCGTCAAGCGTTATTCGAAGCTTAATCATAAGGGTGTATATTGAACTAAATAGCCTTGCTCAAAGTAGCAAGCGCACTCAGTCACTTCTAAATGATTTGTCGCAAACGTCGTCAACGGGATCACGTTTTTTACCACGTATACTCAGTGAGCTTGAGACACTTATCTTTACTTTGGATAAGCCAGACACGCTTCTCATTCCTTTACAGAAAATACAAAGTCAACTCGAAGGTCGAGGTTGGACTTATTACGTGTCGCAAATACATGAAATTGTTACAGACATAGAGCAGGCTCTATCATCAGAAACAGGATTTGCGCAAGAACAATGGCAGATTGAGCGTCAGCTTCAAGAGCTATATAACGCTATCTATCATACCGAACAGACGATATCTCTCAAGATAGGGGATGCCGCTTCTTTTACGACATTGTCTGCAACGTTTGAAGCTATTGAAACGCAGTCGGAAGCAAGTCCTGTGACGGCTTCTGTTGGTGGAAGTTTACGTGAGCTGCGCATCGCGGTAGAAGATGTCAAACAAAGCTTTCATGAATATGTACAGCGTCAAGACACTGACTTACTGCCCATTGCTGCTGATTTTACCGATATTGGCGATGCTTTTGCCGACATGGGATTGCCATCAATTCGTCAAACCATGAATGATATGGCAAGTATATTTACACAATTGACCATTCATGAGATTGACGTACTCAGTTGGGATGTGACTCAGGCATTGGCTGAAGGACTAACGTCTATTGAATTGTTGCTTGACTACCTTGCGCAGCAGGTTTTTGACCCGCAGCTATTAATGCGGGCAAATGAGTATACTGCGACTGCCGCCCAACTTCTTACTCATTATATTGCATCGCCAGAGACCATTAAAGACACTTTCCTTACCCAAAAATCCGTAGCGACCAACGTATTGCGTTACGATGATAGTGGCGAGATTACTCCTGCTAATAGTCAAAATGATGTTGCTAACCAAGCTTTGACTGATGTAGATAATGAGCGTGTGGTAGGGCAAGATACGGCTGATGATGATAGTACCGAGAGTGAACCATTAACGCTTGCTCGTGAGCAAGTTAAGCCTGATAATTTTGAGATGGACGCAGAGATTCGTGACATCTTTATCGAAGAGGTGACGGAAGTCATTGCTGATTTAGAAGACTTTCTACCTATCTGGCAGCAAGACTCAAAGGATTTAACCCCACTCACTGAAGTGCGTAGAGGGTTCCATACTTTAAAAGGCTCAGGACGTATGGTTGGGGCTTTTAGCATCAGCGAGATGGCATGGTCGATCGAAAATCTGCTCAATCGCCTGTTAGATAAAACGCTGCCTGTCACAGATGAAGTTGTAAGTCTGGTGATGAATACGGCAAAACGTCTACCAGCATTAGTGGTAGATTTTGAAGCGCAGCAATCTCCAAGCTTTGATCCTGCTATTACTATTCTACAAAGCCATAATCTCATGACACAGCAACCTATCAATGCTGGGCTGACCATATTAGATGCTGTCACTGCTGATTCAGACTCAGCATTAGAACTATCGCATCCATTTGATGATGATGCTGAACTGCTAACTGCTCTCGACATGAGCAATGAGTCAAACGAGACAACTGCTGATAGTACGAAGAGCACTGCTGTTGCTTCCTTATCTGCTATTGATATTCCAGCGATACTCAAACCCTTTATGCAAGAAACTGAGCAGCTAGCGGCAGATGCTCATGATGCCGATCCTGATATTAAAGAGATATTTTTAGAAGAAGCTGACGAAGTATTGGCTGAGATTGTACCTTTATATGAAGATTGGCGATTATTGCCAGCTGACTTAAGCGGATTGGTGGATATTCGTCGTGGGTTCCATACCTTAAAAGGTTCCGGTCGTATGGTCGGTGCAAATTATACGGCTGAGCTGGCTTGGGCTATAGAAAATATGCTTAATCGCATTTTGGATCATAGTGTGGCTGTCTCAGCAGATATGCGTCAGCTTATTGCCGATGTGCTAGCTGCCTATCCTACGATGCTAACAGTATTTGAAAATGACAGCCAAAATTATCCAGCGATGGTGCCTTTATGGATCGCATGCGCCAATGCTTATAGCAAACAGCAAGGGTACGAATTTAGCTATTCTGCCTTGTATGAGCAAGCATCAAATAGTTCTGAGGATGAGACCATCCAAGCGTCAGTACTGTCGCCTGCTATTGATGAGCATAGCCCTACCCAAGATAATCTTAATACAGCGATAGATACCACGCTGCAGACGATTAATTCTGTCAATGAAATGATAGCAGAAGCGCCTATTTATTTAGCACCACAAAGCGAAGAAGAAAAAATGTTTTGTGAGATTTTTATCGACGAAGCAGAAGGACTATTGCAAGATATTGACCAATTCGTTGATGAGCATCAAGATCAGTCTTATATTGAAGTGACGGATGAGATTGTACGCGCATTTCATACCTTGCGAGGGGCTTCAGGTTCTAGCGCTTTAGCAGCGATCAGCGAGGTTAGCGCAACGATAGAGCATAGCTTAGAGCTACTACAGCAGCAAGATACTGCGATGAATGCTCAACATCTAGAAGCATTGGCGAAGTCTGCTACGCTAATGGACGGTTATTTAAACAACTACAAGCAAAACGTTCAGCCGCAAAATATATCGATCGAAGATGCACAAAGTCAGCAAGACATAGCCTCATTGCAAGCCATGCTTGGTGATCAATACGTCATTAGCGATGA
Organism: Psychrobacter sp. P11F6; assembly: GCF_001435295.1. Classification (NCBI taxonomy): domain Bacteria; kingdom Pseudomonadati; phylum Pseudomonadota; class Gammaproteobacteria; order Moraxellales; family Moraxellaceae; genus Psychrobacter; species Psychrobacter sp. P11F6. The sequence goes on along the minus strand of NZ_CM003594.1, from coordinate 2,917,686 downwards.
TAAGGTCACGGCTGATAACAAACCAACGATAGAGCAGTTGTTGGATAATAATATTGATGAACTATTGGATGCTGAGTGGGAATTAGATGACGCACTTAATCATTCTGAGACAGCACATGTTCAGGGCTATATATCGCAGCAAATATCGCAAATAGCTTACTTAGCCAATAAAGCAAAAGCGTTTCCAAAATTCACTTTTATTCTTAATGAGTTGGGTCACGCTTATGCCTATTTGAAAGATAATATTGATACAGCAAGAAATATCGATACCCAAGCGGTTTTACACGCTGGTCATGCTCAATTGGTTGGTTTGTTCGACGCATTGGCTGGTAGCACGTCATTGAAGATTGATCAACAAGTTATTGAAGATCTACAACGTATTTACCAAGACGATGATAGCCATGGTGATGAGGGTATCTTTGTCGTGAGAGCCGTTGCAGCACCTGAGCTACAGCTTGAATCTATTGATACTGATGCTGAGCTATTAGAGATATTTTTAGAAGAAGCTCAAGAGCTCGATGCCGCGCTGGATGAGAGTTTTAATAAGTGGCGTACTGATATCAGCAATATTAATGCGTTAAAAGTTTTACAGCGCCATCTGCACACTATCAAAGGTGGTGCGCGAATGGCAGGTATTCGTAGTATTGGTGATCTGACCCATGAAGCTGAAAGTGTCTATGAAGCATTTGTAGAGAATCGAAGAATACCGACAGCACAATGGCTTGAAATAATGCAAATAGTGCAAGACACAATGTCGTTGCAAGTACTGCATATCGTAAATCATAAAAAATCATTTTTTGCCTCAGCGCTGATTGAGCAACTACAACAGTTTGTAAAAGCCCAAGCCTTGCCAGAAATGGTAGAGCTAATCATACCTATACCGAAAACCCACTTCGAACCTGAAATACAAAGTAGGGTGGCTAACAACGCTCACCTCAGCGCTGACGTATCTGATACCTTGAGCCTAGACATGATGATTAAACAGTCATGGGCGAATGGTTTGCCAGATCCTGATATATTGTCGGTGTTTTTAGAAGAAGCTGAAGAGCTTACCAATCGTAATAAGTATCTGCAACTGTTCTTAACAGATACCAATAATACGACAGCATTACAGGCATTGCAGCGTGATTTGCATACCATCAAAGGTGGCGCACGAATGGTCACCGCAGCTGGTATCGCTGATCTGGCACATGAAATGGAATCGGTTTATACAGATTTTGTAGATAATCGTCGTCCTGCTACCAAAAAAGTATTGGAGTTGCTGGTTGCCAGTCATGACTGGCTTGCTGATGCAATATCTATCCTTAGACAACATGTCAATCCACCGACGCCTGCGCTATTGATTGAGGCATTGCAGCAATTTAGTAAAAATCCTGACAGCTTAAAGCAAATTCCTAAAGAATCCCTACAATCGCAGCATGAAGCGCTCTTTATTGCTAGAGAACAGCAAGACTCACAGTATCTGGCAAAAGATATTAGCGAGATGCCCTCTATGCTCAGCAGTACGGGTGAGGAAGATCAGAGTGCCAATAATAATGAGATGATTCGTATCTCAGGTGGTTTGATCGAGCATATGATTAACCTGTCTGGTGAGTCAGCCATCAACCGTGCTCGTATCGATATGGGCATGAGTAGCTTGACCAATAGTATCGAAGATATGGGTATTACGGTACAGCGCTTGGCTGATCAGTTACGTCGAATGGAAATCGAGCTTGAGGCGCAGATCTTGTCGCAGATAGACGATGAGCTGATTAATCATGAAGGGTTTGACCCTCTAGAGATGGATCAATATTCTTCTTTAAATCAGTTATCCAAATCTTTGACAGAGTCAGCCTCAGATTTGATTGATATTAATCATACTTTATTAGAAAAAACACGAGACAGTGAAAGCCTTTTATTACAGCTGTCTCGTACACAGACCGAGTTACAAGATGGGCTTATGAATTCGCGTATGGTGCCGTTTACGCGCTTAACGCCACGTCTTGAGCGTATCGTACGACAAACTGCCAATGAGCTGAATAAATCTGTTGAATTAACGATCATCAATGCCGATGATGAGATGGATAGAACCATTCTAGAGCGCATCACTTCACCGCTTGAACATATGCTCCGTAACGCCGTCGATCATGGTATCGAAAATACCTCAACGCGTTTAAAAGCAGGTAAAGAGCGTAGTGGGCGTATTACTCTTGAGGTAAATCGAGAAGGTAGTGAGATTGTCATTCAGTTAATAGATGACGGTCGCGGCATCGATGTAGAAGCAGTTCGTAATAAAGCCATTTCTCAAGGCTTGATTGATGCAAATGATAATAGCCTAACTGATCTTGATATCATGCAGTATATTTTCCATGCTGGACTGAGTACCAGTAAGCAAGTGACGCAGATTTCTGGACGTGGCGTGGGCATGGACGTGGTCATCAGCGAGATTCGTCAATTAGGTGGCGCTGTATCAGTTGTTTCAGAGCTGGGTAAAGGCTCACGCTTTACGATGCGCTTACCACTGACGGTTGCGGTATCTGATGCATTGGTTGTGCGTGCCGCGGATCGCTATTATGCGATACCTTTGGTACAGATTGAGCGTGTGGTACGGATTAATCCAGAGAAGCTTTATGACTATTACCAGTCAGGTGATGCAACATTAAACTTTGAAGATGTTGATTATCGAGTGCGTTATTTAAATGAGATTTTATCAGGCAATGAGTTGAATGAGCTGGTCGTTAATACCAATACCAGTTTGCCACTCATTATCATTAAGAATCGTAGCGGACAAAATATTGCATTGCAGGTTGATCAGATTGCAGGGTCACGTATTGAAGTCGTGGTCAAACCTCTAGGACAACAGTTATCGAATCTACCAGGTATTTCAGCAGCGACTATCATGGGCGATGGTTCAGTAATGCTTATCTTAGACCTGATTGCTTTGATGCGTAATGCGCAGTTGGTCAAAAATATCTCGCAATCTGCTGATTCTAAACGTAGTCGTTTAGAGTTTAAGTCTACTATTTTAGTGGTGGATGACTCTGTTACCGTACGTAAAGTGACGTCACGTTTCTTAGAGCGCCAAGGGTTTACTGTGGCGGTGGCAAAAGATGGTATCGATGCAATTGAAATATTACAAGACATGATACCAGACATGATATTGCTCGACATTGAGATGCCACGCATGGATGGTTTCGAGGTGGCTACTCAAGTGAGACACAGCAAGCGCTTACAACATATCCCAATCATCATGATCACATCACGTACAGGTGAAAAGCATCGTGAGCGTGCACTAGAGATTGGTGTGAATGATTACATGGGTAAGCCATTCCAAGAACAAGAGCTACTTAATAAAATCCAGCACATACTGGGTCAAAAGGTCAGCTTAACCTATGAAGGATAATGCACGTGTCTTGGCGCTAAGAGGAAAAAACAAGGACGATATTAAGGTGATGGTAGTGGCAGAAGACCATCATCAGCGTATGGCCTTTTCAGATACTGTACGCAGTTGTGGTTTTAGCCTTGTTGGCTGTATGTCACGGGCGCAACTGCAAGAAAAACAGGGGCGCTCTGATACCTCGATTGACATCTGGCTAATAGATAGTGATTACGACGACAGTGTGGTAGCCGCGACTACGGCATCTAAACCTGCTGCGGTGTTGGTGGGTTTTAGTCAAGCACCTTATCTAAATGAAGCGCCGCAATATGCCAAATGGCAGCGCAAATTAAAGCGTAAGCTGGCACATATGCTGGCATTACCCGTTTTAATGGATGCACCCGTGCACAAACCTGATAATGCTGATGCAGACTGGCGCTACGTAGTATTTTTGGGTGCTTCTATGGGTGGGCCGAGCGCTATAAAAGAATTTTTGGATAACTTGTCGGCGACGCTACCGGTATGTATTTTACTGGCGCACCATTTTAATAAAACGATGATTGGCACACTGCCACGCATCCTGAATCGCCATAATGACTGGCATTGTCAGGTGATTACTTCTTCGCAGCGTTTAAGAGCAGGCCAGTGTCTTATAGCTCCTATTGATAAACAGATTGTTTGTGACTCTACCGGTCGAGTCATATTGCTAGAGCAAGCTTGGGAGGGTGAGTATAAGCCCGCGATTGGTCAGATTCTCAAAAACACCAGCGACGTTTATGGTAGCGAGCTTATCAATATTATATTTTCTGGTATGGGTAATGATGGTTCGCAGTATCTGGATCTCATTCAAGAAAATAACAGTCAATTGTGGGTGCAAGATCCCAGCTTAAGCGCTTGCCCAAGTCAACCTCAGGCGATTATTGATTCAGGGTATTGTGGTTTTATTGGCAGTCCAGCCGATTTAGCACAAAAACTAACAGACTATATTGATGAAAGATTAGTAGTAGCCTCTTTGCATTAACTGATTGTGAGCGATTTATGAAGCAAATTTTGAAACATTCGTTTGAGGCAGTGAGTTTACTGACCACAAATAACGGTATGCTTGATGTCACTATTGTGCCAGCATTTGACCAACCTGACTGGCTTATTCCAAGCAGCCTAATTTTGAGTGTGGATGATTATAATGAGCGCACGGCAACCTATGAATGGCAGCAGCAAAAGGTAGTGGTATGTCACCTGCTACCACAGGATCAAATGCCAGATACCATGATTGTATTAGAGGGCAATACTAACGATCATCGCTTAGCTTTACAAACGGCAGGCGAGCTGCACCAGCGACAAGTGCGTATTTCTGAGGTCAAAGATATCGACGTTCCTGAGCAATTTAACAGCCCTAAGCATGCCGATAATATAGACAGCGACAAAACAGCCCTACCTTTTGATGAAAACGTTATGCTATCCTATCTTTTCCAAACGGTTATGATCGATGATAAGGCTTATTTGGTGCCCGACTTAGATAAAATTGCGCATCAATTGGTCGATTTAGACAGTTAGCTTCTCGCTTATATCGGGGTTTATTTCTACTATCAGAGAAATAGGGTTATCCAATTACTTTGATGATTGCTAATCGTTGAATAAGTGGCTGTTTTGTCTATAACATTGATGATAGATAATTAGTGATGAGGGTAATAGGAAAGCTCATGAATAGTACCAATTCAAATGTGTCAAAGTGGCCAGTCAGCAGCCGGATATTTCACTGGATCAGTGCAGTTTTACTGTTGGTTACGTGGATAATGATTCTGTTGTACGATAATTTGGATAACAATCTTTATATTGGGTTGCATAAAGCGTTTGGTATTAGTGTGTTATGTTGGATGATAGCACGGGTGCTTAATCGTGTATTTATTAAGGCGCCGCCACCTGTACCGATGCCAAAGTGGCAGTTATTAGCCTCTAAACTGTCGCATTTTGGCTTATATGCCTTATTAATTGCAATGCCAATAGCTGGTTTGCTGATGTCCGTTTATGGGGGACGCCCCGTCGATATTTTTGGCTTGTTTCAAATCCCTGTATTTGTCACACCAGATAGAGGGTTGGCACGCTTTTATAATGACCTGCATACTGATATTATTTGGCCGACCATTATTGCCTTTACACTTATTCATATCGGTGCTGCTCTATATCATCAGTTTGTCAAAAAAGACAATTTGATAGCGCGTATAAAATAATAGTATCAAAATAATCGTAGGCTGCTATAGGTAAACCTACTATTTCATGCAATATAAAAAAGCCCTAAGTGATGATACTTAGGGCTTTTTTGTTTTTCTAAGACAGCGCTTATTTTTTGTGTTCAGGTAGACTGATATTCATCTCTAATACGTCTAGGCTGTCCTCAGAACGATGATTGATATTCACATCATCAATCTGTACGCCATTAACATATTTGTTGACCACTTCTAAAATCTCACGTTTCATTTTTTCGATACGATCAGCTGTTAAGCGGTTGTTTAAGCGATTTTCGCTCGCAACGATAACCTTAAGACGCTCAGTAGCCATATTAGCGCTACCTGCGCTACCACTGTCGTCAGTACCAAATAGGCTACTCCAAAATCCTTTTTTCTTCGTCATCATTGACCTCCAAACCAGCGCTGTAATAGACTCTTTTTCTTCACGTCAATATGACGTAGTGGGCGTTCTTCACCTAAGAAGCGGGCGACGATGTCATCATAACATTGACCAGCAACTGAATCGGTATAATGAATGACAGGCTCACCATGGTTAGATGCTTCAAGCACTGAGTGACTTTCAGGAACAACCCCAAGTAACGGAACTTTTAGGATATCATTTGAGATGGTATCAATGTCCATCATCTCGTTGGCTGCTGCACGCTCAGCATTATAACGAGTAATAATCAAATGCTCACGTACAGAGCCTTGGTTTTCTTCAACCTTTTTGGTCTGGCTTTGCAAGATACCGATAATACGGTCTGAGTCACGCACTGAAGAAATCTCAGGGTTGGTGACGATGATCGCTTCATCAGCATGATACATGGCGAGTTGTGCACCGCGCTCAATACCAGCTGGTGAATCACAGATAATATAGTCGAACTGCTTAGACAGCTCAGACATGACCTCTGCCACCCCTTCGTCTGTCAGGGCGTCTTTATCACGCGTTTGACTGGCGGGTAGGATATACAAGTTTTCAAGCTGTTTGTCTTTGACCAGTGCTTGCGACAAGCGTGCGCTACCAGTGATGACATCAACAAAATCATAAACAATTCGGTTTTCACAACCCATGATTAAGTCTAGATTACGTAGACCCACATCAAAATCGATAACGACTGTCTTATAGCCACGCAATGCTAAACCTGCGGCAAAAGAGGCACTTGTCGTGGTTTTGCCCACACCGCCTTTACCTGAAGTGATTACAACTATCTTCGCCACAATGGCACACTCCTATGAATCAATGGGATATCTTTTATATAAAAAAATAGCGCAATTGCACATTATTCACATGCTATATATACACTACCTGCGAAGGTAGCCTAGCATAAATAAACAAAAATTTATAGCACGTCCATAGTAAAGCAGAAAAACAGCTTATATATGGATCACAAAGCGGTGCTACCTAGAATTTGTTGGTCAATATTGCTTATTGTGAATAATAAAATAGACGCTGACGAGTAGTGTAGATAGTGGCAGAGCTAGCGATTCATCATAGAACAGTTTTGTTAAATAAACTTACTATAATATTAAGTGCGCTGTCTAAACGTCTACTGTTGAGATTTTCTAATAAACGTTTTTTAATAAGCGTCATGTATGATGAAAATCGGCTTAGCCTGTTTACATTTATAAAAATCATGAATGAATTTATCGTTCTTAACGGTAAAAGATTTAAGCGTCATCCATTACCGTAAATACTAAGCCTTCACCTTCTACAAATCTTACTTGTACAGATTTGTCAATCACGTGCTCAGGTAAGTTGTCTCGTAAGCAATAAGTTCCCGCCACTGACACCAAAGAAGGGTTAAAAACTTGACAAAAAATACGGGCATCTTTGTCACCAGTAGCGCCAGCAACCAAGCGACCTTGGGCACGACCGTAAACGTGCAAGCTATTATCGGTAATCGCTTCCGCCCCGCTATTGACACTATTGGTCAAAATCAAATCACCGCCCACGTGATTCAGGCTTTGTCCTGAGCGTAGCATTTGATCGTAAATTAGGCTGGTAATATGCTCAGCGCTCACCAGTGTCTCTGCTGTGGCGTTTGCTATCGTTGTTTCTGTATTTGACTCGCTGATGGCTGCAGTATCATCGTTAATGTCTGAATTGTTACTGTCTGAATTGGTGCTGGCTGATTCTGTATGTTTATCATCGGGAGCTTTACTCACTTGAGTTGCAGCTTTCTTGCTAGGTAATATACGCTCAATACGTTTGCCATCAGCAGGGAAGATGGCCAATCGCTGCTCACGGGCTTGCGCATCTAGTGTACCAGTCACGACGCCAATAGGCTGTAAGCCCCACGACCATAAAAGCTCTACCAATGCTGAGAGATCTTGTTCAACCTCGCTATCGATAAGGATCGGGATATTGCTAGATTTATTACTAAGCGTTGCGGCAAGCTGAGCGTCTATCGCACTTAAATCATCTGTGCTAAATTGCAAACGTGAAAAAGTCAGCATCTTGCCATAAAATGCCAATGCTGGTAATGCTGGCGCGGCGATCGAGCCTTGGCTGTCGTTGTCTGAAACTGTCATATATAAATCCTCAAGAGATAATTCTGTCGCTGTATTCACGGTGTTGTTTTTATTATCGAGTCATACCATTCATTTGCTTGCCAAGTCTAGTTTTTTGTAGGCTGGGCGTGCTATTAGCAGTATGGATTATAGATGAAGCATCTCTTGATGCTTCCACTGCTGCACTTTTACCTGCGCTTCAAATTCAGTCAAACTGTCATCAATGATACTCGAAATCAAGGTATCTAACGCAGTATTATCCGTATCGATACTGGCAATGCCGTTGGCAATCGCTACCATCAATGAATCGAGGCGTTCGGGGTCTAGAAGGCGTTTATTCAGTGCGTAAACGACGTTTTCACCTATATTGTGACCGACGTGTTGCAGCTGTGATTCAATCAAGCTACCGGCAATCGGTATCATGCGTAGGTAGCGACGCAGCTCAGGCGTATTGGCTAAACCCTCTTCAATAGCATTGCCCATCTCGCTGGCTAATATACTGCCGCCACCTGATGATGCCGTCAACTCCTGTAGTTTTGGTGCTAGCTCTGTGCGCAGTATCGACAGCACTGCTGCCTCAATCTCGTTACGATTACGAGTTATCGTTGATTCAATAAAAGATTTATGCGTTTTAGGATCGGTCAGTTGCTGCCGAAAGTTTTGGATAGTCGTCAATATAACGCGGTCGGACAGCTCTTCTAGTAATAAGTCGATATAGAACCTAATCCGATTGATCCATGGCTGCGGCAGCACTTGGTAACCAAGCTGGTATAAGCGTCGCCCAATGATGACCGCTCGGAATAAACGTAAGGCACGCAGCTGCGGAAAGCACCCCAATACTTCATACCAATGGACAAAAGGAAAAAAGAACCAGCGATAGTAGACGTTTTGTTTAATCGCAATCGCCCAACGTAGCAGTAGCTCAAAGATCAAAAATAGGGTAAAAAATCCACCAGCGGTACGCAAAGGCTCATGTAAGGTATTTTGATACCAGTTGAGAGCATCGCTAATACTGAGCCATCCTGCGGCATTGCTACTAAAGCTACTCATCAAAATAGCATCAATACTAATCAATAATAGATCGATACTGATGGCAATAATCATCACGATATCGTAAGTGAGTTTTAAGCGATTTGGCGTTGGTCGGTTTGGCGGTGGCAGCGTATTATCAGGCGGCTGATTGGATACAGGCGCTGAGTCTAGAGGCAGGCTAGTAGAAGAGGAAGCGGGCACAGTCAAACCTTATAAATGATAAATAGCACGAAAAACAAGCGGCTCAAATACTACAGAGCTATCAAGTCACTAACGGTCAAAAAGTCATGGGCTCATGACTATTCACATTATCAATGAATAGAGCCAAAAAACAACCCATCTTTCATTATAATTACGCATTATCATTTACGAGTTGGGATTTACAGTTAGCATTTACGAATTGACATCTAGCATTAGCATTTTAAACAACAGCGCTCAATCGTAGTTTTAAAACGACTTAAATTAATTCACTGTTGTCTGCCATGGCTCTGTTAACGATGTCTCTAAGCATTCGGAGCTTTAGGGTTTGTTTCAAACTCAGCCAACATATCGGTAATACGCTGATCTTTTTGCTGCCAAATTTGCTCTACCCAATCAAACATTTGAGATTTTACCGCGTCATCATTTTCGTAACCACCATTTTTAATATCGTTAAATAATGCATCAGGCATCTCAATATAACGCACATCGACGCCCAAACGCTTGATGTTACCTTTCCACAAATCACTATAACTCGGCACACCATCAGGATAAACGATGGTCATATCTAGCATGCCATCGATGTCTTCGCCTAGCGCGTTAATGGCTAAAGATAGGCCGCCTGCCCGTGGCTTCAATAAATGCGTATAAGGAGACTGTTGCTTTGCATGTTTGGCTTTGGTGAAACGCGTGCCTTCTAAGTAATTCAATAAAGTAAAAGGTTTGTCTTTTAACAGGGCACAGGCGCGTTTGGCTTCTTCGATGTCTTTGCCTTGTAGAGCAGGGTTTTTAGCGACGGCTTCTTTAGAATGCCGACGCATCATTGGGAAGTCTAAAAAGTAAAAGGCTTGACCCACAATTGGAATGTAAATCAGTTCAAATTTGGTAAAAAACCGTGTCAATGGCAAGCGTTTTTCACTAATGTACTGCACGATACTGGTATCGACCCAAGACTGATGATTGCTGACCAGCAAATATTTGCCATTGATGTGCACGTCATCGGGTAAGCTGATGCGCCAATCTTTACGTGGCAACATGTCATCGATCAAGGCACTGTTGCTACTGATCCAATAAGTCGCGATTTTGATCACCGCTTTGTCTGCGATAGGAGCACCAGTGATGACTTTGCCGACACCCATTAACCATAAGGGAATACTACCACCGAAGCTGTTGGCTGCAATAACCCCAGTCGCTGTCGCAAGTGAAACGGCTTTGCCTAATTTAGGGTTGCGTTCGTGTATTTTTCGAATAGTAGATGTCAATCGCATGCTAAATCCTTTTCGGTCAGTCTTATTAGTATATAAATGATTCATTGCCAGTTTTATTGCACAATTTTAGCAGAAACGGTTCAGAGTGTACGAGTGTAAACGTGACTTGTGATAACACCTTGCGCTAATGGATAGTTAAAAGTGAGAACACAAACGTATCCAATCACTGTGAAAGTCTCATTAAATCATTCTGCACTTCTCATACACAGGTGTGACAAAATATTACACATGATTAGATTGTAATTGCCATAATAATGACGAGTGTATATTAAGCATTTAGATGGAATTAACAGAAAATATTTATAAAAAGCACACTTTGTTTGTCTATAATTTTTTAAACTTAAGAGGAAATATTATGCGTAATACATTAATGATTGCAGCAGTAGCGTCAGGTCTAGCTCTTAGCGGTTGTGCTACTGATCCAAACACTGGACAACAACGCTTGAACAAAACTGCTATCGGTACATTGGCAGGTGCTTTAGGCGGCGGCGCAATTTCAAAAGCAACAGGTGGTGATAACACAGGTCGTGATGCCGCGATTGGCGCAGCTTTGGGTGCTGGTGTTGGTTACTACATGGAGCGTCAAGCCAAGCAGCTTGAGCAGCAAATGGCTGGTACGGGTGTAACCGTTACGCCAAATGCGAATGGTAATATTGACCTAGTAATGCCAGGCAACATCACTTTCTCATTTGATGATGCGTCTTTAAACCCATCATTTAGACCAACGCTTGATAAGCTTGCATCAACGCTAAATGAGTATAACCAAAACACGATAACGGTTGCTGGTCATACTGATAGCAAAGGTTCTGATGCTTATAACATGAAACTGTCACGCGATCGTGCTTACGCAGTAGCGAACTATTTAAGCGCACGCGGTGTGGCTTCTAGTCGTATCAATGTCGTCGCTTATGGTGAGTCTCGCCCAGTTGCTGATAACAGCAGCGAGTATGGTCGTCAGCAAAACCGCCGTGTTGAATTAACCATCAATGCGCCAAACAACGTACGTTAATTCATACGATGGTCTAGCTGTCATTATAGTGTTAAAAAAGGTCAGTGATAAACTGGCCTTTTTTTATGCCTGATATTTAGATTTCAAGTTGAAAATGATTTTAGGTATGAGAATTCCGTTAGTTTTAAATCAATATTAAAATATTTTTGGTGTTTCTATTTATAAGACAATCGTTAGCTAAATGGTTATATTAATATCAATTAAATATTGATAATGATTATCAATAACACTATAATTTACAAAGCTTTGTTATTGTGGCGATACTAGGGTAGGTTGTCAGTTCATTTGAGGCTTTTCTAAATGGACCAAAAATAGCTAAATTTTGTCTAATAGTATCAAATTCTGGTCAATATCTTGATATTATGTGTGCTGTTTTTCTCATTTGACTGTCATTCATCTCATTTTTATCAGCATTATTTAAAATGAGGATATGCCCTAATGCTCTTTATTCAAAGCCCATTTTTCTTTTGCGATACTTTTTGAGGATATGTATGACGATTACCACAGTAACGAGCCGTAAGATTTTACCAACTACTTTAGCTGCTGTGCTTGCAGGGTTGTTAATGGTGTCGGGTTGTACCAAGCAAGCCAAGGAAGACACAGACTCTACCGCCGATACGCAAACAGCGGTGCAAGACACAACCGCTGCAGATACGACGAAACTATCAGCGGTTGATCAAGCTTATACCGATAGACTTATGATCAGCTATGCCAACATGGCGCATGCGGCCTATAAAGATTCGCTAGATACTGCTAAAGTCCTGCAAACAGCAGTAGAGACCTATGTGACAACACCAACCCAAGCAAACCTTGATGCGGCAAAAGCGGCGTATAAAGCCGCGCGCCAGCCGTATTCGCAAACTGAGATCTTCCGTTTTGATGAAGGTTTTGTGACAGCCAATGATAAACGAGCACTCGGTAGTATCGATGGTTGGGAAGGACAGGTAAATGCTTGGCCACTTGATGAGGCGCTGATTGATTACGTTAGTGATGGTTATGAAGGTGAATACAATAGCCAAGACAATATCATCAATAGCGATAGCATTACGGTCGGTAGTATCAAACAAAATACCAGTACTATCACTCCTGAGCTATTAGCAGAAATGAATGAGATAGGTGGCAGTGAAGCCAATGTGACGACCGGCTACCATGCGATTGAGTTTATGCTATGGGGACAAGATAACAACGGTGTTGGCGAGGGTGCAGGCAATCGTCCAGTGACTGATTATGCGACTGAAGCGGGTCAATGTACCAGCGGTGAGACGGTCAATGAAGATGCTGGTATATGTGAGCGTCGTGGCGCGTTCTTAAAAGCAGCGACTCAATTATTGGTTGATGATTTGACTGCAATGGAAGCTGAGTGGCAGCCTGAGAGTGAGAATACCTTACGTAGCGACCTGATGGCTCGCAAATACGATAATGGTCTACGCCAAATCATGTATCAGATGGGTAGCCTAGCATTGGGTGAGCTTGCTTCTGAGCGTATACAGGTTGCGTTTGTAACGGGCTCTACCGAAGATGAGCACGAATGCTTCAGTGATTTGACCCATCTAAGCTATGCCAACAATGCCCGTGGTATCCAAAATGTCTTTAACGGCAACTATAAGACAGTCGCTGGTAAGAGCGTTGGTGGTTATGGTGTTAAAAACTACCTCGTCGATACCAACAACAAAGAAGCGGCTGATAAATTGGCGACTGACTTTGCTAAGGTAGAAGCCGCCTTTAATGTGATTGTTGAAAAAGGTGAAAAAGAAGGCATCAAAGTTGATCAAATGATTGCCACCGCTGGTCAAGTAAGCAAACAAGGTATTTCAGCTGAAGAGCAAAATACCCGTCGTAGCTGGATTGAAAATAGTATCACTAGCCTACAAGAGCTGACAGCTGGTATCGAAAATGCGGCAAAAGCGGTCGGTATTGACAATTTAGATGCTGACGCAGGTTCGCAGTTTTAACCGATCACGAATTTACTGGCTTAACAGCAAGCATAGCAGTGATTGACATAGTATTGACCGACATAGCATTGATCGATAATGCCTGACAAGTCGTTATAAGCTAATGAGAATTATTTTCATGGAAAAATAATTTAGGTATAATACACACGTTGTCGACTACCGTTGGCAGCGTGTTTTTTTTACCATATTAAAATAGCCTGATAGGTCAGTACATCGCTGTACCTTATCGACTAGAAGTGAAACACTTTATAGCATGCGATTTTAATGGTTCTAGATTAGAACTAAGGTACTCTTTATGAACACCACGATGAACACCACAAATATCTTCAAAACCAAAACCCCTGCCTCTTTTTATGCGCCTTTTGTCAGCAAAACCACCCTGTTAAAGCCAATGCTTGGTATTCTATGTGTGCTATCCCTTAGTGCTTGTCAGCCGACGGACGGTGTGTCTGATGACGTTTCTGAAAACGAAAAATCTGCCATTAATAATGCTGACAGCCCAACGCTAACACCTGAACGCCTGCAAACCATCGAAACGCTCGCTGGCGTACCAATGCAGCAATTGGCAAGCTTTGATCCGCAAGAGGTCAAGCAAGGTGGTGATACAGGAATCAGTATTAGCAGCGCTGAGAGTTACTCTAAACCTTCATCAAACTTGACGGCATCACGAAAAGGGCATTTCTTTATTGGTAATGCGTTCTTTCGGCAACCGTGGGTGATTGCCCCTGCCAGCACTGACAGCCGCGATGGTCTGGGCGCATTGTTCAATGTTGCTGCCTGTCAGTCGTGCCATGTCAAGGACGGTCGCGGTCATGCACCTATGACCAGTGATGACGATGCCGATAGCTTGCTTATTCGCCTTGCGATGCCAGCGACCACCGATGAGCAGCGTCAGCAACTGCAAAACTCACTTATCGAAAAAGTCGTTCATCCTATGTATGGTGGTCAGCTACAAGATCGAGGCATCCAAGGTGTGCCTGCTGAAGCCAGAATTGCGGTGCAGTGGACAGATAAGCCTGTTACTTTTGCAGATGGTCATATCGAAACATTGCGTGCGCCCACCTTTAATTTAACCAAACCGGGTTATGGTGCATTTGATGATGATTTGATGGTGTCGCCGCGAGTGGCTTTACCGATGATTGGGCTTGGATTACTTGAGCAAATACCGGATGAAGCTATTAAAAAACAAGCGGTTGATAATAAAAACAGTACGAATGGCGATATCAGTGGCAAGTTCAATTGGGTCATGGATCCACAGACTGGCAAGCATGCTCTTGGACGCTTTGGCTGGAAAGCTGGGCAAACTAAGCTGATTACTCAAAACCAAAGTGCTTTTAATGAAGATATGGGCTTGACCTCAAATATACGTCCTCATGAATCCTGTATGCCGACACAGACGGCTTGTATGAATGCGACGACTGGGGCTGATGAGCAAGGCGATGGCAAGCCGCCTGTTGAAGTCAATGATGAAGTGGCTAAGTTTGTGGAGTTTTATACACGCAATTTGGCAGTACCGCATCGGCGTGATGCTGACGATACGCTAGTGCTAGCGGGCAAAAAACGCTTTTATGATATGGGTTGTCAAAGTTGCCATACGCCAAGATATCAATTGCCAAAAACTGACGATGACCATCTTGAGCAGCATGGACAAGTGATTTATCCTTATACAGATTTACTATTACATGACATGGGTGATGATCTTGCCGATCGCACGATTGCTGGGAAATTACCCGCAAAAAATATCCAAGTTGAGTTTTTAGCCAATTCTTATGAATGGCGTACGCCTGCTTTATGGGGCATTGGTCTGGCACAAACGGTTGATCCACAAGCAACATTTTTGCATGATGGTCGCGCCCGTACGTTGATGGAAGCGGTGCTATGGCACGGCGGTGAAGCCCAAAAGCAACAGCAAAAAGTACTCAAACTCGACAAACAAGGTCGTTCTGAATTGAATGCGTTCTTACAGTCATTATAGAGATAAGGTCATTTATCTATGCTAAATGACTGAGTAATAACTGAGAAAGTAAGTGTTGATAAGGTTATCCGCCCAATCAAACACTAGAGATCAGAGCTTATAAAGATTAGAATTTAAACCATTATTGATAATAATATTGAGAAATTTATGAAAATAAACCATGCTTTAGCGATGGCCTTATCGGCCTTAAGCGCAGGCTTGCTGATCAGCTGCGTCAAACCTGCTGATGACAATAAAGCGCCAGAAGTAGATAGCCAAAAAGTTGCGCAAGACAAGGCGGCATCTACAAGCGCAGCAGAAAAAGATAGTAGTGGAGATAAAATTACCGCTGTCGATATTAGTGCCGAGACCGAAAAGACCTATTTGACCCATGTGGCAAATGACATTGTCATTCCAGCCTATGCGGATGCCGCAAAACAGAGTGATTTATTGCATGATTTGGCACAAAAGCATTGTCAGCAAGCACCAGTCAGCGGTGATGAGCTGCAAGCACTGCGCGATCAATGGCTAGTGCTTGCACAAGCATGGGCAGGCGCTGAGATGATTAACTTTGGTCCAGCGACCGCCAGCATGAGTAATTTATATATCAATTACTATCCTGATGAGCGCGGTCTGGTACACAGTGGCGTTGCCGATCTAATCGCTGCCAATCCTAAGCTCACCGCCGAGCAATTGGCTAACGAGAGCGCCATCGTGCAAGGGGTGCCAGGATTAGAAGAAGCGTTATATGCCAATGACAGTCTGGATGCTGCTCAATGTGCTTATGTGATGAGTGCAAGCAGTGCTTTGAGCACACGCTTAAAAGATATTGAGAAAAACTGGCAGCAAAATGCCACTAATCTATTAGCCATTGATAAAACGGCTGACAGCGATCAAGGATTGAATCAATGGTTTAATTCTTTACTCTCGTTGGTTGAGACCATGAAGTCTAATGCCATCGATCAACCGTTAGGCTTAACAGGAAAGGCAAAAGGTCATTTGCCAGCCGCTACCGCAGAGCAAAGCCGTGCCATTATCAATGCTAAATTGGCGACATTGAATGAAGTACTGACGGATCCCGTTTTGACCGCTATTTTGGGCAGCAATAATGAAAATGAAGTCGCGGATAATTTATCGACCGCGCTTGCTGATGCCACCACACTATTAGCGCAAATGCCAGAAGACTTAGGGACTGCCGATAAAGCCACTCAACAAGAGCTGTATGATCACCTCACAACTATTACACGTCTTATTAAGCGCCAATTGATTCCGGCGCTGGGTATCCGTGTGGGCTTTAACAGTACTGATGGCGATTAAAAAATGCACTCTATCGATACTAAGACAGCAAATAAATCACAGCCGCAGCCAGAAGATAAGCAGTCTAATAATGAGCTGCTGGCAACATCAGCATTGACGATGCTTTCTACTATAATGGGTACTGTAGCGCTTGTCGGTATTCATCATCGTTATCGCAAGCAGCGTCAGCCTGATGCCCGCTTGCAGGATTATGTCATAGGCATACGTTCGCAGTTGCAGTCGTTAACCTCTACACCAACACCCCAGCTAGCACGGTTTAGTTACGCTTGTCAGCAAGCCGCTACTGCATGGCAACACGCTTATTATTTATCGCTAGATGATAGGAATAATACCAATCATCATAGTGTCGCTGACTTTAGCGCGGCACATACCACCACCGTACTGACCCGACCCATTTGTTGGGTTAGCGGCGTGGCGTCTATGCCAAAAAATAGCGCCTTAGCAAATGATGATCAGCGTGATGATAATGATTTTGGTGTGGTCGGTATTGATGCTGAGCGACAAATCGTTTGGCAAACGACCATGCCTGAACGTGTCCATGATATTGTCGTTCAGCCTGTGCTTAGTGATCAAGATAGTACGGTGAAGAATCATAGCAGTCGTGACGTCGTGGTGATAGGTCGTCGTCCTAGTGAAAAATTCTGGGTGCTTGATACTGCGACAGGACAAGTAAAATTCGCCATTAACGCTGCAAACAACCGTCATTTTTATGGACACGCTTGTTATAGCCTAGATGGTGAATTGCTGTATGTGACCGAGAATGACACCATAAGTTTGGATGGTAAAATCGGTATCTACGATGCTTACGATAATTATAAAAAAATAGCAGAGTACAACTCGCATGGTATCGGTCCGCATGAGCTGATTATGCATCCTGATGGCGAGACGTTAGTGATCGCTAACGGCGGTATCAAAACCGAGCAAGCGTCGCGTGAAGAGCTAAATCTAGACAGCATGTGTCCTTCATTGGTTTACCTTAATCGTCATACTGGTGCTTTACTTGAGCAGATTATGCCTGAGCACAATCAAATGAGCGTGCGTCACCTAGCCATGCATGACGATGGAACGGTGATGATAGGCATTCAATTCCAAGGCGAAAAGCATATCAATGTGCCGTTAGTATTGACCCATAAGCGTGGTGATACGGATTTTAAACCCCTTATTATGCCAAATGATCAATGGCAGCGCTTTCATCAGTATATCGCCAGTGTAGTGGTCGATAGTGCGCGTGACCTACTATGCGTGACCACACCAATTGGCGGTTGTGCAGCGATTTATGATTTAAACACTCGCACCTTAATAAATGACGTTAGCCTACCAGATTGTGCAGGGGCAGCAGTGTTTTTGCGGCAAAGTACTAATAATACAGCCAATCATGATGAGCAATCAGCTTTCATCGTTAGTGATGGGCAAGGTCAATTGACCAGATTAACGGTCAATGATTTATCTATACCGAACTCAGATATCGTCACTACAAATCAAGCTATCGTTAAAGACAGTCAATGCCATATGATGTCGTTTGATAATCATCTGCAAGCGCTATGAGCATGAATGTGCCGCCAGCATATCAGTCTCGCTTATTAGAAAAATCGATACAGCATTTGGCGCAAGCAGGTATTGAGCTACATATCAGCAAAAAGCGGGTGAAAAATATCAATTTCCGTTTAAAGCCACATCAATTACTGGTATCTGTACCACTATTTATTAGCCCAGCCCAAGCTGCGCAGGCTGTGATGAAACGCGTGTCATGGGCGATAGCAAACCATCCGCAAGTATTAGAGCAGTATAAACGGCAACAACTTCCTTTAGCGCAAGCTTTAACTGCTGATAGTACCTTGCCATTGTGGGGTGTAGAGCAATCGTTCACTTTAAACCATGATGAAAAACTTGCCTATTATCGGCAACATCTTTCTGAAGCGATATCTGCATTATTTGCAAAGTGGCAACCGATTGTCGGTGCGACAGCCAATGAGATACGCCTAAAAAAAATGCATACGCGCTGGGGCAGTTGTAACACGCGTGCGCGCCGAATTTGGTTGTCTGTGTATCTGCCTGCTTATCCTATTGCGTGCACCGAATACGTCATCGTCCATGAGCTGTGTCATTTACACCATGCTAATCATAGTCGTGCCTTTTGGCAAACGGTCGCAACCGCAATGCCTGATTATCAGCATTGGCACGATATGCTGGCAGGGAAGACAGGAAAATTAGATTAAACGATTCATTTAAATAATATCCATAATCGTCATGTTCTCATTTTTAACACCATCTTTAAAATGAGACACGTTCTGATAAGCCTGATATGATAAGACATAACGATATAAACCGTGTCGTTTAAATAATAAGTTTGTCTACAGGGATGTCATATGGAAAATGTCAATCAAGCGCAGTTTTGGCAGCAGCGTTATGAGCAAGACAGTATCGGTTGGGACATGGGACAGGTATCGCCACCGCTCAAAGCCTATATTGACCAACTGCCCGAATCTGCCAAAGAGCAAGCGATTCTAGTGCCGGGTGCGGGTAATGCTTACGAGGTAGGTTATTTACATGAGCAAGGGTTTACCAATGTCACCTTGGTTGATTTTGCCCCAGCGCCGATTGCAGCGTTTGCTGAGCGTTATCCTGACTTTCCAGTTGAGCATTTAATCTGTGCCGACTTTTTTGAGTTATCGCCTGAGCAGCATCAGTTTGATTGGGTGCTTGAGCAGACGTTTTTTTGTGCGATAAATCCATCACGCCGTGACGAGTATGTGCAGCAGATGGCAGCGTTACTGAAACCGAATGGTAAGCTGATTGGTTTGCTCTTTGATAAAGACTTTGGACGAGAAGAACCACCGTTTGGCGGTACAAAAGCTGAATATCAGCGGCGTTTTGAGCAGCGTTTTGATATTGAAATCATGGAGCCAAGCTATAATTCACATCCTGCACGGCAGGGCAGTGAGCTGTTTATTAAGATGCGTGTAAAAGCGTAATTTCGTGCTCAATATTTTTTCGAGCCTGCTTCTCTAAACGTGCATAGTAATAATCCGTCAGATAAAGCGTTGGATGCGCCAGTAATTCTTTTAACACTGCCATGCGTCCGACGCGATAATCACCATCTGAGACATGCGCATACTCTTGGCGTACAGCGTGAGCATAGTGTTCATACACCGACCAAGATACCCCTAAAATACTTAAGTCCATATCTAGTAAATAAGCGGCATCGCTGTATTTTCCTCTCTCTTTAGCCTCGTCTGACCATTTCTCAATTTGATGACTAGCCGTCATCATAATCAGCGCATAGATATGTTGGCATTGCTCCGCACTTAAATAACCAGTTAATGACTCTACTGCATATTCTGCACTTTTAAGCTCGTTATCTGAGTGCGTCGGCTCATATATCACATCATGATACAACAGTGCTAACGCAATGATATGCGGCTCATGCAAATTATCCTTAACCTGATCGAACTGCCCAAACAACTGCTGAATATGCTGCAAGCTATGATAAACACGCTGCGGCTCGTTATATCGTATGGCGATATTTTGCCAAAGTATGCTCACTTGCTCTAGCGTGATATGGCTACTCATAGCGGATAAATGCTGCGTAAAAATCGTACCAAGCTCAGTATTTAGTTGCGACAAATCTTCCATCGTTAACCTTCGTTTGATAATTGCTGACAATTTACAACCAACAGATTATTCTTTATTAGCAGCATCTTCAAAGGCTTGCTTAAACACTTTACCCAATAAATTGACATCATCGACACGGGCATAATTTAGACGGGTGACAAAAGCAATATGGCGGTGTGGCCCTTTTTCTGCTAATGGTACGGCTACCGCATTTTGATTCTGCAGATGCAGCTGGTCGAGTGCCATTTCTGGCACCAATGTCGTCCCCATATTGGCAAGTGCCATCTGTATAAGGGTGTTTAGACTGGCATCTGAAAAGCTTGATTTCATCTGTGCACGGTCAAAATGACAGACAGAAAGGGTTTGATCGGTCAAGCAATGCCCTTCGCCGAGCAGCATGAGGTTGGCGGTTGCCAGCTCATCAGCGTTGATGGTTTCAAGCTTGGCATGCACATCATCTTTTGGGAATACGGCAAAGAAATCCTCGCTCCAAAACTCAAAGCTGTGCAAACCATCGACCGCATAAGGCAGCGCAATAATAGCCGTATCAATATGACCGTAACGCACTTGCTCAAGTAAGCGCTCCGTTTGTTGCTCAACGATGGTCATACGAAATTCTGGATAATTGGCTCGCAGGGCAGGTAAGACTTTTGGCAGTAGATAAGGCGCAATCGTTGGAATGATACCGACAGTCATCGGATACGCCAGCGGCGATTGATGGCTATGGGCGCGTGTGGTCAAATCATTGACTTCAGAAAAAACTCGCTGCGCCCGTGTTAAAATGTCTTCACCAATAGGGGTAATCAATACTTGCTTATTATTACGCTCAAAAATCTGCGTATCCAGTTGCTTTTCTAACTCGGCAATACCCAAGCTCAGTGCCGATTGCGAGATATTACAGTCTTCAGCTGCACGTTTGAAGTGACGGTGTTTAGCCACGGCTAAAGCAAACTCAAGTTGACGTAAAGTAATCATAAAACCTCTCTATTAATGGGTTTTTAACGTGATATATTATGCTGATTCATTGGGTGTAACAATTCGATATCCAAACTCGATGTCATCTTAACGTAACCTAACGGCTGTATAGTGACTGACGCATGCTCTATAGTGGCTTACGCATAATGCACTGATGATAAAAAGTAGAGAGAATAGTTTAACAAGTTTAATAAAACAAAACATCACATTAAAAACTTTTAACTGGATTAACGATAGAATTCGCGTATAGTTTGTCAGGTGGCCCAAAGCAGTAAAGGCTTAATAGAAACAATCATACCAAGAAATTTCAATCAACTTAACTATTAATTAACTATAAAGGAGCCAATCATGGCGTCTATTATCAATCAAGAAATCCCAGAATTTTCAGCTGATGCGTACGTTAATGGTGAATTCAAAACCATCACTTCAGAAGATGTAAAAGGCAACTGGGCAATCTTTTTATTCTACCCAGCTGACTTTACCTTTGTTTGCCCAACTGAACTTGAAGACATGGCGGCTCATTATGACGAGCTTAAAGGTTTGGGCGTAGAAGTATACTCAGTATCTACTGATACTCATTTCACGCATAAAGCATGGCATGATTCTTCAGAAGCGATCGGTAAAGTACAATACCCAATGATCGGTGATCCTACTGGCCGCATCACTCGTGGCTTTAACGTCATGATCGAAGAAGCAGGTTTGGCTGAACGCGGTACATTCCTAGTTGATCCAGACGGCTTGATTCAAGTTGCTGAGATTCATGCTGGTGGTATTGGCCGTAGTGCAAAAGACATGCTACGTAAAGTAAAAGCAGCCCAATATGTTCGTGAAAACGATGGCGAAGTTTGCCCAGCCGCTTGGGAAGCTGGTCAAGAAACGCTAAAACCAAGTCTTGATCTTGTTGGTAAAATCTAACTCTTGATTTAACGAACTGGCTCAATACTTTAGATATTTGTAGTGCTGTATATCCTACTTTGAGTTAAATCAGCATTATAAATGAAGACCCCATCAGCATAAGTTGATGGGGTCTTTTTATGTTATTTATCAATAAGTGTTTTTATTCATGCATCGTGATAATAAGTGAAGCGCTAAGCATGAGATTGTAGTTTATTTTTATCAATTATCTTATAAATCTCATCTTTTAAATGCAGTTTTCGTCGTTTCATCAGTTCAATTTCTTCATCGCGACTGGTGTGTGTCACCAAGTTTTTATCCAACTGATTAATCTGCTGATCTAGCTGGGTATGCTCATCAAAGATCGTCGCAAAATGACTGTCTTTTAGCTTAAGCTCAGCAATAATGTCTTTGTTATCTTGCCATGTATCAGTCTTTCTCATGTTGTCATCCTTGTTATGAAGCGCAAGTTTGCAGTAAGCACCCGCGCATGGTCGTAAGATTGTTTTGATGAATTGCTATGATTTTGAGACTTGATTTTATTAAGCCAAAACACTATTTAGCTCAATATGGATAAGACCTAATAGTAGCAGAAAGCGTCTTTGATAAACTTGCATAAAAGACAATCTGCAACGAGGGAAATAAGAGTTTTTCCTATTAGCCTCATTTGATTGTAGCGAAAAAATAGCCTTGTTACCATGAGAATAATCTACATGTATATTGAAATTTAATTTAAAATAATAATTAATGATTGGTTTTATAAAACATAAGATTTGAGTTTCTCAGCTTGCCGAAACCCTCAGAACCTATGATAATAGAGACATCAAAGGACATAAAATTATGGCCTATAATATTTTAGATAAAATTATTAATACCAAATAGTCTATATTTGAACGAGCAACATGACAGTTGCCGTTACATATCCAGTAATGATGAGGAACAAACATGATAGATAAAAGTTTATTAGATGCCATCAAAAGTTACAGCGAAAAAATGACTCGTCCAATTACCTTTGTATTGGGTAGTGGCGAACATAGTAAGCGTGCTGAGTTGATTGATTTTTTGACTAAAATCGCTGGCACCACAGATAAAATCAATTTTGATGCAACAGCAACTGATGATAGCTTACCAAGTCCAATTAGCTTTAAAGTAGTCAGTCATGTCGATGGTGCATTGACTGATACGGGTATCGTCTTTAGTGGCATCCCCGGTGGTCATGAATTTACCTCGCTGATTTTGGCTATTTTGCAAGCGGGTGGTCATACGCTAAAATTGGATGAAAGTATTCAAAAGCTGATTAAGCGTTTTAATAAGCCACTACAGTTTCAAACTTACGTGTCGCTATCTTGCCACAGTTGCCCAGAAGTGGTACAAGCGCTCAACCAGTTTGCACTATTGAACGATGGTATTAGCAACGAGATGATTGATGGTGCTCTATTCCAAGAGCAGGTTGATGCTAATAACATCCAAGGTGTACCAGCGGTATTCTTAAATGGTAAACCGTTTGCCAATGGTCTCATCGACACGGCAAAATTGATTGGAAAGTTGCAAGAGCAATTTCCTGACCTGTTAGCAGAAGCTGATGACGATGCTGAGCAGTTAGAGCAGCAAGATGTGACGATTATTGGTGCAGGTCCAGCTGGCGTTGCCGCTGCGATTTATACCGCTCGTAAAGGCTTAAAAGTGACGATGGTTGCTGATCGTATCGGCGGACAGGTGAAAGACACACAGGATATCGAAAACTTAATTTCTGTGCCTTTAACCACGGGTACTGAGCTATCAGCGAACTTTGAAAAACATTTACGCGAATACGATATTACTTTAAAAGAGCATGTCAGCGTCAAAGAAATCAGTGAGACAGAAGATGAAAACTATCGCATTCATCTAAACACGGGTGAGACGTTTGAGACACGCAGTATTATCTTAGCGACGGGTGCTCAGTGGCGTAAGCTTGGTGTTCCGGGTGAAGAAGAAAACATCGGTAAAGGCGTGGCTTTCTGTGCTCACTGTGATGGCCCATTCTTTAAGGGTAAAGACATTGCTGTCGTCGGTGGTGGTAACTCTGGTATCGAAGCGGCATTAGATCTTGCTGGTATCGTGAAGCATGTGACCGTGCTTGAGTTCGCGGATGATTTAAAAGCGGATCAGGTATTGATTAACAAAGCCAAAGAGAAAGATAATATCGAATTTATCACTGGCGCAGCGACGCAAGAAATTAAAGCGACTGATGGTAAAGTGACTTCGATCGTTTATCAAGATCGCAGTACAGGTGATACTCATGAGCGTGACTTGGCAGGGGTGTTTGTACAGATTGGTCTAGTACCGAACTCTGCGTTTGTTAAAGGCTTTGTTGATTTGAACCGTTTTGGCGAGATTGAGATTGATGAGCGCTGCCGTACTGATCGTAAAGGTATCTTTGCTTGTGGTGACGTGACCACTGTGCCATTTAAGCAAATTAATATTGCGATGGGTGAAGGTAGCAAAGCGGCATTATCAGCGTTTGAATACTTGGTTATGCAGTAAGCTTTAAATGAATTTTCTACAAGTTCAGATAAAAACCCGATGCTAAGGCGTCGGGTTTTTTTGCTTATAAATATGAATTAAGTACTATTCAGCCAACACCCCAACCACCGAAAGTATCTCACCTGCTTCATCTTCTTTGATTACACGTGTCTCTTTTAACGCTGAATTGATCCAAGCTTGTATATGAAGGTTGTTTAACATCGTCTCACAATACTGTTTGGTCGTTGATTTCAACACTATGCCAGAGGCATCGGCATACGTTTGCAAACGTAGAATAACTGGTGCAAAAAAAGCATCAGCAGCCGTAAATGAACCAAGCAAGTAGCTGTCTTTTGAGCGCTCTTTCAGGCAATCTTCGAATATTGTTTCTATACGCGCTATATCATTTAAGCAGGCATTACTTGGTTGTATCTTCGCCATCGCTCGAATGTTCATCGGCATCTCACTACGAATGCCCATGAACCCTGAGTGCATCTCAGCGATGATGCTTTGGCAATAAGCGCTATTTATTCTGTTGCTAGTATTGGTCTCAGCGTCAGACTTCCTCAATCCTGTCCAAAGATCTAATTCCGTCAAATAATTATTGGCGTGAATGGCTATCGCTAAAGTATCCCAGACCGTGATTTTATCCTCACCTCGACCATAAACCAGAACCGGTACTTTGCCTGTTGGCGCATGCTCATTGAGAATGGGTATCGCGGATGGATGAAACAGTTCAATCAGTTGCTCATCAAAATCAATATTAAAAGCTTTGAGTAGTAGCCAAGCTCGCAATGACCATGACGAATAGTTTTTATTACCGATGATGAGTAGAGGTTCTTGCATCATAAAATCCTATTGAGCTGTATAAGTAGTATTTTATTATGTGCTCAATATTAAAAATTAACCAGTCTGTAGTTCAGTAATTCCAGTAAAAAACGCCCATCCAAAATTTGGACGGGCATTTTTTCAACAGTAGTAATTGTATTTAAGTCACTATCAATCGTCTAATAAATCCATACGCTTTGCCGCTTCATAAATACCTGTTGAGCGGTTGCCAGTACGGCAAAAGATCAGCATTGGCTGTTCAGCTTGATTAAAGAAATCAGCAAATTCTTCGACATGGTTTTGATTAAGCTCACTACCAGCGAAAGACACTTCTTTATAAGCAAGACCTGCTTTTTTAGCAGCAGCTTCAATCTCAGCGCTGGTCGGTTGGTTCGGCTCTTCACCATCTGGACGGTTGTTAATAATGGTTTTAAAACCATTTTCAGCAATCATAGGTACTTGATCAGGGGTGATTTGTCCGGTAATACTAATTTGATGGCTCATAAGAGCTCCTTTTTATTTTTTATACTAAATAAAGTGTGTGGCGTAAGATACAGAATCTTAGCCTAATCTTAATAGGCAACTTTCTAAAGAGACCGTATGTAAGCATTATCGATTTTTTATAGTAACGGTTATAACAAACCTTGCATCAATGCGCTTTGATACAACAATTTAGCACGTGCACCTGTCCCGCAAAACATCAATATCGGTTTAGGCATCGAGCGATAAAACGCCGCAAATTGCTCGACAGTCGCCATGCTCAAGCGCTCATCATCAAACGGTAAATGATGATAAGTAAGGTTGGCTTTTGCCGTGGCACTGGTAAAGTCGCCGCTATTGGGCTGCGTTTCTGTCTCGGCATCAGGACGAATATTGAGCACGGAGCGGTAGCCAAGCTCAGCAATCTTGGTGCATTGGCTTGGATAAATTTGCTTATAAATAGTTAAATTATCGGTCATAAGTCGTTTCGGTCGCGTATATTAAAAGACGTTTGGAGGTATCGTATTGTAGCTAAGCGCCATTTTATAAAGGCTGTACTTTAGGTATCTCTTCTAAAGGCTGTATTTTTTAAGGGCTTATACCAATTTAGCATAACACAGCTTTTATCATATCTATATTTTGTCACAGCACAATAATAAGTATGCTTGATTGAGCAACATATGTCTCACAGACCGATTAGATATCTTTTAGCGCATTTACCGCATCCATCGTGCTTAAATAAACTTGACCTGAGAGGGTGGTAATGACCGGAGTATGCTCGATAATGTCCATTACTGGTCCTTTAATAAAGCTAAAGTTTAAATGTTTATTTTGGTTCAGCAGCTCTTGATTAAGACTGATCAGCATCTCTTGTCCGGTCAGGTCAATGTGATTGACCGCTGACATGATGAGTATGACCTCATGCGCTTCTGGATATTGCTGAGTGGCTTGTATGACCCTACGATGGACGGATTCACTATTGCCAAAAAATAAGCTCTCATCGATACGCAGCATCAATAAGTTGCTAAAGGTCACCACATCGTGACGGTTTATATTGCGAAAATGCCCTGTGCCAGCTAGCTGACCAACCACAGCGACGTGCGGTTTACTCGATTGCCAAATGAGGCTAGCAAACGACACCATCAAACCAATTACTAAGCCTGTATTTAATCCAAATATCAATACGCCGATGAATGCCGCCAAAAAGCTGGCCGCATCTAGACGGTCGCGTTGCCATGCCGATTTCAAGGTTGCTATATCAATGAGACCGATGATCGATGCCATGATGGTTGCGCCCAATAAAGCGTAGGGCAGTGGTGCGAGTACATTGCCAAAAGCGATTAAAGCAGCAATCATGACCAGCACGGTTACTAAACTTGCAACTGGTGTTTTGGCCCCTGAATCGGCATTGATGGCGGTGCGCGAAAAGCCGCCAGCGACGGTAAAGCTTTGAAAGAAGCCACCCGCCATATTGGCGAGCCCCAGTCCAGTCAGCTCAGTATTGGCGTTAAAAGCCTCACCGCGCAGGCGTGCATAGTTGCTGGCGACGGAGCTACTAGAGACAAAGATAATCAATGCCATCAAACCTGCGCTAGGTAATAGATTCAGCGCCTCATCGAAGTCTGGTACATAGGGCAGGGTAAAGGTTGGTAAGCCTTGTGGAATACTCCCAATCGTGGCCACGCCGTTCGTAGTCCAGTGTAAGCTGATGCTCAAAACAATTGCAATACCGAGCAAAATAAGCGGAAATAGTCGCTCAGCCCATTTGGCATAAGACACTGATAACCAAGATTTCCATAGCCATTTGCTACCGTAGCGATTGGCCACCAACAGTGCAAAAGCAATGACGCCAATAACTAAGGTTAGCGGATGTAGCTGGCGTGCATACATTTGCATGCTTGATAGATAACCGATTAAGTTATTTCCCGCAATAGGAATCGCAGTCAGATATTTAAGCTGACTGATAAAAATTAATACGGCTGCACCACTGATAAAGCCTGCTGAAACGCCGCGACTGATAAACTGCATAATCCAGCCAAGCTTGAGCCGCCCTGCTAGCCATAACATCGTACCAACCATCAATGACAGCAAACTTGCCATCAATATATACTGCTGAGTGCCCTCTGTAGCATAAGGATGCAGGCTGCTGGCTGTCATAATCGCAGTAATAGCGACAGGCCCTACTGCTTGCACATTACTCGATCCTATCCATGCATAGACCAGCACGGGAACGATGGCCGCGTAGAGTCCATAGACGGGTGGTAATCCTGCCAATACCGCATAACCTAAGCTTTGCGGAATGACGAGCACCCCAACCACCAACCCAGCAACAACGTCAGTTGGCAGGGCAGACAACTGGTATTGACGCAACCAAGCAGGAATCAGACGAGCGGCGATAGAAGGCATAGCAATATGTCATCACAATATATAGTCAATCCTATATAAATCAGATACGGTGTCAGGCTCGCTTAGTCTACTATTGGTAGTACTTTCGCTTGCCTTCCTTATATCTAAACTATATTGAACTGACTATAGTAGAAAAAATTGAATAAAAGAAAAGGTTAAATACAGCCAAGCGCTAAATTCATAAAGTTATGCTAAAAAATGACGCTAACAAGTGATGCTAAAAACTCAAGCCAACAAACTAGCTGTCAGTTTTGGCACAAAAGCGTTCATACAACAAATGTAACACTGCCAAGGCATCGTCGCTGGCAATACTATAATAAATTTGCTTGCCTTCGCGGCGGGTCGTCACCAGCGCATCTTTGCGTAGAATACCAAGCTGCTGTGACAAGCTTGGCTGACCAACACCGACTAAGCTTTCGAGCTCGCTGACGCAATATTCTCCTTGAGTCAACTGACATAAGAGTAATAAGCGATCCGGATGTGAAAGCGACTTTAATAGTTGGCTGGCTTGCATGGACGCTTGCTGCATTTGCTCAGCAAGGTCTTTAGGTGCAAAGTCTGCTACGCTAGATGACGCATCATCAATGCTAGTAGTCGAGGTGCTCAATGCTGAAGTAGAAGTAGTCAGAGCAAGCTCCTTATATAAGACATAATAAAAAATTTAGGATTAATAGCTAAGATAGGATTAATTATCAATGATATTGCCACGGATAGCAAGTTATCATTATTTACATTATATAAATTGATAAAATGTTAAATCGTTGCTATATTGGTATGCATCGTTGATAAATATGTGGCGGTCAATACGATAAGCTGAAGCCGGTGCATATTATACTGAACAATTTATCAAAAAATAAAATATTCATCTAAAAGCAAAGAGGTAGCCATGCAAGTTCATTCATTCTTACATAGCGACACAGAAACTTATACTCACGTACTCGCGGACGTTCAACAACAAGTCTGTGCCATCATCGATCCTGTATTGGATTTTGATGCTAAGTCAGGGCGCACTAGTACTACTAGCGTCGATGAGGTGATAGAGTTCGTCCGCGAGCATGGTTGGGAGCTGGTTTACATCATAGAGACTCATGCGCATGCTGACCATATATCCGCCGCGATACATGTCAAAGATACACTCGGTGGGCAGTTGGTAATCGGTCAACATATCACCGAAGTGCAAAAAATATTTAAGCAAATATTCAACTTTGATACCAGCTTTCGCACCGATGCCAGCCAGTTCGATATTCTAACGGATGAGGGCGATACTTTGGCGCTTGGCAATATTACTATTACGGTCATGTATGTACCGGGTCATACGCCGGCAGATATGGCCTATATTGCTACTGATGATGAAAAGACCGTGGTCTTTGTTGGTGATACTTTATTTGCTCCTGATGTCGGGACGGCTCGCTGTGACTTTCCAGGTGGGGATGCCAAGACGCTGTACCACTCAATCAAGAAGCTCCTTGCGCTCCCTGAAGATACGATAATATATCTGTGCCATGATTATCCAAGCAAGGGTCGCCAGCACTGTCCAACCACGACTGTCGCTGCACAAAAACTGGGCAATATCCATGTCAAAGATGGCATTAATGAAGCAGAGTTTGTGCAAATGCGTGAGCGCCGCGATGCCACTCTTGACATGCCGCGTCTAATTATTCCATCGGTACAAGTAAACATCGATGCAGGTCATTTCCCAGAGCCAGAAGACAATGGTACCCGTTATCTCAAAGTACCGATTAATGTACTTGGGCAATAAGACAGATATCAGGATAAGTAGACATCAGAATAAGCAAACATTATAAACATGTATAACGTTACGTAAGCACAATACGAGTATAAGCCATCATAATGCTAGTCTTTACCGTAAACACATGGCTATATTACTCCTTTACCATTAAGCCTTCACACTTAAGGATTGAACCATGGAAATTAATATCGGCAGTACTGAGCGTTTACTACGTATTATCGCGGGTGTCGTGATTATCGGCTTGGGTTTGTATTTTCAAAGCTGGTGGGGCGTGATTGGCTTAGTGCCATTACTCACAGGACTCTTCCGCTTTTGTCCTTTGTATAAAATGCTTGGGATGAATACCTGCAAGCGTTAAACAGTCGCTAGTTTTATTGTCATAAATACATAATCAAGCATGTGTGTTGAATACTTTGATCGACCAACACCCATGCTACTTGTATAGGAGTCTTATAATGATTGAGCAAAACTCTCATCTGGTCTGCCCACATTGTCAGGCAACCAACCGCATACCAGCAGCCAAACTTAGTGCTGCGCCAAATTGTGGCAAATGTGGTCAGCCGTTATTAACGGGAAGTCTTCATGAACTAAACGCCCAAACGGTTCGTAAAGTCATTCAAAAAAATGAAGTCTTGACCATCGTTGATTTTTGGGCGAGTTGGTGTCAGCCGTGTCTAATGATGGCACCGCAGTTCAAAGCCGCAGCGGCTCAACTGCCACAAGTAGTGTTTGCCAAAATACAAACCGATAAATATGAGCAAGCGGCGGCACCTTATAATATTCGCAGTTTGCCAACCATGGTGGCTTTTAAAAATGGTAGAGAGATATCACGGCAGTCAGGTGCGTTACCTAGCGATCAAATTGTTCAGTGGGTACAAAGCTTACATTCTTGAGTTTTAACGGATTATGATTATAAAAAAGCCAGTATGCTTATTGCATGCTGGCTTTTTTATAACAAATACTATCTAAAGTCATCAAAGAGTTGAGCAGTTAAATATTACTTATCAAACTTAACTTATTAAACATAATCTATTAAACATAATTTATCACGCATTACTCGCCATAAATCTTAACACCATTGGCAAAGCTACAACGCTGAATGCGGGCGGATTGAATGATGGCATCACGCTCGCCATAGAGCCGTGATAATTTTGCATCGCGCGCCTTGGTATTGTTGCTTTTGCCCACGCCAAAGCTAATATTAGGGGAGATGCCCCAACGTCCCGCAGAAACCCCAACCCCGACACCTGAGGCGGATAAAGTTGATTGCTCATTGCGCGCCGCGTCGACATAGCGATTGACGCGGTTATATTCTTGGCTAAGGGCTTGGCAATCGTAACTTTGATACGTGCTTGGCGGCACATATTGTGGCGTGACATTGCCCGTCGAGGCACAGCCTGAGAGACCAAAAATGCCAGCTGTCGCCAGTAGTGTCGCTGCAGTAAGAGTTTTCATAGTGGCTCCATTAGGCTAGGTTAAGGCGATTGTATTTATGTAAGATAGCAAACTTAATGGGATTAAGATATTGAAAATATAGCAATTATTAAATATTTTCAATGCTAGTAATATAAGTATTTGTGCAATCAAAATGTTATATGTTTATTAAAATAAGTTACCAGGTTTAGCAAAGGCTAGTACCACAATGCCCACATATGCCGCTCCAGCAATAAGAATACCGGTCTTTCTTTGGCTAGATGTGGCGTTATTATTAAACGCTTTGATACTGGCACTGATAGCCGCAACGAGTAAGATTACTTTTGCAAATACCCATTGTATGGGTGCATTGGCACTCATCAGCTGCATTAGCATGACTGCCCCTGACACAATAATGAGGGCATAGAGAATGTGCGAAGAGATTTTAACCACGCGTGGCGCTTGCTTGTTTGAGCTTAATACCAAATAGCTCTGATATAAAAACAGGGCAATGAGCAATACAGCCATGAGCATGTGTAGATGTTTCATGAGATATTATTTCCTTTAAAGGTGCAGTTTCAGCGCTTACTGGTTACATATAATTATGGTATGGAAAACACTATCTTCGCAATAGCTCGTTATTAGCCCTTGTTTTGTCCAGCACATAACGGACTATCAGGGCTTTGACCTCGCCATTCTATTGGGGTGTAAGCATGAATCGCTAAAGCATGGACTTGACCGCCTTGCGAGGTTAATAAGGAGTTTGCCAGTCCATATACAAGCTGATGCCGTGCGACCAATCTTTTGCCTTCAAAAGCATCACTAACAATCGTAAGCTTAAAATGGCTTTCTTTACCATCAAAATAACCAGAATGATTCATTGACTCATTCAACAATTCTATATGTTGCGGCTGCAACGCTTGTAGCTCAGCATTGAGCGCATCAGCGGTCGGTGTTTTACTCATAATGATCTTTCCATATATTTTGCCTAATAGTACTTGGCGGTATCATACTTAGCAATTTGTGAATTGCAAATAATGCCTATTATAGCAGACGCTATTAGCGGTAAAGCCTGCTATTAAGTGGCGTATGCCTGTAAGCGATTAAACTTTTGAGCTATCCTGTTTTTAAAAAATATAGCAATGAAAGATATTCTTTTTAACATACTGTCTTTAATGACGAGAGCTAATAGCCAGTCATGGCAAGTAGCGGTATCTGTTAGCTATCAGCATAAAAAAGCAGAGCACAATTGATAACCTGTACTCTGCTTTTATAAGTAACAACCATTTACTCAAAGCATGAAATCTAACAATCTCGTTAGCGACGCGCTTTTTGATAAAGCGGCATCACTTTAGGCATTAATGATTGCAACTGAGCAATACGGTTGCTGCTGGTCGGGTGAGTGCTTAAGAACTGCGGTGGCTCACCTTGACTCGCGCTTTGCATTTTTTGCCATAAGGTAACCGCTGCTTGCGGATTATAGCCAGCACGTGCCATTAACTCTAGACCAATCTGATCGGCTTCAGCTTCTTGTGTGCGACTGTGTGGACGGCTCAGCCCCAAATCCCCAGCAACGTTTGCTAGTTCAGCTTGACCTTGTGACAGTCCAAATATGCTAGCAGCCACGCCGATACCAGTCTGCGTCGCATACTGACGCGATAGGCGCTCACGTGAATGCTCACGCAGCGCATGTGACATCTCATGACCCATAATGGCCGCAATCTCGTCATCCGTGAGATTCAGGCGGTCAATGATACCCGAGTAAAACATGATTTTACCACCCGGTACCACAAAGGCATTCAGCTCATTAGATTTGATCGTATGCACTTCCCATTGCCATTTCGCCGCATCTGGACGGTAGACACCGACCTGACCGACCAAACGATTAGCGATGTTCTTTAAGCGATTAAGCTGAGCCTTATTGGTATCTAACACGCCGCGCGCTTTTGCTTCTTGCAACGTTTTGGCATAACTCTGTGCAGACAGCTGCAAAACTTGCTCACTAGAAACCAGTAAAAGCTGCTGACGGTCAACGCCAACGGCACCGGTACTGGTGGTGCTGGTACAACCTGTCAGGGCTAGTGCCGACAATGAAGCGGCCATCACGGTGCTGGTCAGTAATTTTTTCATAATAAACATCCTCGCTGTAAATGATAAAAAATAAAATAAAACAAAGCGGCTATTAACAATAAAGCGGTTGTCGTTAAAGTGATTATCGTTCAAATGACTCGTATTAAATTTTTTGTGGAATAAAGAGTCGAAGAGGCAAGTAAGGCAGTTTTTTATTGATGTTCTACCTGTGCTTGCTACGTGACCTCAACAGTAAAATTTTACCCGAACTGTCATTAGGCATAAGTATAATAATGTTACTAAGGCAAAACCAATGCAGGAAAAGTAACAATACAGCGTAGGATTGTAAGTGAGAGGGACGTTGACACCAACAAATCTATTTTTCGCGACTAACGTCTATAAACTTGATAGGCGGCATAAATCTCAGTCAAAAAATAGTCTCATAGGCAATGAGATACTACCTACAAGGACAGAGCTTTAGATTTCTAACATTATTGTGAAAAATAATTGATATTATTTAAAATAAATAATTATCGCTAAATCAATTATTTATGATAATTACATCAATAAATAGCGAGTTAAAGACATAATATTGGAAATAAACGTTAAAAATGAGGTTGACAGGGTTAGAATATCTGATAGAATAGCCAGCCTATCGAGACGGAGTTGTTGTTAACAACACTACAATTCGATAATAAGCGGGAATAGCTCAGTGGTAGAGCATAACCTTGCCAAGGTTGGGGTCGAGAGTTCGAATCTCTTTTCCCGCTCCAAATATGGCTTGAAAAAGCATCAAAGCCTCACTTTATTGTGAGGCTTTTTTTTGTCCTGATTTTAAGGGTTGTCATTGTTTCTTAAGAATATTTCGATGACATTCCAAGCTACTATCGACGGAATTCACGACATAGATTACTAAAAGTTGTAGCGCCAAAACTAAGTTACAAAAGGTGGTCAATTTGACACATTAGCCTCAGTTTAATCACGCATAATTATATAGATCGTTTAAACGAATATAACAACAAATAATCCATCTATAGACCATGATGATAATAAGGAATAATTATGCAAGAATTCAAACATAGAGCATTTAATGAATTATTTGATCTGTCAGGAAAAACCGCAATTGTGACGGGTGGTGCAAATGGTATTGGTAAAGCAACGGCGTTACGTCTAGCACAAGCTGGGGCAAACATCGCTGTTGCTGATCTAAAATTAGAAGATGCAAAGGCTGCGGTCAAGGATATCGAAGCTTATGGTGTAAAAGGCTTGGCAGTCGAGTGTAATATCTTGAAAGATGAAGATTTGGTCTCTATGGTAGATAAGGTCGTCGCTGAATTTGGTACTGTCAATATTTTAATCAATAATGCTGGCGGCGGCGGCGGTGGTCGTGAAAACCCAGCCACAGCATCGGTCGATGATATTCGCCGTGACTTTGATTTGAATGTTTTTAGTGGCTGGCGCTTGTCTCAATTATGCGTGCCACATATGAAAGCGTCGGGTTATGGCTCGATTGTATTTACCACTTCGATGTCGAGTATCAATAAAAGCCTGAACATGAGTGGTTATGCGGGTTCAAAAGCGGCTGTCAATCATATGGTGGCGAACTTGGCACATGATTTTGGCCCTGAGGTACGCGTCAATGCGGTTGGACCTGGTGCCACGCGTACTGATGCGTTAAAAACTGTACTAACACCAGAAATCGAAAAGAAAATGCTAGAGCATACGCCGATTCAACGTTTGGGTGAAGCCGATGATATCGCTGGTGCTATGCTGTATTTTGCCGCACCACTATCTGAGTGGGTCAGTGGTCAAACCATATTTGTGAATGGCGGCGGTGTGCAAACCTTGGACTAAGCTTATCTGCATATGAAAGTATTTAAACCATGATGTTAAAGCTATAGTAAATAGTAAGAAAACCGTTATGAAAAGCGTCATTTAACGTATAGTTGGGTGACGCTTTTATCGTTTTAAGCCTATGTTTTATGATAAAGATACTGGCGCATTGATAGGCTGTATCTTTCAATTGACTGAATGTGCTCAATTGACGATATTCAGGTCATTAAAAGCAAATATGGGCGACCTCATTGCAAAAAGTTTGCTTGCCATTCTTAAAGCCTGCGATGGCTTGCGAATTGATTCTAATCGCTTCTACCGCGCCTTTCGCTTCTAATATGACTAGGGTAGCCAGTGCTCCTACTTTAATCTCCGTTTGCTGTGACAAAAGTTTCGCTGCATTTTTGCTAATCATATCGAATACCTCCGCTATCTGCTCATCTTTTGCTAATTGAGTGATATTGGCATACATATTTGCCATTCTAATCAGTGAGGCATCACCGTAAGGCGTGAAAGCATTTAAAATATTATTACTAGAAATAGTCGTATTGATGCCCATTGCTAATAGCTCATTGGCGTTGACCATGCCTCTAGGAATGAGCGCATCATAATCACGCCCATTCAAAAATATGTCGGTGGCTGGTAACACCGTCAAGGTAATGTCAGCGAATTTCAGTAACGCAGCCATTTCCATACGTTTGTCTTTGTCCATCGCCGATAGTTTGGTCACATGACCAATAGACACGCGACCTTGATAATGGCGCTTGATGGTTTCTTCAACCAATTTTGGAATGCTTGAGCCTTGTGGATCCAGATCAAAATCTAAATGAAAATCAACATCGACGTCAAACTGCTCAGCCAAGTCAAACACCATTTCAATATGCTTGTGAGGATTCTCATCTTTGTATGGACAGCCGCCAACCAAATCAGCGCCTT
The DNA here is from genome assembly GCF_001435295.1 of Psychrobacter sp. P11F6. Taxonomy (NCBI): domain Bacteria; kingdom Pseudomonadati; phylum Pseudomonadota; class Gammaproteobacteria; order Moraxellales; family Moraxellaceae; genus Psychrobacter; species Psychrobacter sp. P11F6. The sequence goes on along the minus strand of NZ_CM003594.1, from coordinate 2,881,166 downwards.
GTGACAATGCCAGTTTGAGTAGCTCATGAGTATGCAGGTCATTGGTCAATCCTGATTGCGCAAAGGCGCAAATCTCTATATCGATGGCAAATGTATAGGTATCGCGGGCTTTTTTGATGGCATTAAAGGCACGCATCTCTGTTTTTGAATCTGTTTCAACAAAGGTACGCAGACCAACGGTGCCTTTTTTAATCGCCATCTCAATCACTCGTGCAGCACGATTAAACACATCTACTTCCGTAAAATCCTTTTTAGCCTTACCTGTTTCTTCAACAGCCTCGTTTAAATCACCTTGCTCTATAGTACAACGATCAAGGATGCAGGCTTTATCAAGGTGAATGTGGCTCTCATAGAATCCTGCACAGACAAAGTAACCTTTAGCATCGTAAATTGCTTTTGACGCATCATCATTTTCAGTTTTTTTCGAAATGTCGTCAATGCTCTCAATATAAGCGCCGTTTATACTGATATTGACCAAGTTTTTATGATTGGGTAATTGGGCATTTTTTATAAGTAAATCGGGCATCATTTTTCCTTGTTTTTTTGCTTGGAGTGATTCAACGATCAATGGCATTTTAGTGTCAAGAGTGGGGGTTTTAAACTTTAAATCCGCATGACTATTCGATGTTTTTATTTTTTCCTACCCAACGGTCGTTTTTTGTTCATGAGTGGTTAGGGGTAAGCGTCATCGAGTCTAATATATGGAATATAATGACCACCGCTACGGTATGTAGACTTTGTTTATAAATAGACTATATCGTTTTTACCAAAAAACATACTTAGTTATTAATGTTTTATTGTTATAATTATCTTATAATTTTTGAGTGTTCGTTAAGATATACTAATAATAAAAAGAGTAAATAATAAGCTAAATTTAGCTTCATAGCTTGAAACTACGAAGGCATTTCTGTGATGGAATGACTTCATTTAAATACAATCAGATAAACAGGAAAAAGTATGTCAAATATCGATGAGTCGTTACAAGAATTAATGAATCTTGATGGTGCAATGGGTGGCTGTATCGTCGACTATATGTCAGGCATGGTACTTGGTATGGCTGGCGGCGGCGTTGACTTAGAACTTGCAGCAGCAGGTAACTCGCAAGTGGTAAAGGCGAAGGTAGCAACGATGAAGTCATTAGATATCAAAGGTGAAATCGAAGATATGTTGATCACCTTGGAGTCTCAATTGCACATCATTCGTCCTACAGCCAAGCATGAAGACTTGTTTATTTATTTGGTGCTTGATAAATCAAAAGCCAATCTTGCATTAGCCCGCCGTAAGGTACAAGCGGTAGAAAATAAACTAGAAGTATAATTCGGTTGGTCGTGTTCAAAAAATGAGTGATTTATCAAACTCTCCTTGTTGCTTATCGCGCCTTAAATAAGACAAGACTGGCAACAAGGTCAAATTCGTTATGTACGTACTGTACATAGCGAATTATTATTTTATAAGCAGTAGGAATAACTTAACGAGCGTGAGCCGTTTTATCAAGTGGTGGCAAAATGAAGTGTATTGCGTACGTCAGTAGAGTGCCTATCAGTGATCGTACTATTCGAATGCCTACTGGGTTATCAGACATCGTTAGCGTCTCTCGTAAGCACAATCCAAAATCGCAAATTACGGGTATCATCTCTTACCGTGACGGTCAGTATCTGCAAGTGCTAGAAGGCCCTTATCTTGAAGTAGACAAGTTAATGATTAAGATAGCTTCTGATCCTAGACATGAAGATCTTTGGGTGTTTTTGGATGTGCGCGTGATCAAACGCAGCTTTAATAATTGGGCTGTGAGCGTGTTTGATTTTGTGGATCAAGGCAACTTTTTTAATGCGTTCATTGAGAATAATAGCGCTGTGTTAAACAGCTTTAATGAATATCAACAAAGACGTATTCAACCGTTTATTGATATAAAAAAATCTGATACGGTGCCTGAAAAGTATTATGAAGGTAAGGATTTAAGATTGTTGGCATGGCCTGATCTCAATAATGAAAGCCAGCCGCAGATGATGATGAACCTGTGTATCAAATTGACTAAAAAGCCTTATTCGTTTAATGCACTAGCGGATAGTGGTGATTTTGGCAGCCATCATCAAGTCACACAGATTATCAGAGAGTTTGATCGTTTAGGTTTATTGAGTGTCACAGAGGCAGCACCGATACATGAGCAAACCGTAAATGAGAAAAAGCCTAACAAATTTTATGGTGCGATCAAAAAATTCTTAGGAATGAGGTAAAAAATTGAATTATCAGAAGCTAGCAATCATTGGTGAAGTAGGTGCTGGAAAAACTCGGTTGGTCAAGACATTAAGCGAGATAAGCCCCATCGAAACAGAAGCAAAATCTAGTATTGATATCGGTAAAGAGTACACGACGGTCGGCATCGATTATGGGCGCATCACTCTGTCTGACGATATGGCGCTAGGTATTTACGGTGTGCCAGGTCAAGAGCGGTTTTCTTTTTTATGGGAGTTTGTCAATCAGTCGCTATGGGGATTGCTCATTTTGATTAGATATGGCGAGACACCCGATTATGCCAATTTAGATAAGCTGTTACACTTTTTTGCGCCAGAAAAAAATCAGACCACGTGTATCATTGGTATCACTCATTGCGAAGATGCTGACAAAGATAGCCTTTCAGCACTGGGACAAGAAATAAGAGTGATGTTGATGCAGCATAACGTGGTGGCACCTGTGCTGCATACAGATCCTAGAAACAGAGAGTCCGCCGTGTCTCTGTTGTCATTATTTAATACCCTTAATAATCAAGACTAATGCCAGATATGACTATGTTAAAAGAAAAATTAGACGAAAAATCACCAGCAAAAATAGCGTTATTAAGCCACATGAAAGCATTGTGTGACGCCAATAGAGAAGTCATATTGGTTAGCTTATGCACCACAGATGGCTTTCCCATTAGTTGCTTTTCGATCAGTGAATTGAGCAATCAAACGGACAAGTTTGCGGCGATGAGTAGCACACTATCAGCGCTGAGCGATTCATCCGCGAGTCAAATGAAGCAGGGCAAGTGCGACATCACTATTGTCGAAGCCACTGCTGGAAATATGCTATTTGTCAAAACTGACTATATCGGTAAGCCGTGTGTATTGACCGTGGTAGCGCAGAATAAGATGGCACTAGCAGAAGCAAGATATAAGACCAAAAAACTGATTGGTGCCATTTCTGCTATCACTGAGTAAGGCGCATAAGTAACTAAGATTGCTGGATTCGGTAGGGCTATAAGCGATAATTCGACTATGATAGACATGTGATGTTATTCGCGTGATCAAATATCGACCTTGTATAAAGGTAATGCATTGACCTTTGACGGCCATATCTACCAAAAACTCAGCATTAGCGGTATTAATTTTGGCATGGATCCTGTGCTTATGCTTTCTGACTTCTTCATCGGTCAGCTTTAGGTTGCTGGTTGTGCCAAAACCATCTTGTAAAAATTCATGATTTCTCAAATCTGCTAGCGTCTCAAGTAATCCCATTCTGCTCAGATAATCGGGACTGGCACAGAGCGAATAACGAGTCAGCGCCAGCCGTTTTGTTTGGTCGCTGGAATCTTGCAGCTCTTAATGCGAATGACGATCTCATACCCTTCTTCGATCAAATCAACGTGTCGATCAGAAAAATCCAACTCAACGTTTAGGACGGGACAGCCAGTGCTGTATCTATCGGTGATGGCGCGTAATGAAGAATTTCTACAGTACATTGCGTAGAGGCTTATCGCGTATTAACTATCGGGCGAATAGGCTGAATTTATGCTGTTGGCTCTATTCTAAAATGAATGGTTCGATTTTGAAGTAAAAGGTTCTGCTGTGGCTATTTGACGCTATATTTACAGTGTTATTGTTCTGAAATCTAGAGTAATTAATTACAGTCAATAAATTTTTTTGATAGCTTATTTTTCATAACTTGTTCTTTGATAGCTTAATATACAAAGCACCACTTAACGGATTGTTGAGCGGTGCTTTTTTAGGTACTAATTCTCACGATACTGAGCTTAAAGATACTGAGCTTAAAGATACTGAGCTTAAAGATACTGAGTTTAAAGATACTAAGCTTAAAGATACTAAGCTTAAAGATACTATCAAGGATAAATAGTTAGGTTTGGCTTTTTTTACGACCTATCAAGCTATTAGCTACCCATGCTGGACCAATTAATAAGAATTGTAAGTCTTCAAAAAACGAGGGTTTTTTGCCTTCAATTTTATGACCGATGAACTGTCCAATCCAAGCAACCACAAAAACAGCTGCCCAAACCTTAAAGCTCCATGGTAATAATGCCATTACTGACAAACAAATAAGAATAAACATCCCCATTGCCAAGAATAACGGCGTGGATAGACGCATATAAAATAACAATACCAACGCGCTAAGTACCAAGGTAAACCAAACTGATAGCGACATGCCCATGCCTAACAGGCTGACAAATATAGTAGGAACGCATAGCCAATGGATCTTCTTATTGACTAGGTTTTGATGACTGACAGAATATTCACTAAGCCATTGCTCAAGTGTGCGTTTAGACAGGCGTTTTTGCTGAGTACGAGACATACTAACCTCCATGTTAGTAGATGAATTGAAAAATCTCTCCTATCAGTTGTAGCACTAATTGAACCAGTCCACCACATTATCTGATAGACGCCACAGTCAAAACCTATAACGTTATCAACATGTTTGCCAATATCTGCGAGCTCTTCGGTTTTATTCTTTTAAGATATCAGCGCTTATACGTCACACAAGATAACCGCTAACCTTGTTCACTGCGCTGCCATTCATACAAACCAATAAAGGCGTTTATTTGATATATCATGGTTTGAATGGCAAAAATGTAATTGCCTGACATTAGATTGACGATGAGCCAGACAAAGTTAACGATAATCCATAACCACCAGTTAAATGAATAGCGCAAAATCATCGCGGCTTGTGCAGTAATGGAGAGGACAAAAGCAATGACGTTGATCCAAAAGAAGGAGATAAATCCTAGGAATTTACTATTATCATCTTCAACCACTGCATAGCCATAGCTGGCTAGTAAATTATTTACCGTGGGAAAAAGTGCGAGACCAATAATAATAAAGGCGGCGGTAATCAACCAAACCGCTTTGCTCGCCGCCTTTGGTATCATGTCGCCATCAGGATCGGTATGTTTTGACCAATAAAAAATACCGTAGACATGGGTGAAAAAGTTAAAGAGTGGCGCGAGCATCAAACCGACTGCACCAGACGTCGCCTGCACGACGACTTCTCCCGCAGTCGCTGCCATTCCCAACCCGTTGCCCATGACGTTTTTGCGAAATGATAGCGAAACCACACAGACCAAACCAACGAAAGACACGCCCAAATAAAACATATCAAGCGTGGTATGTTCTGTTGTGAGCCAAAAACCTGCGGATAAGGCTATTACCCCGCAAATGAACCAAGTGACAATCCATTGCATCGCCCACTTTCCAGTAATATTATCTAATAGCTGAATACGCATAAAGCCTTTTTCCTTAAAGTATTAAAACTACAATGGGTGCTTATCTTATTTTTTAATATCATATTATTTTTGTATTATCGCTATTCTTGCCATCGCTATTTTTATCATCTCGTCTATCTACCATAAACATACTGATCGATAAGCAGCAGCGCTTGCTGATAGCGCGCATCGTAATCTGGCTGATCAACCATGTGCGGTTTGATATCATGACGAGCAAAAATATCGACAAGACGTCGCTCAAAGCGTCCACGCGCCTCAGGCGTGCCCAATGAGCGCATGCCATCATCAATCCACGGCGTATTGTTATCCAGCATAATGGTATGATCTAAGCGAAACTCATCGATGCAAGCCGCCACAAAAGGATGGCTGCAACCTTCATATTCTTCACAGAATGCTTGAGTAGTCACAAAATCGGTATCAACGATGGTGACAGGAGCGGTCGCATTAGCCGCCGCATCTCTTATAGCTTGAGCATGCTGAAGGGCAATCGGACCATAGTCATTGTATTGTAGACCGACTTCACTACCGCCCAAATCAGTACCGACATATAATCGTCCCATCTCTAAAGCAAAGCTGGCGCCATAATAATTGGCCAGTTTATGCACCAATGTGGTCTTACCTGAGCTTTCACCGCCAACAATCGCCACCGTTTTGGTATAGTCGCCGCGCGCTTGCGGGTGAATAGCTGACCAATGTGCGACTGGATTACGAGCGATGGCATAAGAATCAAACTCAGGCTGTAGCGGGGTCGTGATGACTGGCATCGATAATCGCTCATAGACATCACTCTGCGCCAATGGGTGGTTTTCTGCGACAAACAAGACTGTCTCTGCTGGTAAGTCGAGCGCTCTCGTCAAACGTTGTAGTTTGGCATTGCTGGCGGGAATGTCGATTGTCACATCGACGAAGCTATCATGTAGTGGCAGCTCAATCTCATGAGTGGTATGAATCTGGATAAATGGTAAATCAGCACACGCCATCTGTAGCCAACGTGCTTTGTCTTGCAAAGTAATGTCAAAATCTGGATGCGGTGCTGGATGCGCCATAATGATAATATGCAAGGTATTCGCTTGTCCTGCCGCAGCCAATATACTGCGCATTTGACCTAAATGTAGTGGCTCAAAATGTCCAATCATCAATCCTGACTCGTACATAGCTTTCCTTAATTTTTATTTATTCTTAATTGCACTAATTTTATAGATAGACTGCTGGAATATCTGTTATTTACCAGCATGTTATAAAGGTTTAAGGCGATTTACAGGTAGGTTATTGTAAAGGGGTGTTTTTTTATATGACTTTTTTCTGATAAAAATATGACCAAGTTATTAATTTAACTGTGATTGTTTGAGTATCTCACCATTTCTGAAGTTTCATCTACACAATATCTATGTGCTGAAAATGGCTAAATATTGGATTTGTAACAACATGTGTAATATGGCAGCAATAAAGCTCATCGTGAAACATTTTGAAATAACTATTTAAAATCAGCAGTTTATGAGGTTTTATGACAGATTAGGGCAAGCTTGGTTAGCATAAACTCACAAAGTACGTCTATACGTTCAACAGATAAATATTAAATAGTTGCTATACTTATTCATAAGTTAAGAAGGCTAAGTAGTTTCCTGACTAGAATCGGAAAAAAAGCATAAAAATAGAAGAAAAAAGCAAAAAGTAGAATTTTAAATAACAATAGAAACAATAGAGAGGTATTTGATTTGGCTAAACTAGCAAAACTACATCGCTCACAGAACAATCGCATGATAGCAGGTGTGATGGGTGGCATTGCCGAATACGTTGGCTGGTCACCGACTTGGGTGAGAGTATTATTCGTGATTATCTCATCTTTGAGTGCAGCAGTACCTGGCATCTTAATTTATATAATTTTATGGATAATCATGCCAAAAGCGACTAATGCGTCTTACCAATAAGATTTTTTTATATTTGCTCTTATCTTTTTAATAGCTTAGTTTAATAGCTTAATAGTAGTATCGTTTTGATAGCATCACTATCGAGATTAGCTCAGATAGATTTTTACCAAAAAAAAAGAATAGCAGTTCGACTAAAAAACAAAAAGCCTGACTCATCAGGATACCAAAGACATACCTTTCCTCCTGCCCAGATGCTCGCGCATTTGGGTATTTTTTTATCTGCTACTTTTGTGCCTCCTATATTGCAGCAGTTTGATTATAAATGAGCCTTATAACGACTCGTTTAGGTCTGCAGCATAAATTTAATTGCAGTAAATATGGATAAAATAGTCAATTTTTAGTAAGGTGAGCAGGCAAATAGAGTCGTTGCCAAATAGGCTATACGAGTGCTATCAAAACTTTATTTATAAATATCCATTCCACAGTGGCTTTACTATGAAAACCCAAACTATGACATCCCAAGCGACAACTCCGATGATAGAAAATACAGACCCTCAGCCGATGACGTTTCAGGATTTAATTCTAACCCTACAGAATTATTGGGCAGATAAGGGCTGTGTTATCTTGCAGCCTTATGATATGGAAGTCGGCGCGGGTACTTTTCACACCGCGACATTTTTACGCTCATTAGGTCCTGAGCGTTGGAATGCTGCCTATGTGCAGCCGTCACGTCGTCCAACCGATGGTCGCTACGGTGACAACCCCAACCGCTTGCAACATTACTATCAGTTTCAAGTGGTGCTAAAGCCAAACCCACCTAATATCCAAGAGCTGTATTTGGACTCGCTAAGAGCCATTGGTATCGATCCATTGGTGCACGATGTGCGTTTCGTTGAAGACAACTGGGAATCGCCAACGCTGGGTGCGTGGGGATTAGGCTGGGAGATTTGGCTCAACGGTATGGAAGTGACGCAGTTTACGTATTTCCAGCAAGTAGGCGGTCTTGAGTGCTTCCCGGTGACTGGTGAAATCACTTATGGACTTGAGCGCTTGGCGATGTATGTACAAGGCGTCGATAGCGTTTATGATTTGGTCTGGGCAGATGGTGAGTTTGGTCGCGTCACTTATGGCGATGTTTTCCATCAAAACGAAGTTGAGCAGTCGACTTATAACTTTGAGCACGCAGATGTGCCGATGATGGGTCAGATGTTTGACTTTTATGAGCAGCAAGCAGATAAGTTGGTTGCCGAAGGTTTGCCATTACCTGCTTATGAGATGGTACTAAAAGCTTCGCATGCCTTTAACTTGCTCGATGCGCGCGGTGCGATTTCAGTGACCGAACGTCAGCGTTTTATCCTACGTGTGCGTACGCTTGCCCGTAAGGTTGCCATTGGTTACGTTGAAGCACGCGCTAAGTTAGGCTTTCCATTAGCGGATGAGGCACATCGTCAAGCGGCGCTCGATAAGTATTTGCCAAAAGAAGAAGCCGCTGAGAATACAGAAATCAATCAAGCTATTGATAACAATCAATCTACTAATAACAATAAATAGGAGCATCCCATGAGTACTATTCTATTTGAACTGGGGTGTGAAGAGCTACCTCCAAAAAGCCTAAAGCCACTACGTGATGCGCTACAAGCGAGTGTCACTGAACAATTGAATGAAGCAGAAATTAGCTTCGATAGTATCAAAGCCTTTGCCGCACCGCGTCGTTTGGCGCTTCAAATTCAGGGCATTAGCGATAAGCAGCCGGATCGCAGTGAGCAAAAACGTGGCCCGGCGATTAAAGCTGCCTTTGATGCGGAAGGTAATCCAACACGCGCGGCAATGGGTTTTGCAAAAGGCTTGGGCATTGAAGCCAGCGAGTTGATAACGATTAACACCGACAAAGGTGATTATGTCGGTTATGAGCAAGTCATTCATGGTCAAGCAACTACTGAACTGTTAGCTGCCATTTTTCAGACTGCACTAGACAATCTACCGATTGCTAAGCGTATGCGTTCAGGTGCCAGCCGCAATGAATTTGTGCGTCCAGTCCAGTGGGCGGTATTGATGCAAGATAGTACTGTCATTGATGCGACTATCCAAGGCCATCAAACAGGCACGCAAACTCGTGGCCACCGCTTCCATAGTCCTAACTATCATGAGATTGCGCACGCCAATGACTACGAAGAATTACTAGGCGGTTTAAAAGTCGTGGCTGATTTTGATAAGCGTCAAATGCTGATCAAAAACCAAGTCAAAGCACTAGCAGATGAGGTCAATGCTGATGCTATCGTGCCGCAAGATTTGTTGGATGAAGTCACCGCATTGGTTGATTTCCCGATTGCACTGCGAGCAAGCTTTGAGCCACGTTTTTTACAGGTACCGCAAGAAGCGCTTATCTCTACCATGCAAGCGGATCAGAAGTATTTTTGCTTAACTGATAAAGCAGGCAAGTTGCAGCCTTACTTTATTTTTATTACCAACATTGAGTCAAAAGATCCCAATCAAATTATCGAAGGTAATGAGAAAGTCGTACGTCCGCGTTTGGCCGATGCCGAGTTTTTCTTCTTGCAAGACCAGAAGCAGCCATTGTTTGCGTTGACAGAAAGCCTCAAAACTCGCGTTTTCCAAGACAAGCTGGGTACGATTTGGGAAAAATCTGAGCGTATTGCCAAGCTTGCCGCCTTTATTGCCGCCTTGATGCAACAGCAGGGTCAGCAGATTGATATCGATGAAACGGTGCGTGCGGGTATTTTGTCAAAAGCTGATTTGGCAAGCTCATTGGTCGGTGAATATCCTGAATTACAAGGCATCGCAGGCACTTATTATGCGCGTCTGAATAATGAGCCAGAAGCAGTCGCGGCAAGTTTAGAAGAGCAATATTTGCCTAAGTTCAGCGGTGATGTATTACCACAGACGCCAATTGGTATTTGCTTAGCATTAGCTGACCGTTTAGATACGCTTGTTGGTATTTTTGCCATTGACCAAGCGCCGACAGGGTCAAAAGATCCGTTCAGTTTACGTCGCTCAGCCATCGGTATCCTGCGTATTTTGATTGAAAAGCAATTGCCAATTAATCTGGTAGCGCTCGTTGAACAAGCAATCAAAGGCTATAGTGACGCTGAAGGCAGCAAGATTGAAAAAATGGGTGATACGTTTACTCAGGTCATGGCATTCTTAAACTCGCGCTATCGTGCGATGTATACCGAACAGGGCGTGAGCGTTGATACTATCCAAGCAGTGCAAGCGATTAACCCGCATATGCCGCTTGATTTTGATCAGCGTATTCGCGCGGTACAAGCCTTTAGCGAATTGTCACAAGCCTCAATGCTTGCTGATTCAAACAAGCGTGTCGCCAATATATTAGCCAAGTCGGAAGTGAGTGTCGCTGATACTGTGGATGAAGCGCCATTGTCTGAGCCTGCGGAGCAAAGCTTATATGCAAGTGTGCTGCAAGCGCAGACGGCGGTTAAACCGATGCTAGAACAAGCGGATTACACACAAGTGTTGCAAACGCTTGCCAGCTTAGATGAGCCGTTGACGCAATTCTTTGATAATGTGATGGTCAACAGTGAAGACGCCGCCCTTAAAAACAACCGCTTAGCGCTGCTTAAGCAAGTACGTGCATTGTTTTTAACCGTCGCTGATATCAGTGAGTTGCAGCTATAGTTTCACTAATATAAATCGCTCACTTTATTTTCTGTTTAATATAAAAACTGGCCCGCTATGGCCAGTTTTTTACGCCATATCATGGCATTTATTGATAAATTATCATGATAAATGGATGGACAATTAACTCGCTAAAGCATAGCACTATCGTCAGTATTGCTGGTATAAGTTATACTGCCTAGACGTATTGAATAATCCGCCAAGCGGCTTTTATCATTCATAGCGCTTACTCATATTCAAAGGAGCACTGCCGTGTTTGCTGTTATCATTATCATCATCGTTATTTGGATAGTAATGTGGGGGTTTTATAAATTTATGTACCCGCGTGCGCCCAAAAGCATGATGCCAAAAAAAGGGGATGTGATCACACCGCGTCAGTGCAATTTTTGTGGCAACAGCTTGGCTGAATACCGCGGCGTCCTTGAAACCAAGCCCAACTTGGCTGCGAATAGTGAGAGTGCTATTGGCGAAAACCAAGCATTGTTTTTTTGTAATTATGAGCATCAAGCAGACTTTCATGCAGGTAAGGTTTATAACCCTGAGGTATAAATAATTAGATTATGACTTAGGCATAAAAAAGCGCTTGGCTCATCAGAGCGAAGCGCTTATTGTTTCGTCGCGTAATATGCGCTTATAAAACAGACTGTGCGTCTTTCATAATTTTATTTAATAGCGCTTCAGATTGTTTGTCTTGCTGTAGTCGATCTTCATCGCTTCTTTGATTGGTGTGTATTTTTTCATACAAATTTAAGCAGCACAGTACCAAGATGCTTTCTTGACTGAGGCTTGGCGCATCTCGTTTGAGATCTAGTGCATGGTTATTGATATACGAGACAGCTGAGAGCAGCTCTTCTTGTTCGTGTACTGGGCAATAAATAGGATAAGTGACACCCGCAATTGCAATATCAACCTTTTTGATTTGTGGTTCAGGGATAGTGGTTTTCACAGTAGCACTCGGCGTATTTGAACCAGTTGCAGCGACTGGTTGTGGTTTAGAAGAAATATTCTGCTGTTGGCCATTTTGTGGCTGTTTTTCTACAGAGTTTTTGTGGTCATCGGTCATGATAAATCCTACAATGTTTGGTCAGTAAAATGAGTAATATAAGATATCACCGTTTTGATTTTGTCGGTTTCATTAGCAAGTAGTGATGATCGGTCATCGTTTATTGCCATCCCATCAGCCTTCTACTTGATCGATGTGAGTTAAGCGTTTTAATACAACTTGTGTACGCTCCGCTGCCAATTGATTCTTTTTCTGCAGCTCACTGTTTTGCTGTTTAATATCGCTATATTGCTGCTTTAATTCATTATTTTGTTGTTGCAATTGGCTGTTTTGTTGTTGCAATTGGCTGACCTGTTTTTGCAGTTTGTCTTGTTCTTCGCCTATCATATGATGCGCTTCAGCCAAGCTTTGGTAGCGCTTGTCGAGATCGTTCAATTGCTTTTTGGCACCGTCGCGTTCGCTATGACTAGTGTTGAGCTTGGTCGTTAATGCTGCAAGCTCTTGAGGGTCGCTAACAGGATGCTGTTTGAGGCTGCTAAGTTCAGCACTGACAAGCTGATACTGTTTTTTTATGTCGAGTATCATTTTTTCTAATATTCTAAGTTGATCATACATAGTCAGTTTTTATCCTTAACAAGTAAGCGTGAATGAATTTTGTTCTCTGCGTTTAATAATGCCATAGGTGACCGCATAATATCTATATCAACAAAGTAATTACCTATATTAGGCGTTGTTTGTTTATTTTTATTAGCCATGGTTTGATTGATAATATCAAGCGATGTCTCACACCTATTTTATCCGTCTGTTTTTATTTTTTAAGCAATATTTTTTAAGCAATAATCAATCACTAGGACCTCTATTATGAATGACAATATATCTGGCTGGAATACATGGCTGACTGCTTTTGATGACTGGACTGACGTATCTATCAGCGAAGTGCACGGCTTGATGACAGGGCTGATGACTGCCTGTAATGCGCCTGATGAACAAGTATGGGCTAAGGTATTTGAGGAGCTCAGTTTTGCGCCTTTACCTGATGAGGCATTGACACTGTTAACAGAAGAAGCGGAAGACACTGTTTTTCAGCTTAAAGACAAAGACGATGCTTATTCTTACACACCATTAGTGCCAGATGATGAACATGATTTGTACGAGCGCGTGATGGCACTGAAACAGTGGGCAAATGGTTTTATGACGGGTTTTGGGATTACCGACTGTGGTCTCAGTGGTGACGAAAATGAGATGCTGTCTGATTTGGCTAAAATTGGTGGTATTCGATTAGAAGATGATGAAAACTTTGAAGGTGGCGAAGAGTCTTATCTGCATATTTATGAGTTTGCGCGCATGGTGCCAGTGAGCTTTGCTACCCGCACGCGTAAACCTGTTAAAGATATTGCCCTAATTGCCGGACTGGCTATCGATGCCAAAACCACCAAAGAGCTGCAGGCAGAAGGCAAGTTACCAAAGCCAATGCCGCCAGTCGTTGATGCGATGAATCAAAACCGTCCTTCATAATAAAGACGCTATCGTAAGAAGCAATCTGTCATAAAAGCCAACTTATTATCCATGCTAGGGCGTGTCCTCAATCTAAGAGAAAGCGACTAAATGGGCTAAAAATAGTTAAATCTTGCAAAACTACGTCAAATAGCTGGTTAATGTCCCAATATTATCTGCGCTATTTTTCTGATTTGGCTATCAGTTATCTCATTTTTATCACCATTTTCAAAATGAGAACACGCCCTAGTATTTTCTAAAAAGATATGAGAGATTTTAAGAGTCATTACTGGCCCTTAGATAATAGAAGGGAGATTATGATGATCACCGACAATGATATGATGTATTTGCGCCGCTGCGTAGAGCTTGCTACTGAAGCTTTAGAGGCGGGCGATGAGCCATTTGGTAGCGTATTGGTCGACGGCGACGGTCATGTGCTGCATGAAGATCGTAACCGAGCCAATTCTGTCGATGCTACTTATCATCCTGAGATTGCCGTTGCTAAATGGGCAGCAGCAAATATGACAGCGGAGGCGCGCGCTAACGCTGTGGTTTATACCTCAGGCGAGCATTGTGCCATGTGTTCGGCCGCGCATGCGTGGGCAGGGCTTGGTCGTATCGTTTATGTCAGCTCATCAAAACAGTTGGATGAATGGATGCAGGAGATGGGCGTAAAATCCTCATCACCGATCAATTCATTAAGTATTCAAGAAGTGGCTCCGAACATACCAGTACAAGGTCCGATTGCAGGCTTAGATGCAGAAGTAAAGGCGCTGCAACAGCGCGCATTTCAAAGATGCTAACGCTTTCTATTTTTACCATTCCAGAAATTACAGTAGCGAAAAACGAGTGCGAGTACTACATCTAGTAGGCTTGGAAAATTTAACATCGCTAACCGTATTTCTAAAATCGGTATTATATCGTGATAAGGATATTTCATGACTTCGAACAATAATAATCAGCTCAAAAATACGTCTTACCCTGCGCATAGTATCGATTGGCTAACGCGTTTGATTGGCTTTGATACGGTCAGTCGCCATTCAAATTTAGCCTTGATTAAAGATGTGCAAGCGTACTGTGAACAATTAGGTTTGATAATAGATTTGACTTTTAATGAAGCCAAAAACAAAGCCAATCTATTCGTTACTGTGCCAGCAGGCAAAAACTCTGATGAAGTAAATCATGGTCTGGTGCTGTCTGGTCATACCGATGTGGTGCCAGTTGATGGTCAAGACTGGGCGTCAGATCCATTCACTGCGACGATACGTGACGATAAGCTATACGGACGCGGTGCGTGTGATATGAAAGGCTTTATTGCTTGTGCATTGACGTTATTACCACGCGCTGTGCAATTATCAAATAGCGGTCAGTTACGTCGTCCACTGCATTTGGCATTGTCATTCGATGAAGAAGTGGGCTGTTTGGGTGCGCCATTGATACTGGCAGATTTGAAAGCGCGTGGTATCACCCCTGATTATTGTATCGTCGGTGAGCCAACCAATATGACGATGGTTGTGGCACATAAAGGCATTGCCGTTTATCGTTGCCGCGTCCATGGTAAGTCTGCGCATTCGTCATTGACCGCCCAAGGTGTCAATGCTATCAGCTATGCCAGTCGTTTGATTGGTTATGTCGATGAGTTAGCAGAAGAGATTAGTCATCGCAGTGATAATGATGCGCTGTTCGATGTGCCTTATTCCACATTGTCTGTAGGCACGATTCGAGGTGGCACCGCGACCAATATTGTGCCTAATCTATGCGAGTTTACCTTTGACTATCGTAACCTGCCGCATATGACGCAAGAGGATATTCTTGCACCGATTCAAGCGAAAGTGGCAGAATTAAATGCCCAGATGCAAGCATGTGCTGCCGATACCGGTATTGAGCTGATGCAGGAAGAAAGCGTACCGGCAATGACTGATAATGACAGTGCTGAATTGCAATCGTTAATAGCCGCACTAACTGGAGATAACGAGCGTCATAAAGTAGCTTATGCAACTGAGGGCGGGCAATTTACCAATGCTGGCATCCCAACGATTATCTGCGGTCCCGGTAGTATTGAGCAAGCACATAAAGCCGATGAATATGTCGAGCTGAGTGAAATTGAGCGCTGTGATGGTTTTTTACAGAAGTTATTAGATAGCTGTACGATCAATTGATGGATTAAATCAGCAAGTGACGAGTTAGCAGAAGAGACACCGTCGTTATGGCGGTGTTTATTTTTTAGCAGTTTGGCATTATTACGATAAATTTTTATAAATAATAAAGTAGGGGTTGGTCGATGTCTTGGCATCTGTTTGCAGTATTCTTTGCAAGTACGTTTTTTATTTCAGCGACCCCAGGTCCAAACATGCTACTGGCATTTCAGTATGGCATGAACTATGGCGTGAAGCGAACGCTGTGGACGCTGGCAGGTCTGAGTCTTGGGCTATTTATATTACTGCTTTCGACCCTACTTGGACTCGATGTGATCAGTCGCCAGTCGCCTTGGTTGTTGACAGTCATTAAAGCAGTGGGTGCAGCTTATTTAATCTATCTAGGTATCAGCTCATGGCGTGATGCGGGTGATGGTAGTTTAATGAAAGACGCTCGCGAAATGAGTGAAGAAGTCGCTTCGGAATATTCTGCGTCTGAAAGTAACAGTGAAAGCACGGCTAATACACCGCAGCCACGTTCGCTCTCTAGCGCGGCTGTCAAAGTCTTTCCAAGTAATACGACCCTATTTCGTACAGGTGTTTGGGTATCGTTATCTAATCCAAAAGCTATCTTATTCTTTGCGGCATTTTTTCCGAAGTTTATCAATTTTAGTGCGCCACTATGGCCGCAATATGTCTTATTAACCATAGGGTTGTTTTTGAGTGAGACGATTTGGCAGATTATTTATACCTTAGGTGGTACAAAACTGGCAAGTTGGCTCGATGTTGGCAATCGTTTAGCGTGGCTTAATCGTGGTTGCGGCATCATATTTATCATCATTGCAGCCGCTTTATTGGTTGAAGTCATAAATAGCTTTATGGTTTAAAGGTTTTTTAGTTCTATATTTAAAATAACACTCTCAAAGTAACACTTTTTAAATAACATGATTAATGAAATATATTTTTTTATTTAATTAAAATTAATTATTGACTTTATTTTTTAAATCGTTATTATTGCTACATCTATTTATTAGCTTCTATGTAAGCGATAAGCCATCCCAATAAGTCTGCTATTATTGTCTACAATAATTAGCCACAACCTACGGAGGAATCATCGTGTCCTATTTAACTATCAAGACGTTTTTAAAGATTGAATGTGTAAACTACCTGACAGCAATGACGACTTCGAACAGGTTTGGCTGAATTTATATATAAGCTACTGAGTGATATCCTATTGAATGATATCAACGCATAGTCTTCTGTATCTACTTGCGCTATTCCTCTTCTAAGTCTACCGTGCCAAAATCGCTCTGCGATCGTGCTAAGCCATATTGCGCTTACTGCTGTCTGTTTATCTAACATTTTACTTTACCGCTATTGCCAATAAGGTTACTTACGCCATCGTTTAGCGTATGCCTTTCTGTATGCATAATTTTTATGCTTTCAATTTTGGTACGGTAAAATCTTCCTTCAAAACGTCCATAATAAACTAATTATACATTTCTATTGATTTTTCATTTAATAGAAATACGGTATTTTATTGCCTAAATTTTATAGATTATTAAATAATCTTCTTATTAAACGTTATGTTTAATTGAGACGGATAAGTAATGTCTAAAAATTTTAATAATAGGTAAGTAAACATATCCTGCATGGTTATAAAAATAATAAAATGGAAAATATAAAAGATGAGCATTCAATTAATATTAAATGAAAACCGCAAACATGGTGTACCAGTCAAGATTTATACCTCAGATATTGAGCAAGGTGCGATGCAGCAACTACGCAATTTAGCCCAGTTGGAGTTTGTACACTCACACATTGCAGTTATGCCTGACGTGCATGTTGGCAAAGGTGCTACAGTCGGTAGTGTGATTCCGACTAAATCAGCCATCATTCCTGCCGCCGTTGGTGTGGATATCGGCTGCGGTATGAATGCGGTGCGTTTGTCACTGACAGCGAGTCATCTGCCTGACAGTTTAAAGTCATTGCGGTCGATCATTGAGCAGCAAGTGCCTGTTGGCTTCAACATGCACAAACAAATCCAAGCCAAGAACTCAACGCTTGATCCACTAGGCAAGCGCTTAAAGCCGATTACTGATAAGCATCCAGGTTTGCTCAAAATGCTCAAAGGTTTTGAGCGCACTTGGGCAAAGCAGCTCGGTACACTGGGTGGTGGCAATCATTTCATTGAGCTTTGCTTGGATGAAAACAAAGACGTCTGGGTAATGCTGCACTCTGGAAGTCGCGGTATTGGTAATTGTATTGGCCAGTACTTTATTAACCTTGCCAAAAAAGAGCGTCAATCGCGCTTTGGTCATGTGCCAGATCATGATTTGTCGTACTTTGCTGAAGGGTCTGATAGCTTTGCTGATTATGTTGAAGCGGTGGGCTGGGCGCAGGATTACGCGCTAGAAAATCGCCGTGAGATGATGCGCTTGGTCATCAAGTCATTGCAGTCGCCACAAGCGGGGTTACCACGATTTCAGTTGACCAACGAAGCCATCAATTGCCATCATAATTATGTCAATGAAGAGGTGCATTTCGGTGAGCAAGTCTATGTCACTCGTAAAGGTGCGATCAGTGCTTATGCAGGTGAGCTCGGCATTATCCCAGGCTCTATGGGCGCAAAGTCTTTTATTGTGCGCGGTCTAGGCGCAGAGGAATCGTTTTGCTCTTGCTCGCACGGGGCAGGACGACAGATGAGCCGTGGTAAAGCCATGCGAGCGTTCACTATTGATGAGTTAAAAGCGCAGACAGATGGTGTCGAATGTCGCAAAGATAAAGGCGTCATCGATGAAATACCTGGCGCTTATAAAGACATTAATGAAGTAATGGCGAATCAATCTGACTTAGTAGAAGTGGTGCATACGCTGAAGCAGGTGATGTGTATTAAAGGCTAACGAGTGACGGCATAGCGAGCCACGACGATGTCAACCGAGCTAAATGTACTAAGTGTACTATTTGCGCTCGATTTCCTAGTCGTGGCCTCACTATGCCGTCACTCGAACAGACAAAACAGATCGATATATATTAAAAGTATAGGTAACAATATGAGCTTAAAACAAACTTTAAAAAAAGCCAAACAGATTGAGCGGCAGTTAGAACAGCAAGCCGAGACAGGTGCACAACACTCAATAGGCACTGTCAAGCCGCGCAACTATTTGGCACTAGATCCACTGTTAAGAAAAGGTGGTATTCACGAAAAGGAGGATATCGATATCGTCCGAAAAAAACGTCGCCGTGAGACCAAGCAGCAGCTACGGCAGACGGATTGGTTGTGGAGTAGTAATCGTTCATCTTAATCTTAAATTTAAACAACAAAAAAGCCGCTCACTATAAATAGTGAACGGCTTTTTTATTTTTACTCAAACTTATAATTTAACGGTTACGCCAATACTTCGGTTAGCTCACCTTTTACCATGTGCGGGCTGACGAAATCAGTAATACGTACGCTGACGAGTTTACCTAGCATTTCATCCATTTTTTCGACATCGTGAGGGAACATGACCGTACGGGTGTTATCTGCCGTTCCGATTAGGCAGTCAGGATGACGGTTGGCAACTTGTTCAACCAATACGCGAGTCGTAGTACCGACCATCTCATGGGTTTTGGCAAGCGTTGAGTCAATGATGACTTTTTGGAATTCTGCTAAGCGCTCTTTTTTAGTTTTAAAGCTCACATCATCTGGCAACTCAGCGGCTGGCGTGCCCGGACGTTTAGAGTAAATAAAGCTGTAGGAGTGATCGAAATTTAATTCTTTTGCTAGATTTAAGGTATCTTGGAAATCTTGTTCCGTCTCGCCAGGGAAGCCAATGATAAAGTCGCTCGACAAGTGAATATCTGGGCGAATGGCTTTGAGCTTATTAATTTGATTGATATAAACGTCAATCGTATGATTGCGTTTCATGGCAGCCAATATTGCGTTCGAGCCACTTTGTACGGGTAGATGCAAGTGCGATACCAGCTCTGGCAATTGTGCATAGGCATCAATGATGTCATCAGTGAACTCTAGTGGATGGCTGGTCGTATAGCGAATACGCTCAACGCCATCGACATGCGAGACATAATGCAATAGCTCGGCGAAACGGCAAATGCTGCCGTCGTCTTTTTCACCACGATAGCCGTTGACGTTTTGACCCAATAGGTTGATTTCACGCACGCCTTGCGCCGCCAAGCTATCAATTTCAGCCAATACGTCGTCGAGTGGGCGCGACAATTCTTCACCGCGGGTATAAGGCACCACGCAAAATGAGCAATATTTTGAGCAACCTTCCATGATAGAGACAAAGGCTTTAAAGCCTTCTACTCTTGGCTCAGGTAAAAAGTCGAATTTTTCAATACTTGGGAAGGATACGTCAACTGTGCCGATGCGATTTTTTGGTGCGATTTCACGCTGCTCATGTGATTGATCATACAGCTCTGGCAAACGGTGTAATGTCTGCGGGCCAAATACCATATCGACATAAGGCGCGCGTTTTTGAATGTTATCGCCTTCTTGAGAGGCTACGCAACCACCGACACCAATGACGAGATCAGGGCGCTTTTCTTTTAGCTTGCGCCAGCGACCCAATTCTGAAAACACCTTTTCTTGCGCTTTTTCGCGGATAGAGCAAGTATTCATCAGCAATACATCGGCTTCATCGATATCGTGTGTGACTTCCATACCGTGGGAATCACCGAGCACGTCCAGCATTTTGCCAGAATCATAGACGTTCATCTGACAGCCCTGCGTGGTGACAAAGACTTTCTTAGTCGCTGTTTTGACAGGTGCTTGGGCTGAACTTGATTCTTTGAGTGCAGTGACAGCAGGTGCAGTAGCGGTTGTTTCAGCGACAGCAGTGTCATCGATGCGGGGATTAAATACAGTAACACTCATAAGGATAAGTCCATGATTGACTAAAAATATAGCGTGATAGGTGATTAACAGGTGGCGTATTTTATCACAACCCTATGACAATGTGAAAAATTAGCAGGGTCAATTGTTGGTCGTTATGATAAATTATTTATAACAGTATCAATTGTTTACTGCTGTTAGTAACGCGTTTGGCAAAAATTACAGCTTGCTATCACTTCTATGTTACACCGTGCTATCGTATTTATTAACAAAAGGTAAAGGTGATGGTTGAAAGTGCAACGAATATAGTATGATGAATGCGACCATATTAGCGCGATTGATTAAATCGCGATTTACGCCGTTTTGGCATTGTTATTCTAAACATATTATTTAGCCAAATCATTTGGACACATTACAAAGAGAGTCAGTATGACAAAGCCGCAGGTTGCTCATAGCATCAAGGATAGAGAATCTATTAAGCAAAATGAAGATGCAAAACGAATGAAAGCAAGGACGCTACGAGTCAGTGCGTTAAGTTTGGCGACAGCAATGAGTGCGCTAGGATTGTCACAGGTGGCTTGTGCTGAGCTGACGTGGGGCGAAGAGGACAGTTATCAGCAAGAAGGCAGCTATCAACAAAACAGTGGCTATCAGTCGGACAATGGTGTGAGCTCATTTACAGCAGCGGCAATTGCGGCAGAACGCGGTGATGTCAGTGCTTTATACAATTATGAGCAAGCAATGAGTGGCGGTTTGTTTGCTATGTATCCCACTTATTGGCGGATGAATTTGGATCTTAATTCGCAAAGTTCGGCGGCAGTGTCACAGTTTGTGCGTCAATATCCAAATACGGTGATGGCAGAAAAGCTGGTGGCGGATTTTGCTGAGACTAAAGCAGGCTCCAATGATTACGCCTCAGTACGCCAAGTTGCGAATTTGATTACCAATGCGGATGCCAGTGAGCGCTGTGCGGTTGCGCTTGGGTTCAATAATGGCGGCGATACTATGCGGGCTATGGCAGCCAAGTCTGAAGTTTGGTTGACGACCAAAAAGCAGCCAGCCTTGTGTGACCAGCTCGCGATGGAGATGAATAATAACGCGCTGATTAGCAATCAGGATCGCGCGGCGCGGCTCAAGCGTATGCTACGCAAAGGCAAAACGGGTGACATTATGGCATTGTCATCACGTTTAGGAACGCCTATTGCTTATTCAGCATTGAGTGAGATTCAACTGAATCCGTCTGCTTTTTTTAGCCGTTTTAGTCGAGAACCTGCCAGTCAAAACAATCAATACCTATATCTATATGCTATGGGACGCGTTGCTGACAAGTCTTACCGTGAAGCTGCATTACAGTTAGATTTTGATGTTAAGCAAGACAATCAGCGTTCAGTTAAATTGTTGAATGCGGAGACTCGTCGCTATGCGTATCGCATCCTTGGGGTGCAACGTATGAATCATAATACGGATGATGGTTTTAATGCTGAGGCGGTTGACTGGTTCCGCAATAGCCTAGACGAAGATTTTAATTTTGAAGAAGCCGAAGATTATGCCATGGCAGCGATTCGCTTTAGCCGCTGGGATGATGTGGTCGAAGCCATCTCAAAAATGGAGGCTGAAACCCAAAAAAGTGACCAGTGGCAATATTGGCTGGCTCGCGCTTACGAGCAATCAAGCGATGCAAACAAGCGTAATACTGCTAAAAAAATGTATCAAAACTTGGCAAAAAATAATGACTATTATGGCTTAATGGCAAAGGATAAAGTGGGTCAGCGCTTTGATGCCAGTCGTTTGGGTGGTAATAACTTACCGAATGTCAGTACCGCTGATCGCGCACGTGTCATGCAAGATGCCAACTTTGCACGTGCTTTTGCTCTATATAATGCTGACGCCAGCCGTGCCTATGCCAATCGTGAATGGAACTGGGCAGTAAAGCAGGCGCGCGACAAGCGTGATGATAACTTGATTATTGCCGCTGCTCGTCAAGCCTATGATATGGGCTGGCTCGACCGAGCAATTTATGCCGTTGATAATACTGATAGAGTAGACAGCTTAGCGTTATCACATCCGATGCCGCATCAAGATGCAGTCGTACGTTATAGTCAGTCTGCTGGTATCGATCCTGCTTGGGCTTATGGCATTATGCGTCAAGAAAGTCGTTTTGTTGCATCAGCACGCTCAAACGTTGGTGCCAGTGGTTTGATGCAGGTGATGCCTGACACGGCAAAATATATTGCTCGCAATTTAGGTGAGACCTATAGCGCCAGCCGTGCCAATAGTGGCGATACCAATATTCGTTACGGCACATGGTATATGGGTGATATTTTCGGTAAGCTAAACCGTCAACCTGTGTTGGCAACGGCTGGCTATAATGCGGGTCCGAACAATGCCAAGCGTTGGCAACCGGTATATGGTTCGCTCGCAGCCGACCAGTACGTCGAGTCGATTGCCTTTCCTGAAACCCGTAATTACGTTAAACACGTGATGGAAAATGCCACCATTTATAGCAGTCTATTAGGTCGTAGTCAGCCTATTAGCCAGCGTATGGGCACGATACCTGCCGCGCTCTAAAATGCTAATGTATAAATTGAAAAAACCATTCGTGAGCAATCATTAATGGTTTTTTTATGTCACTTTTGATCGTGCAATCAAAGCTAGTTTTGTCTTGACGCGATGTCTAATTCGACGCCAAACATCGCTGATGATGACATGCTAACGTTGCGATATTTTTGTACTATTGATGCTATCATTAGCTTATGTTTACGTTTCTGCTATAGATTAAAAAAAACGTTTTGCTACCATTGCATCAATTAGTGTCTTTTATACGTGCTTATAATAAGTGCTTATCAATCAACGCACACATTTTTATTAGCTCTATTCTTAGTTTTATCAGTGTTTATACGTCGAACACTATGAGCTAAACGATAGCCCATGTTTTTATCATTGCTAGATGCCTTCAGCCCCTATGATCAAAAAATATTTCAATCTGTCCCTGTTATTAAAAGTTAGGCATCAGTCATCTATTCAGCAGATGCTCTCGCTATCTACTCTGACGCCAGATTTAAACCAATCAAGCTCGATAACTAATACATCTATGGATAAACTAAATACGACGCTAAGTATCGGTGCATTAGTGATGTTGCAAGGCATTATGATGATGCCAGTACATGCCGCGAGCGCTGTTAAGAGTGGACAGCGTGTGTTGATGATTGAGATGACGCCAGCATTGTGTAGCATACAGCCGACGCGTGCCCGTATGCGTCAATGCTTGGAGGGTTATTCGTTGACAGTATCAGGTTTAGATATGGGATATGGTGAGCGCTGCGGACGTGGTAGTGAGCCACGTCTGACACCGTTACAGTTAAAAGTCGTCAACCGTATCATGCCTGATACGACAGTACGTAGCCAAGCTTGGCAGCGTTATGGGGCGTGTAGTCCACTTAGTGCCAGTAGTTATTTTCGCCAGATTACCAATTACGCTGGCGCATTAAAGCTGCCTAATGAGCTTAATACAGGTAATAGCTATACGGTTTCTAAATCTCGATTTATCAGTCAAATGACCCAGCTTAACAGTGGCATGTCCTCAAACAGTATTGATTTGATTTGCCAAGCGGGCAGTCGTCGTCAATCAACATTGACGGATATCCATATTTGTTATGAAGGGAGCGAATTTGGCACATGTCATAATGTTGTGAATAATTGTGGCAGTAAGTTCGTCATTTCGGGTGGAAAATAGTTTTTTTAGCCCATTTAAATGCTTATTGTTTGAATTGAGGACACGCCCTAATAATATTCGCTTATCTTAAGTGTTATATCACTGTATATAACGCTTCTAAATGTTGTCATCAGCTGCCTTTTCATACTTTCTAGCACTGTATCCGTATAGGTTTATAGTGGGTATAAAAATCCTCCCGTATAAAATGTAACAATATAATCGGTGGTCGGTGTCTTATTGTCTCTAGACGATTTGCTGAACGAAGTGCTACACTAGCTCTCGGTTTATGACTGCTATATTCAGTAGGCAAGTCGCTATTTAAAACGATAGTCATCCATTAGAACCATCAATCAGAATCATGAATTATCTAATCTATAATTAGGGAGTATTCAATGTCAATGAAACAGCCTTTACGTGTTGCCGTCACTGGTGCCGCTGGTAATATCAGCTATGCTATGTTATTTCGTATTGCATCTGGCGAGATGCTAGGTAAAGATCAGCCAGTTATTTTGCAATTGCTTGAAATCGCTCCAGCACTTGACGCCCTAAAGGGTGTGGTCATGGAATTAGAAGATTGTGCATTCCCTTTATTAGCAGGTGTTGTGCAGACTGATGATGCGACTGTTGCATTCAAAGATGTTGACTATGCTCTGCTAGTCGGTTCACGTCCTCGTGGTCCAGGTATGGAACGCAAAGATTTGTTAGAAGCCAACGCTGCGATTTTCTCAGCACAAGGTAAAGCATTGAATGACGTTGCTAGCCGTGATGTAAAAGTATTGGTAGTCGGTAACCCTGCCAATACCAACGCGCTTATCGCTCAGCGTAATGCACCAGATCTTGATCCACGTAACTTCACTGCGATGACTCGTTTAGACCACAACCGTGCCATGGCGCAGTTGGCTGGCAAAACTGAAAGCACAGTAAATGACGTGAAAAAAATGATCATCTGGGGCAACCATTCATCAACTCAGTATCCTGATCTGACTGCTGCTACTGTCAATGGTAAGCCTGCATTAGATTTGGTTGATCGTGAATGGTACGAAGCGACTTATATCCCAGAAGTACAACAACGTGGCGCTGCAATCATTAAAGCACGAGGTGCATCATCTGCCGCTTCTGCTGCCAACGCGGCCATTGCACACGTACGTACGTGGGCATTGGGTACTGATGAGAACGATTGGGTATCAATGGGCGTTTATTCAAATGGCGAATACGGTATCGCAAAAGGTTTAATCTACTCATTCCCATGCACATGCACTAACGGCGACTGGTCTATCGTAGATGGCGTTGATGTGTCATCAGATTTCTCTAAAGAGAAAATGGCAGCGACTGAGCAAGAGCTTAGCGAAGAACGTGATGCGGTCGCTCATTTACTACCATAAGCAGCCAATGTCATCATGTCATAAAGCTGTTTTATAGAAATTGATCAAAAAAAGCCCTCTAATGTAGAGGGCTTTTTTTGTGTCTTGTCTGCCTATCAAAATACAATTGATAACGTTAGATACACGTTGATTAACAGCTATTAAAATAAAGCTTGCTACAATAAATGTGTCAATTTAGATAATAAACACAAAGACACTCGTACCATTTAAGGAGAAAAGTATGTTGGGTGAACCAGAATACAATATGAATGAATTATTTGCACAGTTGGGACTTGATAGCTCAGATGCAGCGATTGATAGTTTTATTGAAAATAATCAGTTGGATAAAGAAGAGAAGTTGATAGAAGCGAGCATTTGGACAGACAATCAGCGTGCTTTTCTACAAGAAGAATGGGAAAAAGATGCGGAATGGGTAGAGGTCATCGATGACTTAAACGTACGTATGCATCCAGATGCTTAGAAAAACTCCCATTAGATAAAACCCACAAACGTTATAAACGCTGTGGGTTTTTTTATAAATTATAAATATCGACGCCCGCATTTAAGCCTACTAGCTATCTAACTGGACTGCTGCTCTCGCCACTCAATCAATGCTTTGACATCATTATGGATGCCTGTTTTTAATGCTTCTAAGCCATCATAATGTCGTTCACCATGTAAATAATGCAAAAATCGAACCTGTAAAGTTAATCCATATAAATCGGCATTTAATTCTGGGAAATGCACTTCCAAACGCCAATCATGTTGTTTATCGACAGAGGGTCTGGTGCCAATATTGGCTGTCCCAAAGAGGCTATTGGAACGTAATCCTGAGATACCTGATTTGCCATCTATAGCAAGTGCCGATAAGCCATCAGCAATCACTTGCCCATCTTCGTCGAGGCTGACGACATCAACAGCAAAGATACCATGCAGGGCAGGTTTTAAACGCTGTAGGTCAATATTCGCAGTAGGAAAGTCCATGGTGCGACCTATTTTATCGCCACCAACGACCATTCCTGTAATCGCATAATCGCGACCAAGTAGCGCATTAGCAGCGTCAATATCACCAGCCAATAGTAAGTCTCGAACGCGAGTAGAGCTGATACGTGCCGCTTTACCATTATCATCGATGACGGTATGTAGGTTGGTAACATCTAAGCCGTAATTCCGTAAAAACTGACTGTCACCAGTACGGTCATGACCAAATTTGAAGTCATCACCCAACACCAACGCCTTGACATTTAAGCGCAGGGCTAAAATATCCGCAAATGCTTGGGCGGATAGCGAGCGAAACTCTGCATCAAATCCTGCCACAATCAAGGTCTCAACGCCATATTCTGCTAACAAAGCTTGTTTTTCAGCGAGATTAGTGAGTCGAGCAGGCGCGGTGGCTGGTGCAAAAAATTCACGAGGCTGTGGCTCAAATATCATGACAGCAGAACCAAGATTTTGTGCATGGGCAATATCACGGACTTGTTCAAGCATCGCTTGATGACCAAGATGGACACCATCGAAGTTACCGATAGTGAGCACACAGGGCGCTAAATCTACAGGGCTAGTATTTGCAGTCAAATTACTGGGCGAGGCAATCAGTTGCTCAAGAAAATAGGTGTTCATAAATTTTCAGCTATGATAGATAAGACCGGATAAAAAAGAAAAAACACACCCGTACCAAAATCAATGTGTTTAAAATCAGCCATTATAAAGTAAAATGACCATACTAACATCCTATAGTCTACTGACAATAAAAGTATGGCGCTATCCGCTCTGTCATCTTAAAATACCGTGATGCTTGTCCACATGCTTCTGTAACGACCCTCTTTATGGATGGATCATCTTGCAACAATTATCACTCATAGACTATTAATTAATAATTACGGAGACCTTATGCCCGTTGCTGCCTTAAATGCTGTGCCAGCTGTTTTGTTAGAACACTATCTCACTGATGAGTTTGTCGTGCAGCGTGCAAGTAGAGACGACTTGTCAAAGATTTTGGCGATTTACAATCAGACTATTGCAGGTAAGCAAGCCACTGCCAATCTTACCCCAGTGACTTGTGAAGAGCGTGCAGATTGGTTTGATGAGCATATAAATAGTCCGACGCGTCCTATTTATGTCGTAAAAGCGATGCATAAGACCACGCAAAATTCAGCAGAAGCAGGGACAGCAACAATCGTTGCATGGGGTAGCTTTAGCGATTTATATGCACGACCGGCTTATCATATCAGCACTGAGATTAGTATCTACTTGCATCAGGATTATCACGGTCAAGGGTTGGGCAGCTTATTGACATGCTGGATGTTGACACAAGCGCCAAGCCTAGGCATTCATAATGTGATCGCGCTTATTTTTGCGCACAATCAGCCAAGCTTAGGATTGTTCCGTAAGCTTGGTTTTGAGCAATGGGGATATATGCCAAAAGTGTGTGATATGCAAGGCTTTATCGCTGATGTTGTGATGCTTGGCAAGCCAGTGTCGTCAGATTAATATTAAATTTTGATTGGTATCAAATAAAATCATTGAAGATAAGATAGTTCAAGTTCAAGTGAATTAAGCTAAAATAACTTAAGCTAAAGTGATTTTAAATGAGGACAGCAAAGCGTCTTATCCTAGGATTTTCCATTGACCTTCAATTTTTTGCAGCTGATAGGTCAACGGTGCAGGCGCACTTTGTCCTTTTAACATCAGCTCCCCAATGATGGTGGCACGGGTTTTATCATCGTTATATTGAGTATCGGTAATAGTGACGCCATCGACGGTTTGCTGAAAGGCATACTGGGTTTTAGCCAGCTCTTCTTCGAAGTTTGCCATATCTACTTTATAATATTTAGCGGCTTCCTTTACCTCGCCATAGTACAAGCTATCTAGTGCTTGCTTTACAGTATCTTCCGGCGTACCAGCTTCGGTGGGATTGGTTACGAGGTTCTTTTGCTTGGTCGCAGAAGTGACTGGATTGATATTATCACTATCAATCGCCGTTTCAGCTTTACCGCTGTCAGCCATCTGCTTGCTGTCAACTGTGCTATTCGCATCCACTGCTGACGTTTGTTTAGCAGTGCTATTTTCAGCATCAATGCTTTTATCAGAACTGCCTTCAGCGATGGCTGCCGTATCTTCGGCACTATTAGCTGTCTTATCGTTATCGCTACAAGCACTCAAAAGTAGTCCAGTGCTAAGTATACCAGCGGTCAGTATGGTTGGTAAGCGTAGTAAGGTTGCTCGTTCGGTTATCATTATTAGCCCTCAGATTTCATTTATTCGTTAATGGTTAATTATGGCAACTATCCGCATCCTTCACTATCCATTCTCTTACTAAGCTTGTTTTGGTTTCGTAAGTGAAGCTGCTTAACCATGCTTTAGCTGGCGCGGACGGAAACCAGTGGCTAGTAATACCACGCCATAAACCAGCGCCCCTACGGCACACATAATGAGCAAAGCGGCGATACGTCGCCACTGCGCATCATCGCTAGGGAAATAAGGCAGCATGACATAAAGTACGCCAATCATAGCGCTGGTCGCAATCGCAAACTGGGTGAATAGTTTTTTCCAATGACTGCCAAAGCGGAAAATATCACGTTTATGTAAGAAGTAATATAATAAGCCTGCGTTCACAAAGGCTGCGCCCGTGGTTGCTAAGGCCAAGCCGCCATGTAGTGGAATCTCTAAGAAATAAAATATACCGATGAAAATGACACTAAAAATCATGTTGGCAAAGACAGAAATGATACCGATTTTTACAGGTGTTCTGGTATCTTGACGGGCAAAAAAAGCAGGGGCAAAGATTTTAATAAGCATAAAGCCTAAAATGCCACCAGCCATACTACGTAATGCGAGCGAACTCATCTGCGCATCGCGTAAGGTAAATTCACCGCGCAAAAACAGTGCTTGCATCAGTACATCGGCAAGTATAAACAACGCTGCTGATGCAGGGACACCGACTAAAATGATTAAGCGTGCCGCCCAATCGATGGTCTTTTTAAAGCTAACATCATCTTTTTGGGCTTCGCTTTTCGATAAACTGGGCAAAATGACTGTACCGATTGCCACGCCAATCAAGCCTAATGGCAGCTCACTCATACGCTCTGCGGCATACAGCCAAGAAACCGAACCGCCAATCATCAATGACGCAAAAATGGTATTGAGCAGTAAATTAATCTGAGTGACAGAGACCCCAAAGATGGCAGGCAGCATGAGTTTTAAAATACGGCGAACGCCTTCATGCTGAAAGTCAACCTTGGGTGCGACCAGCAGCTTTTGTTGCCATAGCTGCGGCAGCTGCAGTAAGAATTGCAACAATCCTGCGATAGCGACTGCATAGCCTAGCGCCATGATAGGAACATCGAACATAGGGGCAAAAATTAGCGCGCCACCAATCATACATAGGTTCAATAACACGGGTGCAAAAGCAGGCGCAGCAAAGCGTCCGTAGCTTTGTAAAATGCCACTGGCAAAGGCGGTCATAGAAATAAATAGCAAATAAGGAAAGGTCAGACGCAGTAATTCAGCGGTAATAGCAAATTTACCTGGTTGATCAGCAAAACCAGGCGCGAATAAAGTCACGACCCAAGGTGCCATTAAAATAACAACGACGGTAAGCATCGACAAAATTAACAACAGAGCGCCTGAAGTACGACTGACTAAGATTTGTACCTGCTGCAAACTATATTTTTCTTTGTATTCAGATAGCACAGGGACGAAGGCTTGACTAAAAGCACCTTCTGCAAATAAACGCCGCAAAAAGTTTGGGATTTTGAAGGCGACTAAAAAGGCATCCATCAGACCACCAGCGCCAAAGACGCCTAACAATACGACATCGCGTACCAGACCTAAGATACGAGATAGCATGGTCATACTACTGACCACCATGGTTGAACGAAATAACCGACTTTTTGCCATGAGAACCTATTGTGCTAATTTGTTTAATGAAGGTTGTTTACTGATGGTTGTTTACTAAGTTGCTGCTATCAAAAAGCTGACGGATTATAGCATTTTCATAATCGAGATAAATGGATTGGATGTGGAATATGCTGTGTACAGTTAATAGAGCTTTTAACAGGATTGACAAAATAATTATCCATATGACTTAACCCTCAAGAATGTTGGCGACCATCTCACGTAATCTTGCCCATTCAAAATAATCACCGGGATCCGTTTTGCGACCAGGGGCAATATCGCTATGACCTGTTAGATGACGACGAGTTTTGGGGTAGGCGGCATAAATAGCACAGACTATTTTTGCAAGTACCTCATATTGTGCGGCGGTGAAGGACACAAAATCAGACCCTTCAAGCTCAATACCGATGCTATAATCATTACATTCAGGGCGACCCAAGTAGCTAGAGCGTCCAGCATGCCACGCGCGCTCATTAAAATTAACAAACTGAGTTATCGCGCCATCACGCTCGATGAATAAGTGAGCCGAAACCTCCGCGCCTTTAATCGTTTGAAAATAGGGATGCGCCGCCCAGTCTAGCTGATTGGTAAATAATGCTTTAACGTAATGGATGCCGTCAGCATCAGACGCTCCGAACTCGTTCGGAGGTAGGCTGATATTATGAATAACAATAGTATCAATACTCATATCTGTTGGTCGCAGATTGCAGTTTGGTGATGCAAGGTATGTGGCTGCAGATAATCTGCCATCGTTAATCGTTATTGGTGCTATGGACATAATATTCTCTTTTATCATGATATTAATAAGTGGGCATTGACCGCTGGTTGCTAGCCATTTTTTATCAATTAATAGCCATTCTGACAGTAGCTACCTTGATAACAGTAGTTTTGATAGTAACAACTTTGATAACAGCCACTTTGACTAAGATATTTCAATGATCTGGCTCTTATATGGCTTTTAAGGTTATTTTAGTGGACGATTTAATAGGTATTATCAACCAGCCCTTAATCACGCTATCGGCGTATGAATAACAACGTGCGAGGTTTTACCCCATGATTCTAAAGCCTAGTTTTTTATCTGTAGATTGTACCCTAACTATTATGAGTCAACGAGCACGTTTACCACTTGCTATTGTAGGATTGCTACTCTCTGCACAAACGCAGGCTATTCTTCCAACGCCAGAATCGTTAGTTACGACAGGGGCATTGGCGCCTACACTGCAAGCTGCCGCAATCGCTAATAATACGCCAGATAATGCCACTCAAGAAGATACTCAAGTACTAAAAAAAAGCAACGCTGAGCAGTTGTTAGCCAAGTGGCGTGAGCAAGCAGCAATACAAAATTTAGCCCAACATACGACATGGCGACGTTTATTGTATTTTTTTGATGATCAAAGGAACTTGATTGGTAAGAAAAAAGACACCAGCATGGTTGATGAGGCTGACTTTTTTTTGAGTGAGCATGGTCGGCAAGACTCGAATGCCGAGCTTGATGCGTTACTCGTCGTCCTCGCTAATGAGGTAGCGACAACGAATAATAGTACTGTCAAAAAAAATACTGCCAACAATTCGGTATTATGTCGTTTTCCAGCGCGTGTACAATGGTTGACCGATACATTAAACATTGATAAAACGGCGCTAAAAGTTGACTGTCCCGAATTGAATGAATGGATGCAGAAGATTGCCCCTGAACAGCTATCTATCATGTTTGCCCAAGAGTATTTAGACAACCCTTTATCGGCCTTTGCTCATACGTTATTGCGTATCGACTCAAAAGCCAGTGTGGCTGATCCGAGCCAAATTCATCATGCGGTTGCGTTGAATTATACGGTTGGTGGTAATCCAAAAGACAATTTTGTGGTGTATGCCATCAAGTCAATGACTGGTCGCTATGATAATTTAATAGAAATCGATCCTTATCCAGCAAGGCTGGCCAAGTATCTGCAAGAAGACGAGCGTGACGCATGGACGTATCAATTGGATTTGACACCAGCTGAAGTGCAGCAGATTATGTTGCACGTTTGGGAAACCAAAGATTTAAAATTGCCGTATTACTTCACCACAGATAACTGTGCGTCTGAGATTTTACGCTTAATTGATGTGGTGCGTCCGCAGCAGCACTTATTGAGTCAGCTGCCTTATGCGGTTATTCCCTCAGATGTCGTGCAGTTGCTTGATGATGAAGGCTTACTTGCCAGCACCAACTATACGCCTGCCGATAGCACCTTACGCCAAGCGCAGTTAAACAAGGTTAAAGAGCAGCGCGAGCAATTCGGCTATCACAACAGCGCAAAACAGACGATCAATGAGATTAAATCTGCCCAACTCAATGCGGTTTCGAGCATGTCAGCTGATGGACAGACGTTATTGCAGCCTAATATAGTGGTATCAGATAACAATCCAATAGACAGACATCCGCTGCAACTGGCTCATATGGGACTAGGACAGCGCGGTGATAATAACTATATCGATTTGGGCTTACGAGCGGGCTATCATGATATTCTCGATCGTCCCTCAGGATTTCCACAGTTTTTTGATTTAGAAGGCGCATCTGCGACTTTGCGCCTGTACGATACCGATAATGACAAAGCCAATCAGCCAAACAGTGTGGTTTTGCAAAATGTGACGTTGATTCGTGGGCGCTCATTTAATCCGGTCAATTCTGCCAAAAAAGGCAAAACGTGGGGCGCTAGCATCGAGGCGACGCGTGTGAATGATGGCTCCCAGCAAGGCGGTCGCGATCATTTAGTTGGGAGCTTGGGCTATGAATCAGGTTGGTCATGGGCATTTGGTACGCCTCGCACAGGTACAGGCGAGATGCCGCCGCAGCTATGCTATACCTTTTTGTCCGGCACAGCGCAAGCAGGGCGCGGTATCAATAAAGGCTTTCGCGTTGGTGCTGGCGTGAATGCAGGCTGTCGTTATCAGATTAACAATCAGTTACGCGCGCAGGCTGAATTGCAACTGCCATATTGGTATCATGGCAGCAGCGATGAGTCTAATGCCCGTGGTCATTATTGGCAGCCGATATCGACATTAGGGCTGCAGTACGATATCGATAAAAAACAAGCATTACGCATTAATGCTAACTACGAATGGCAAGATCATGTTGATGCCAATGAAGACGTACAGCTGTCGTACAGACGCTATTTTTAACATTTATTACTGAAAAAATGTATAGATTATTAAAAAGATGTATAAGCAGTCATTAGAAATGGCGTTCGAATAAAGGATAAATGATGAGTACGCAAAATTTATTGATTATCGGTCAAGGTGATATTGGTTTGCCAGTCAGCAATCAGCTGGCACAGAACGGCTTGAATGTCACAGGTTTGGCTCGTGGTGAGCGCCATCATTACTCTTTGGATGATAACGCTGAATTTATGCAAGCCGATGCATTGACTCTGACGGCTGAGCAGCTGCAAGATTTTACAGCGATAGCAATTATCGTTACCCCCGATGATTATTCGACCAGCGGCTATCATAATAGCTACTTAGCAATTAGCCAGCATTTGGCAACGCTTGCGGACAAACTCACCAACCTTTCACGCATTGTTTTTATTTCATCAACGGGTGTTTATGGGCAAGATAATGGCGAATGGATTGATGACAATACCGCGCCTGCAACGCCAGAGCGTGAAGCATCGCAGGTGATATTGCAAGCAGAACAAGTCCTGCAACAAGGCTTTGGTGATAAAGCCATTATCATTCGTCCAAGCGGTATTTATGGACGCGCGCGTCTCATGCGTCTGCGTAAAGCCCGCGAGCCACAAAAGGAAGCAGTGGCAGCGGCGCATTGGAGCAATCGGATTATGGATCGCGATTTGGTCGTTATCATCGCTAACGTACTGACTATCGATGCGCCCAAGCCCCTTTATATTGCTACTGATTATGCGCCAGTCACGACTTTTGAGTTGGGTATCTGGTTAAGTCAGCAGATAAATGAAACGCCTCCTGCTCTTGACGATAGAAAAGTAGCGGTTACGGGAAAACGCTTGCACAGTAATATTCCATTAGCTTGGTTGGCATATCCTGATTGGCAAGTCGGTTACCGTGATATTTTGCGTCATCAAGAACAATATCAAGAGTAATATGCCAGTTTAATTTAATTAAAATTGTTTTTATATTTTATAGTCTATGGAGATTTCATGACCCAGCCTTCTACTTCTGACACTCATTTACCCAGTGCTGATTTTACAGCAGCAGGCGGTACAATTTCAGAAGGCAATGCTGAGCAGTCGTCTATTTTGCCAGATAGTACCCAACCTGCGATTGTACATCCTAATTTTGACCCGAGTCGCTTGGCACTTGATCCTGCCAGACCCTTGAGCGATATTCCAGAACCTGCTAGGCGCTTAAATGGTCAATTGCAACGACTCTATGGTCGCTCTGCGCGTTTTTATCAGCCTAAAGAACACAGCTTGTCAAAATGGTCGCTGATTGCTTCAGAAGTATTGGGCGAGCATCTGTCATTACTGCGGGCAGCAGAGCTTGTCGAGTTTCCAGACAGCTTTTATCACAATCACAGCACGCAACCATTATTATCATCATTAAATGGTATGACTTTGCTCGACATGGCTGATATTCAGCAGGCGCTTCGTGCTTATCCAAAACTGCATCGTTACGGTTTCATACTGAATGGCTCTTCTATAAGTACCGATACGGGCGTTAGTAGTAATGCTAAAAACAAACAGGCTTCTTTCCGTGCATTGACCAAACGTTATAACCCAGATGAGTTGCTCAACAGTGTTTATGCCGAAGATTGGCAGGTGGTGTTGCAGCCGCAGCAATTTGAGACAGGCGAGGGCAGTTTGGCTACTGACATTATGGCGTGTAGCGTCGCTGTCCATGCATTGAGGCAGTGCGAGACACGAAAAAGTATCAATCACAGCTATAGCGCCGCGCAAATCTGTCAGCACATTCGCAGTTATCTGTTGAGTCAAATCGTTTGTGAGCCATCGCAGCGTCATGCATACCGTCAAATACGCATTTTCACAGGACATGTTATTGTTGCCGCGTATCATTTAGGGTGGGAGATACAAGTGAGTGATGACGGTCAGTGTTATTTTAATCTCTCATCGCGCAGTGGCCTATTGACTCGTTATCCTAACATGCAGGATTACGACATCAATGGTTGGTCAAGCTGATCAATAATGCGTACAATAACGCCAATTTTTTGCTCTTCTTTTTGTCAATAGGAACGCTTCCATGCTTAATGCCTCAATGCCTAATGCGCAACACCCTTCTTTCTCCTCACATCAATTTATCCAACTGGCTTTAGACAATCAAGTTCTCAAATTTGGCGAGTTTGTCCTCAAGTCTGGTCGCATCAGTCCGTATTTTTTTAATGCAGGCTTGCTGGCATCGGGTGAGATGTTGTCGTTGCTTGCGTGTGGTTATGCTGATGCCTTGGCTGAGCAAATGGCTGCTAGTCATAACGGTACAGATGAGCAGGAGCTGGTGATCTTTGGGGCAGCGTATAAAGGTATTCCTTTTGTGGCAGCAACCGCGCAAGCCTTATGGATTCATCATGGTATCAATGCCAAGTGGGGCTATAATCGTAAAGAAGCCAAAACTCATGGCGAAGGTGGCAACTTAGTAGGCGCTGACGTTAGTGGTAAAGCAGTCTGGGTACTCGATGATGTCATTACCGCTGGTACGGCGATGCGTGAAGTGGTTGAGATTTTAGAGCAAGCGGGCGCTAGCGTTGCTGGTATTATCGTTGCCCTTGACCGTAAAGAAAAAGGGCAGGCTGAGCATTCTGCTATTCAAGAGTTGGCGTCGACATTAGAGGTACCAGTGCGTGCACTCGTCGATATCGATGATTTAATCAGTTATTTGGCAGATGACCATGGCGTACAAAGCGGTCAGCATAAAGATGCGACCCAACTTGCCAAGATGCAACATTATCGCGCGCAGTACGGCGTATAGTTGGGCACAGAGTTCGAAGCTGTTCTACATTAATAATATAACGTAAGTGAGCTTTATCATGAGCCAAGAAAATCAAAAAAAATCGTTAAACATACTCGTTATTATGGATCCTATCGAGCAGGTTAATTATAAAAAAGACACGACCCTTGCGATGATGTGGTCGGCACAAGACCGTGGGCACAGCCTTGGCTATTGTCAGATTCATGATTTGTGGTTGGATCGTGGGCAACTGATGGTTGATACGCAGTCAGTGACCGTCAAGCGCGATCCTGAAGATTTTTATACATTAGGGGATAAAGCGACAGCGCCAATCAGCGACTATGACGTGGTGTTGATGCGTAAAGATCCGCCGTTTGACATGCGTTTTATTTATGCCACTTATATGCTTGATCATGCCAAGGCGGCAGGTGTGCTAGTGGTCAATGACCCACAAGCGATACGTGATTGTAATGAAAAGCTATTTGCCACGTGGTTTAGCGATTATATGAGCCCAACGATTGTGACCAGTAAACAGGCGCATATTCGCAAGTTTATCGCTCAGCAGCAAGACGTCATTGTTAAGCCATTAGATGGTATGGGCGGTACGGGGATTTTCCGTTTGACCGCAGATAGTCCAAATATCGGCGTCACGCTTGAGATTTTAACTGAGCTTGAAACCTTGCCGATTATGGCGCAGCGCTATTTGCCAGAGATTAAGGAAGGTGATAAGCGCGTGTTGATCGTCGATGGAGAAGTGGTCGATTATAGCTTGGCGCGTATTCCCACCAAAGGCGAAACCCGTGGTAATCTTGCGGCGGGTGGTAGCGGTGTTGCGATGCCGCTCACCGATATCGAACGTCAGGTGGCCCAAGTAGTCGCACCTATTGTTAAAGAAAAAGGTCTCATGTTCGTCGGGCTCGACTTAATCGGCGGTCGTATTACCGAGATTAATGTCACCAGCCCAACGTGTGTACGTGAGATTGATGATCAATGCGGTACAGATATTGCGACCGATTTTATCATCGCCATTGAGAATAAAGTAGCAGTTTGCGCAACACTGTAAGGATAGAGTGATTTATCACTAAGCTATGAGCACAATACTCAAAAAACAGTGTGCTAAGATAGATTGATAAACAGCATCTTTTCATAGCGCATAAAAAGGCGATAAAACGTCATTTATAAACGATGCTTTTATGATTTTTCGATAGTATTTATAAAAGCCAAGTCGTGATTGCTCGCGGCTTGGATTTTTGTTATTGACAGTGCATAAAGTGCTATATATCAGCCAACGATTTACACTATACTATGCGAGATTTTATAGGGTCATTATTGGCTGATGACTAAGATGATCATAGGATAATAAGTCCTTCATATAAATAAAGAAAAGATAGGCAGGCGTTCATGAAAGCACCGCATATATTAATGATGGCCGCGGGTACTGGTGGGCATGTGTTCCCAGCGCTGGCAGTGGCTGAGGAATTGACTCAGCGTGGTGCGGTTATTCATTGGCTAGGAACGCCAAATGGTATGGAAAACGGCTTGGTTGCACCGACTGGTTATCCTTTTCATGCGATTGAGATGCAGGGTTTACGCGGTAAAGGAATCGGGCGTTTATTGAAGTTGCCAGTGACTTTATTGTCAGCGACGATGGCAGTTATAAAGGTGATTCGTAGTAATCAAATTGACATAGTTGTCGGTTTCGGTGGTTATGTGACTGCACCTGGCGGCATCGCCGCACGTCTGACCAATACGCCTCTGATTATCCATGAACAAAATGCCATTGCAGGCATGAGTAATCGCTACCTATCCAAGATTGCAACCAAGGTGCTGCAAGCATTTGAGGATACCTTTGCCAATAGTGCACAGGATGCTAAGCTTGAAACGGTGGGTAACCCAGTACGCAATGCCATCACTGGTGTCTCTGAACCGACGGTGCGTTATGATGTTAATGACAACTCACCGCTCAAATTGTTGGTGGTGGGTGGCTCACTTGGTGCACAAGCCTTAAACGACACTGTGCCAAAAGCGCTGGCATTGCTCAATCAGCCTTTTGAAGTGCGTCACCAATGCGGGCGTAACAATGAGGCTGCCACACAAGCGGCTTACGATGAGCAGGACTTGAGTATGCACAAATTTGTGGTACAGCCTTTTATCGACGATATGGCTGCCGCTTATAATTGGGCAGATGTTATTGTTTGCCGAGCAGGCGCATTGACGGTTACGGAAATCCAGAACGTTGGTATTGCCGCAATTTTTGTACCGCTGCCGCATGCGGTAGATGACCATCAGACTGCTAATGCCCGCACTTTAACCTCACACGATGCGGCGATTTTGTTACCGCAGTCTGAGTTGACAGCGCAGCGTTTGAGCAATGAGCTTGCTGCCCTTAATCGAGAGAAGTGCCTAGCGATGGCCAAAAAAGGCCATGCCCTTGCCAATCGAAGTGCGAGCAAGCAAGTTGCTGATATTATCTGGCAAACGCTGTAGCCTACATTCTTATAGCTGACTGTTTTTATTACCAATTATTTTGATACACTAAATTTTATTAGCCTTTAATAAAGAGAAGCCCTATGTCTAACCCTGCGAAAGCTTTACCTAAGCGTTTGATTGAAATACCAGAAATGCGTCGTATTCAGCATTTGCATTTTGTCGGTATTGGTGGCTCGGGGATGTGCGGTATCGCGGAGGTGATGAACAATCAAGGATATGAGGTTAGTGGTTCTGATATTGCTGAGAGCTTAGTGACCAAACGTTTGGCACAGATTGGTATTGATATTGCGATCGGTCATGACTCCAAAAATATTGCCAATGCTGATGTCATCGTTGTATCGTCAGCAATTGATCGCAGCAACCCTGAAGTTAAGGCGGCATTAGAAGCGCGTTTGCCAGTGGTACGCCGTGCCGATATGCTGGGCGAGTTGATGCGTTATCGTCATGGTATCGCTGTTGCTGGTGCTCATGGCAAAACCACGACGACCAGTTTGTTGACTACCATGATGGCAGAAGGGCAACTCGATCCTACCTACGTGATTGGCGGTAAGCTGAATGCATCTGGTAAAAATGCTGCGCTAGGTAGCAGTCGTTTCTTGGTGGCAGAAGCCGATGAGTCTGATGCGTCATTTTTATCGTTACATCCGATGGCCGCGATTGTCACCAATATCGATCAAGACCATATGGAAACGTATGAGAATAGTTTTGATAAATTAAAAGCTGCTTATATTCAGTTTTTACAAAACATGCCATTCTATGGTTTGGCGGTGGTCTGCGGTGACGACCCAGAATTGTATGCCATGATTGATGATATTGGTCGTCCCGTACTGACCTTTGGACTTGAGCCTTTTAACGACGTTCAAGCCATCGACTTAGTGACGGAAGGCACGAAAACTCACTTCACGGTACTGCGCCGTGACCGTGAACCTTTACGTTTGACCCTCAACATTCCTGGTACTCACAACGTTTACAATGCGCTTGCTGCTA
Organism: Psychrobacter sp. P11F6; assembly: GCF_001435295.1. Classification (NCBI taxonomy): domain Bacteria; kingdom Pseudomonadati; phylum Pseudomonadota; class Gammaproteobacteria; order Moraxellales; family Moraxellaceae; genus Psychrobacter; species Psychrobacter sp. P11F6. The sequence goes on along the minus strand of NZ_CM003594.1, from coordinate 2,841,328 downwards.
TTACCATGGCGACTGATGAAGGGGTCGATGACGAAGCGATCAAACGCGCTCTGCAAAAATTTGAAGGCGTTGGTCGCCGTTTTGAGCAGCATGCCTCTGTCAGTCTTAATGATGGTAATGTTTTATTGATTGACGATTATGGTCATCACCCAAAAGAAGTCGATGCCACCATTAAAGCGGCGCGTCAAAGTTTCCCTGAACGTCGTTTGGTAATGATGTTTCAGCCGCACCGTTATAGTCGTACCCGTGATTGCTTCGATGATTTCGTTGAAGTACTCTCCAGCGTTGATGAATTATTATTATTAGACGTATATTCAGCAGGTGAAAGCCCAATTACTGGCGCTGATACCAAATCATTGGCACGTAGTATTCGGTTGCGCGGTGAAGTTGAACCGACGATTATTGACAAGGACAATTTAGCTCCTGTCATGCAGCGTTTATTAAAAGCCAATGACATGCTCATTACTCAAGGTGCAGGTAATGTAGGGCAGATCGCTGTCGACTTGGCTGCCAATAACCTTTACATTAAGTAAGCTAAAAAATTCTAGGAACGATCTTCATGACGACTGATACTAAAGAAAATACCAGCACTCAAAATTCAGATAATTTAGAGAGCAATAATACCACTCTAAACACGACGACCAGTGATGCAAAAGATGCCAGACAGTTTGGTAAAGTGGCGGTTGTCTATGGCGGCAGTAGCAATGAACGCAGCGTATCGTTAGACAGCGGTGCTGCCGTATTGCAGGCGCTACAAAACCAAGGCGTTGATGCCACTCATTTCGATCCTAAGCATCAAGACATCACAGAGCTACGCGAGTATGACCGCGTGTTCAATGTGTTGCATGGTCGCGGCGGCGAGGATGGTTTGTTGCAAGGTGTGCTGCAATGGTTTGATATTCCACAGACAGGTTCAGGCATTCTGGCATCAGCGCTGGGTATGGACAAGGTTCGTACCAAGCAGTTGTGGCAGGGTTGTGGGTTAGCAACCGCGCCATTTTCATTGTTAACAGCTGAGACTGACTGGCAGCAAGTGGTCAACATGCTAGGTTTACCACTTATTATCAAGCCCGTTCATGAAGGATCGAGTATTGGTATGACTAAGGTCAACAATCTGGACGAGTTGCCAGCGGCTTATGCAACGGCGGTACAGTGCGGTGACGCGGTCATGGCTGAGCGCTGGATTACCGGTCGCGAGTTCACAATCGTCATTATCGATGATGAAGCCTATCCAGTCATTCGTCTTGAACCTGCTGATATTACCAACTTCTACGATTTTGAAGCCAAGTATAATCGTAATGATACCAGTTACTATATCCCCTGTGGTCTGAGCGCTGCTGACGAAAAGCATTTACAAGATCTGAGCCTTGCAGCGTTCCGTGCCGTTGATGCCAAAGGCTGGGGACGCATCGATGCTATGCAAGATGAAGCAGGTAACTTCTGGTTGCTTGAAATCAATACGGTACCAGGCATGACCAGCCATAGCTTGGTTCCGATGGCAGCCAAGGCTCGAGGCATGGACTTTGATGCATTGTGCTGGCATATTTTAGCGCAGACATTAGAGTGATTAGTGTAGCAGTCATTGCTTAAACAGTGATTTAGCAATGCTACTTTTTAATATTGTTCATTCTTTAGTATTGCTCATTTTTTAGCATTGTTCATAATGCTATTGATATTTATTGAGACAGTTGTCATTGATAAGCTGTCTTAATAAACCAGTGATAAAACTTATGAATGTTTAGATTTGAATTTTTCTTATAGCCTGAGAATACTACTAGACGAGAACGGGTTAATGTATCACTAGAGCTGCTATACCACAGCGTCATGTAAACTTGTGTAAATTCGTTGTCACTAGTAGGGGTTAAGCTATTGTTTAACCATAAAATACGTTAATATTGTAATTATAGGTCTGTTTTAGTGATATTTCTGTTTTCTATGAATTTAGCCCATAAGTTATTCATAAATTAAGAAAAATGTTACGTTTAAATGAGCATAATGTCATCCTATAAATCGTTTTAGTAAAATATTTTGATAACATGTCAACTTAATAGGCCTCTGCAAAAATATGCAGATTTACATTTATAAATAGCATGATCAGTTTTATGCAAATATAGGGACAAAGGTCGTTATGGCTCAAACTGTCAACGAGGTAACTGACTTGATGAGTGATAAAACCCGTCGCCCAAACTCTAAGTTCCAAGTACCGACTTCGCTCAAATATTTTTTTATGGTATTGGTACTAGGGTTGCTCGTACTGATATTGATAATGGGTGGAAAAGCGTTGCGTGATGCACCGCCAGCTTCTATCCATGTGAATAATCAGGGTTTGACAGTTACCCAGTATCGCGCATTGCAACAGGTTATGAATCAACAAAAGGTAAGCAGCTTTTTTACCTCTGATTTGCAAGCGTTAAGAGATATTACGACGGGTATGGCTTGGGTTGATCAGGTCAGTATTTCTCGTGATTGGCAACGGGGCATAGTCGTTACCGCATTACCTAAGCAAGCGGTTGCTAATTTTGGTACAGAGCGTTTGGTGGATGCAAAAGGTGCGGTTTTTGTCCCTGCTGATAGTAAAGATCTGACGCAAGAACGCTTTGCCACCTTACAAGGTGAGATAACGCAAGCCCCAGTTATCATGCAGCAAATGCAGCAAGTTAACGACTGGTATGCGCCACTTGGTATGCAAGTCGAAGATATTATCCTGTCACCAAGAATGACTTGGCTGATTCGTTTTGACAATGGACTGCGTGTGATTGTTGATAACGAGAATACTGCGCAAAAGCTGCTGAGTTTAAGTCAGCTGCTCGGCAATCAGTTAAGTGAGCGTCGAGGCGAAATACAGTCTGTAGATTTGCGCTATAAAAATGGTTTTACCATTGCTTGGGATATGGCACAGCCAAAAATTGATGAAGCAGAATAACGATAGATAGCATAAGCAAAAACTGGTTAGCATTTTAGTTTGAGCTATTTTGATAGCTTGTAGCACGGAATATACAACATCATAGCGTGTTGATAACGCTTTTTTTAATGATCTAATGGAGACGTCATTTGTTCTCCTGTTTAGCGATAATTTGTCTGGTACCATGAAAAATACTGAAAATCTGGTTGTTGTCCATCTAAGTGCCACGGCAGTCTATGTCGTCATTGGTAACGTTGTCTCTGCAAAAGACATCCGTATTCTGGGCGTGGGACAAGTCAAAAATAGCGATTTTTACCAAGGTCAAATAAAACACCGTGAACGTCTACAAGGTGCTATCAAGCAAGCCATTCAAGAAGCAGAAGATACTGCCAATTGCCGCGTGCACAGTGTGTGGTTGACCCTAGCAACACCGGAGTTATCGAGCAAAAATAGTGCAGGCGAGGTACGTGTAGAAGATGAGGCGGTACGTGCCAAAGATATGGTGCAGGCGTTGTCTAATGCCAAATCACGCGATCTATCATCAGACTATTATCTAATGCATTGCTGTCAGCAGGGTATCTATGTTGATGATCAAGATTTCATGGTGGATGATGCGATCGAAATGATGGCGCATAATATTACTGTGATGTACCACATGATGATGATGCCCGTTGCTAGCCGTCAAAATATCCAAAAATTACTGCAAAGCTGTGATGTTGGTATTGACCACATTGTATTTGATGCAGTGACGAGTGCTGAATATAGTTTGATGAGTGACGAGCGCCAGCAAGGGGTTTGTTTGGTAGATATTGGTGCTAGTACGACCAGTATTTGCGTTTATAAAGAAAACAAGCTGATATTTACCCATTGCATCGCGACAGGCAGCCACGAAGTAACGATGGATATCTCAGCTGATTTTGGTATTTCCATGATTGAAGCTGAAAAGCTGAAAAAAACCCATGGTACTGTCGATGTCAATAGTGTCGATCCCAGCTCGTTCTTTATCTTTAAACCACAAGGAACAGGTGACGAGATTAATATTGGTATCTATAATCTAGCCCGTATTATTGAAGCGCGCTATGTGCAGATATTTACGGAAGTTGCTCGTCAATTACATGAGGCTGATCTCATCGGCTATATCGACAAAGGTATCGTACTCACAGGTGGCGGTACGGCGATTAAAGGTATGATACCCTTTACCAAAAAATTGCTCAAAATGCCCGTAGTATTAACCAACACTCATCCTGCTATTAGTGCTCATAATCATTTTGATAATGATGAGTCATTTAAGCAGCTAAACAGTCAAGTAAATGATCGTGCTTATCAAACGGCATTTGGTACACTATTATATAGTCAAAGCGAGCAGTTTCGCCGTAGTGAAAAAAGCGAGCCTGAAGCGATTCAGAAAAATCGAGTCACTGGTGTTTTTCAAAGTGCAGGGCAGCGTTTTGCTAGTGTACTCAAAAAGATATTATAATCTGTTAGCAAAACATACTTATATTAAGCAGCATAAGAGTATGCAGCTATATAATAGGCAAGAATACGAAAAGTAACACCCTATACCATACTGGCATATTTTGGCTAGCACAATTATCTAAGCCATTGCCCTGTTTTATTTAAATACAATTATATATAGTAAGTCGATAGCGCGCCATATAAGTGTGTTACCAAGTATCGACCATCACGCTATCTGCAACTGGAGAAACCTTTTTATGTCAAAATACACCATGCCAGATGATAACCAGCCTCAAAATAACGGCCAAGCAAGCTTCACTGTATTCGGTGTTGGTGGTGGTGGCGGTAATGCGGTTGAACATATGGTACAACAAGGTATTAGAGGTGTAACGTTCGTCTGTGCTAATACGGATAAACAAGCGCTTGATCGTTTAACTGCACCGCATAAATTGCAACTTGGCGCAAAAACGAATCGCGGTTTGGGCGCAGGGGCGAACCCAGAAGTTGGGCGTGAAGCAGCAGAAAGCGAAGAAGAAGCCATCCGTGCATTACTCGAACATTCAGACATGGTGTTCATCACTGCTGGTATGGGTGGTGGTACGGGTACGGGTGCAGCGCCTGTAGTTGCTCGTATTGCTAAAGAAATGGAGGTATTAACAGTTGCGGTCGTGACTACGCCATTTAAGTTTGAAGGTGGCAAACGTATCAAGGCTGCTAAAGCTGGTATTGAGCAATTGACTAATTTCGTTGATTCTATCATTACGATTCCGAATGATAAGTTGATGAGTGTCTATGGCAATATCTCTATGCAAGATGCCTTTAAGAAAGCGGACGATGTGTTATTACATGCGGTTCAAGGTATTGCTGAAACTATCGCTAGTGAAGGTATGATCAATATCGACTTTAATGATATCCGCACTGCTATGACTGCCAAAGGTCATGCGATGATGGGTATCGGCCGTGCTAGCGGTGATGATCGTGCGCGTCAAGCAACTGAGAAAGCCATCAGATCACCATTACTTGATGACTTGCGTTTAGAAAATGCAAAAGGTCTGTTGGTTAACGTAATTTCTTCTGAATCACTCTCATTGGATGAGATGAGCAAAATCAGTGTTATTGTCGAAGAAATTACAGATATTGACGATGCACATATTTTCTATGGTTCAGTGATTGATGAAAAAATGGGTGATGACTTACATGTCACTGTTATTGCAACGGGTCTGACTTTAGATGAAAACGCTGGGCAAGAGCCAGAAGTAGTCGAGGCACCAGTTCCTTCTGTCAATAGCACTCAGCCTGTTGACCCTAACGTGCATACCAGTGCTTTAAACAGCCAGAAGCAATCGCAAGCTCAGATGTATCAAGAAACGGCTAGTGCTACTCGCTCAAGCGCGCCTCAAGAGCAGGCGAAAACCAAAACCAATAGCATTCAAGACTATTTAAAACGTCAACAAAATAAATAATATTTTCAGATGCTTGGAATAAAAAAAGCCAGTACTAAGTTGCTGGCTTTTTTGTGCCTGTAGAAAATGTCCATATATTAGTAAGCTGATTCAGCTATGAGAGCGCTCTATGTATAAGAATCGCCTCTCAATACGAAAGTAATCATTAATAAATAGGCGTATAAAACAATTTATGATTGTAACATTTGGCTGTTATTTCCCTGTGTTAACAGAGGCAGTGTGATCAATAAGACATGAAAACCATCAAAATTTATTGACGATAAGTGTTATCAATCAAGGAGATAAGGAAATTAGCGAGTTTTAACTATGGCGAACTAGGGGCGGGTAATGATACACTATGGCAATTGTAACAAAATATGTGAGAAGACAGCCATGAACCAAAGAACCATAAAAACTGCGATTGCTGTTACAGGTATTGGTCTCCATAGTGGTCAGCCTGTTGACTTAGAGTTTCATCCGCAACCTATTGATACGGGTATTGTTTTCGAGCGTTCTGATATCGAAGGCAGCCAGCCGATTCCAGCCAGTGCTTTTTTAGTGCAAGACACTATGATGTCGTCAAACCTAGTGTTTGGTGGCACACGTGTGGGGACGGTCGAGCATTTGCTTAGTGCCATTGCAGGACTTGGCGTGGATAACCTTTTAATTCGTGTATCGGCCTCAGAGATACCGATTATGGATGGTAGTGCCGCTCCTTTTGTAGCGTTGCTGCTTGACGCAGGATTCTGCGAGCAAGACGCTTTAAAGAAGTTTATAAAAATCGTCAGACCTGTAAGAGTAAAAGTAGACGATAAATGGGCAGAACTGCGTCCTTATGAAGGGTTTGAGCTGAATTTTGAGATTGATTTTGATCATCCTGCTATCGACAAAGATTTTCAGCATGCCCAGTTGCAGTTTTCGACGCAAAACTTCATTGAGCAACTGAGTTCAGCCCGTACTTTTGGATTTTTACGAGATATAGAAGCCTTACGTCAGAATAATTTGGCGTTAGGAGGCAGTATGGATAATGCTATTGTTATTGATGAGGCAAATATTCTTAACGAAGAAGGTCTGCGTTTTAATGATGAGTTCGTTCGCCATAAAATTTTGGATGCTTTAGGTGATTTATATTTGATTGGCTATCCGATTTTGGGTCGATTTAATGCTTATAAATCTGGTCACGCGTTAAACAATTTATTGGTACGTGAGATACTATCTGACCATAATAATTTTGAAATTGTAACTTTTGATGACAATGTAACATGCCCAATTCAGTATTTACCTCTCGAAGGTTTGACTGTTGAAGGATGAATACAGGAATATACACGAAGTATCGAAACATTTACGCAATATTACATAATCCAGCAGTAATTACATTCTAATAATATTCGTTTTTTTGAATGTATTGTTTAGATTATTTTAACAATTCTGCTCTAGAGTAGAGAATATCAAAGCTGTGGATAGTTTTTCAATCATCTGTTGGTGACGTTCATAATGTGAACGGAGCTAGCAGGTGATTTTTTTTGTTTGCGTCATTACAAAATCGCAGCGTTATCAGCTGATTTTTACGGTTTTGTTTACACAACTTTACATAGTAACATTAGTAATTTCAATGATTTGCCAGACGTAAAAGTGCTTTTTTGAGATTTTCATCAGTGGTGACATGCTCTGCGGCCTGTGATATAGTCCGCTTTGTGTTTTGGCTAAGAGCCTGATTTTCATTGGCTTTACTAGATTTCGACAAAGTTGATGATACTGCTAATAGTTGTTTAGATGAATGATTATCAGCTGAATTTTTAGCTACGACGACGCGAATTTGCTTGAGTTGTTTAAATGTAATTGACTGCTCTTTTAAGACTTGCAAATAAGCGCTCTGTAAATAGCGAATATGATTGGCAGCAGTCATTGAGCCCACACTGAGTATTAATTGCTCAGAGGTGAGGCCTACGACCCAACAGGTATTAAGAATTTCTTCAGGTAGACAATCTACCAATAGCTCTTTTACCTCGTTGGTCGCTTCTATGTATAGCCGCATATTGTCAGCAAGCGTTCGGGGTAGTGCGCTACCAGCAAAAGCTTGATGGTCGATAAGTTGGGCAAGCCGATTTGGCTGTTTTTTTGACATCGTGATGACTCATGTAATAGGTGACAAAATCGATATTCATAATTGACATGCTAAAAGCAATTGATACTGAACGATTTGCGAGACAGTGAACTAAGCGGAATAGGGTATTAACAGATAATACCAGCATTAGTCACTACAGAAGAAATAGCGGGCTGTTTTAACAAGGATTTTATCATGTTTTTGTAATGATCATCTCCTCTAAACTAATTGATGCTTTGTCACGGATGACGAGCGGTCTTGTATTAATAATAGGTAGTAAATTTATGAAACAAGCTTTATTAATTTTGTCAGTATTGGGAATGGGTATAGCACAGACAAGTGGTGCTGTCGAAACAACCTTTCAACCAAATAATACCTTGAGTCATACCATCACTAACATCTCTGCTTCTGCGAACTACGGTTCTAGCCGCAATATCTATAGCACTAACAGTGGTGCTCATGTATATAGCAATGATGAGATCAGTCAAGCCATTGACAATTTAAGTGCGCATGCCAAGCAAAAAGAATACCAGCTTGCTTCGCTTACCAGCCGTTTGTCTTATGAGCAGCGTCAGCAGCAATCAAGCCGCGCTCCTGATCGCAATTCTGCTCCTGCTATCGCAGCGGCAAGTGCATCGCGAGTAGCGTTATCTAGAAGCTCTGGCTACTGTGCTCGCTATGTACGTAAAGCGCTACAATCAGCAGGTTACGAATTTACGCCTAACCCTTCAGCTTATCAGTATGCCTCTCGCGGCACACTTGCTCAAGCAGGTTTTACCAAGATTAGTAATGATATGCAGCCACAAGTGGGTGACGTCGTTGTCTATAATCGTACGTCAAACCGTCCACATGGTCATATCCAGATCTTTGATGGTAACGATTGGGTATCTGATTTCCGCCAAAACAGCATTAGCCCATACAGTGGCACTTACAGCTATACGACATGGCGTGATTCGCAATATGTCGATGATGCATCAGACCGCGGTATTTACCTCGCGATGGCTGACAAATAGTAGCCAGTTAGATGTAACCTAAGTTAAAAGTTTTCTCCAAATCCAGTAATGCTCTTTATAGCGTTGCTGGTTTTTTTTGCGCTTTGAGTTGTGATTCTTAAGTTAAAAGTAGAGTTAAAGCTCAAATTTCGACCAGTGGCTACGATTGTGAAAGTCAGGCGGGGAGGCGTGGTTTGGGGCAAAATATAAAGCAATCTCACCAAACCATAAAATAACGCAAGGATGTATTTGCTCAATCACAGTATTTGCGATGGTGTACTGCTTATTGGATCGTTGGATTACTGGTACATTAAAGCTGCGCTCATAATAATGATGAGGTTTATTTGCGACTGATGGATCATTAAATAAAGGATTCTCTACGTACCTTAATGTTGGCTTTACATTATTTATCCAATTAATAGACGCGCGCGCTTGTCCATCAGCTGCATATAAGGGTGTTGGCGGCAAGGTGGCAGGATTACGATAGCTCTCAAATTGATATAGCGCGTAACGACCGTCTGGATTGGCGTTAATCTCGATATAGGGCGTTGCCTTTTGAGCATCCGTTAGATTTTCATCATTTATCAGACGACCAGCGATAAAACACTCAAGGCAAGTCTCTTCCCACAAGTAATCATCGAATTTTACTTGCGCTTGCTGCCACATTGACCAGTTTAGCTGCTTTGCTAGCATTTGGTTGGGCAGGGTGAGTCGATAGGTTAGCTGTAAGTGGAGTGATGGCTGTCTAATAATCTGAGCACTCACATTTATACAGATGCGCTGTAACTCATCCAATGTTACACCCAGTTGCTGTGCATCGTTTGCTATGGTTTCGGTGGCCACACAGAGATTGAATGATTGATTCATAATTTAAGACCCGACAATAAAAATATAGAAGTAACTATAAGAAAAATTGTACCGACTAAGCGAGCTAATATTACACGCTAAGTAAATCTAAAACGAGCAGACAACATAAAAGCCGCGAGCAAGATGCATCGCGGCTTTTACATTTATCGTCGCCATGTGGCTATGATTTGAGTTGATATGGCATACCATACCATCACTCAAACCAGCTGGTCATCACATATTATTATGCATGACGTGCTAAATTAGACAATTTTGGGTTGGCGTTTGGATTTTTACGTAGTAACAATGCCATACGACCAATAGAATGAACCAAAGACGCGTTAGCCGCTTTGGCAAGTTCCGCACCGATGACATCGCGCTCTTCTTTTGTGCCGGCAGGCAGTTTTACTTTGATGAGCTCATGATCTGATAGCGCGCGATCAATCTCTTCAGTAATGGTTGGGGTAATACCTTTATTGCCAATCATGACGATAGGTTTGAGGTCGTGACCAATGCCTCTTAGGCGTTTGATGGTAGCGTTATCGAGTTGCATAGAATTCCTAGGTGTTGGTAAAAATAAAAGACAGTGCTATTAAGAGCAGTTGACGACCATTATAGATAATCTGTGGTCATCTTGCATGAGATCAGCAGGATTTTGCACGATTTTACGTGATGAAAATGTTAAACTGAATGTTTGGGCACATTATAAACGCTACTGTCTGATAAATCAGTGTTTTAACCAATAGAATTTAGTCAGTTTAAGACTGCAAATGTATAAAGATCTTGATTGATAGTATATTCGAATGAATTTAAACCATATCGAAAGTGCTTCATAAATCTTTTAGCTACTTCAGTAATATGTATGAATGTTTTGCAAAGCAATAGGAGCAGGTATTTTGGCCACGCGTATCGAAAATAAAAAACTGTCAAAGAGTAGTAGCGCTTGGATGAAAGAGCATATTGACGATCATTATGTGCAAAAAGCGCAAAAAGATGGCTATCGTGCCCGTGCCGCCTATAAACTATTAGAAATTAATGAAAAGACCAATATTATTAAAAAAGGCATGACGGTCGTAGATTTGGGCAGTGCTCCAGGCAGTTGGTCTCAAGTGGCAGGTCAGCTAGTAGGCGAAAAAGGTATTTTGATTGCCTCTGATATTCTGCCGATGGATACATTGCCTGATGTGACCTTTATTCAAGGCGACTTTCGCGAAGCAGAAGTGTTTGATGCAATCATGGCAGAGGTTGGTGATAGGCAGGTCGATGTAGTGCTGTCCGATATGGCACCAAATACGGCAGGAAACAGCGCAATCGATCAGCCACGTATGATGTATTTATGCGAGCTGGCAGTGGACTTCGCGCTTGCAACCTTACCAGAAGGTGGCGCACTTATTATGAAAGTGTTTCAGGGTGAAGGCACACAAGAATTACGCAAGCAGATGCAGCAGGATTTTAGTAAAATCCGTAGTATCAAGCCAGGTGCATCACGACCACGGTCAAAAGAGATGTTTTGGATAGCGATTAAATAATCATAACGTCGTTATGTCACAGCCATTGTAAGCGAGATAATGTGTCACCATAACATAGTCTCATGAGCGCATTGAACCCGCTACAATCGTTAACTGAATAATAGCGAAACCTGCTTGAATTATGCAGGTTAGCACCACATATCATGGTATATTAACTTTGTTTCAAGCATATGTTTTAGGCAAAGTCGTCTGACAATAAGCGCCTGATGTGCTCATCTACGATAGATATATAGGTCATTGATATTTATAACTTGTGAAAACAGTCCCCATGCAGCATTTGAGTTGTATGAGTCTGAATCATAAATTTTGGCTATCAATATATCTACTAAAAAATGAGCGATACGTTTATAGACGTCACGTGTTTAATAAACACACCAATAAGTAAGGGATGGGAATAACTAGTGAGCGACATGGTAAAAAATACCTTATTGTGGCTGGTGGTAATCGGCGTTTTGGTGCTGGTGTTTAGCGGCTTTGATCAATCATCCGAGCCGGATAGCCTTAACTACTCTGAGTTTGTGACCGCCGTGTCAGAAAACCAAGTAGCCAGCGTTGAAATCGATGGCGAGCAAATCACCGGCGAAAAGAAAAATGGTTCATCATTTGAGACCATTAGACCAGCTGTGTCAGATGATGAGCTCATGCCATTGCTGCGTGAGAACCAAGTCGAAGTCCAAGGGACTGCCCCAAAACGCCAAAGCGTGTTGATGCAATTACTGATAGCCAGTTTCCCAATTCTATTGATTATTGGTCTGTTTTTATTCTTCATGCGTAACATGCAAGGCGGCGCTGGCGGTAAAGGCGGCGGCCCTATGAGCTTTGGTAAGTCAAAAGCTAAAATGCTGACTGAAGACCAAATCAAGGTGAACTTTGAAGATGTGGCTGGTTGTGAAGAGGCCAAAGAAGAAGTGGTTGAAGTGGTCGAGTTTTTACGCGACCCTGATAAATTTACCAAACTGGGTGCGACGATTCCACGTGGTATCTTAATGGTGGGTCCTCCAGGTACTGGTAAAACCTTGTTAGCAAGAGCCATTGCTGGTGAAGCTAAAGTGCCGTTCTTCTCAATCTCAGGTTCTGATTTTGTTGAAATGTTTGTCGGTGTCGGTGCCTCACGTGTACGCGATATGTTCGAACAGGCTAAAAAGAGCGCGCCTTGCATCATATTTATTGATGAAATTGATGCAGTCGGTCGTCATCGTGGCTCTGGTATGGGCGGCGGTAATGATGAGCGTGAGCAGACATTGAACCAATTATTGGTCGAAATGGATGGTTTTGAAGGCAATGAAGGCGTAATCGTCATTGCAGCGACCAACCGTGCGGATGTGCTTGATAAAGCGTTACTGCGTCCAGGTCGTTTTGACCGTCAGGTACAAGTGGGCTTGCCAGATATCAAAGGCCGTGAGCAAATTCTTAAAGTGCATTTGAGAAAGCTGCCGAATACTATCGGTGTGGATGCCAATGCATTGGCTCGCGGTACACCAGGTTTCAGTGGTGCGCAGCTGGCCAACCTTGTCAACGAAGCGGCATTGTTTGCAGCACGTCGCAACAAGACCAGCGTTGATATGAATGACTTTGAAGATGCAAAAGACAAGCTATATATGGGTCCTGAGCGTAAATCAATGGTCATCCGTGAAGAAGAGCGCCGTGCGACCGCTTATCATGAAGCAGGTCATGCCTTAGTCGCTGAGCTACTACCAGGTACCGATCCCGTGCATAAAGTAACGATCATGCCGCGTGGTTTTGCGCTTGGGGTTACTTGGCAGTTGCCAGAGCATGACCAAACCAGTATGTATAAATCAAAAATGCTGAGCGATATTGCTATCTTATTTGGCGGTCGTATCGCTGAAGAAGTCTTTATCAATCAAATGTCGACGGGTGCTTCTAACGACTTTGAACGTGCAACCAAGATGGCTCGCGCCATGGTAACGAAGTACGGTATGTCTGATGCGCTTGGTATTATGGTTTATGAAGATGAAGACAGCTCGCAAGGCTATTTTGGCTCTAGCAGTCGTACGATTTCAGAAGCCACGCAGCAAAAGGTCGATGAAGAAGTTCGCCGTATGTTAGAGGAGCAATATGATATCGCGCGTGAATTGATTGAAGGCAATCAAGAAAAAATGCATGCGATGGTAGATGCTCTAATGAAGTGGGAAACCATTGACCGTGATCAGTTGCAAGATATCTTAGCAGGTGAAGACCCACGTCCACCTAGAGTTTATCAGCAAAATGAAGTCAACTTATCGAAAAATGATATCAAAACAACCAACTCAACACCGCCACCGTTACCAGCGATGTAGTTGTCAGTTGATTCATATCCAATAGAAAAAGCCCTTTATCATAAAGGGCTTTTTTGTTGTCCATATTTCGTGAAGGGTTTAGTACAGAATAGAGTTTACTGGTATCATAAGCAAAGCGCATAACAAGCAAAGCGCAATAATTAGAATGTTTTAATGAGAGATAATTTGGTTATGTCCTTATTTCAGCCCTTACCCAGCTATAAGATATCAAGTCGTGATAAAACACTAGATCTATCGCAGCCTCATATTATGTGTATTCTTAATGTCACACCCGATTCGTTTTCAGACGGTGGACAGTTCAACGTGGTAGATAAAGCAGTTGCTCATTGCCAGCAGATGATAAAAGAAGGTGCGACTATTATCGACATTGGCGGTGAGTCTACTCGCCCCAATGCGGATGCTGTGGGCACTGCTGAAGAGATGCAGCGTGTTGTGCCAGTGGTTCGAGTAATTAGGCAGCAATGCGGGGAGGATATTTGGCTATCCATTGATACCAGTAATCCAGAGGTTATGAAAGCGGCTTTTGACGCTGGTGCTGATATTTGGAATGATGTACGCGCACTCAAACGCGAGGGTGCAGCAGTACTAGCGGCTGAGCTGGATATACCAGTCATGCTCATGCATATGCGCGGCGAGCCAACAACGATGAATAATTTGGCACACTATGACGATGTCATTAGTGACGTAAGGGCTGAGCTATTATCGCGTATTGACGAAGTAACAAGAATCGGTGTTAAGCGTGAGAAAATCATTATCGACCCAGGCTTTGGTTTTGCGAAAGATTATGAGCATCATTGCGCACTATTAAGCCAGCTTAGCAGGCTACAAGTGCTTGGTTTACCGATGATGTTTGGTATTTCACGCAAGCGTTTTTTAGCGGAAGTATTGAGCAAGAGTGGCGTCGAAGTCGTTACTACTACTAACGCGGTAGATCGTGATGTGGTAGGTACGGCGGCTGGTATCTTTGCCCTACAGCAAGGCGCTGGCATTATACGCACCCATAATGTGGCGATGATGCAGCAAGCAGTCGCCTTATGGCGTCAATTATCTGCGCATAATTATCCTTAATCCCAATTTAAAATAATGAGAGTACTTTTATGACCACCCCGATTAAGCCAGAACCAACCAATGAACAGCGCCGCATTATCTATCAAGCACGCCGCGGATTAAAAGAGTTAGACTTTTACATTGACCTTTATGTCAAAGAGATTTACTTAACGGCAGAGCCTGCTGAACAAGAGACGTTTGCAGAAATGCTGACTCATGAAGACCCTGATTTGTTGGATTATTTCACCAATCAAAATCGTCCAGAAAATGAAGAGATATGGGCATTGGTCAATAAAATTAAGACATGGCGTCATACCAAAGATTTGACTTAAAAACTGATTTAGATATAAAAAATGGTTGTCCAGAGCTGGCATAGCTAAGCTTGAGCAACATAATGGTCTGCCGTTTTTTTTGGTGATAAAATATGACCTTGGCAAATTCGTTGCGTATTGATACGGCTATTCGGCCTGCCAGCTATTTTCGTTTGCTGCTTTATAGTGGGTTGACCGCCGTCATGGTTGTACTGGCATGGCTTGCTTCTTTACTGTTATGGCAATATGTGCTTATTTTAATCGTTACCGCCACGGTGATTATTTATTTGACATTATCACGACCCATACTGCTGCACCTGAGCCAACCACCACTTAGCCATCGTATCGATCAACATTGGCAGCTACTGCTCCGTACGGGTCGCGGTGATGAGCTATGGCAGGCACAATTAATCGTTGTCTCTGGATATCGATGGGCGATAAGCTTTGAATTCAATGTTATAGAGCCTTATCAGCGCTCTTTATCAGTGACCATCTTTCGAGATCAAGTGAGCCCTGAACAATGGCGAGAGTTGAATATTTTGGCTAGATTGTATTGAATACTTATAAATAGTGCTTATTAGTACCATGGTTGAATGTTCAATATGCCTAACATAAACGCCGAAAATACGAGTTAAGGAAGTATTTTTTTATAGTTTCCAATGAGAGGTTTTTTCCACGAATTTACGAACGCCTACATGTCATAACAAAACACCTATCTGGATAGCGAAAGAGATTTGTTATATTGCAAAAGAATTGTGAATCGCATAAGTAAATCGAGATGTTACTTACTATATTAAATTAGCAGCGAAGTTTTTAGCGGTTTATAGATAATAAATAATATGACAAAAAGGAATCGAGAATGAGCTTATTAGGGAATTTGGTTAGTCAGGTGGCCCGTCGTGCGATGGATCCTGAAGATGCGCAGCGTAATCCTGTAAATCAACGCATTGATCCACGTCGTACAGGTGGTCTTGGGGATATATTGGGTAGCGTGCTAGGCAGTGGTAGTCAAACTGGTGGCTATAATCCACGCCAGTATGATCGTCAACCAGACAATGGTTTTGGCTTAGATGATATTCTCGGTGGGTTAACAGGCGGTGGACTTACTGGTGGCAATCAACGTGGCGGTGTCAATTCTAATGCTGGTGGTCTGGGCGATATTTTAGGCAGCGTATTGGGTGGTCAGCGTACCAAAGGCGGATTCGGTGGTAAAGGTATGCTAATCGCTGCACTTATGCCAATGGTACTAAGCTGGATCAAACGCAATGGTGGCTTGAGTGGTGCATTATCGAAAATCACAGGCATGGGTTATGAAAACCAAGCGCGTTCTTGGATGAGTAACCAGCAAGACAATGACAACCTTGATCCAAATGATATCAGTCAGTTATTCGATGAAAATGAGATTCAGCAGGTTGCAGCACATACTGGTGCTAATGACGTAGAAGTCCGTCAAGGTCTTGCTGAGTTGCTGCCAGAAGTAATGAATCAGCTGACACCAAGTGGCAATTTGGATAATGAATCTGAAGCCAATGAAGAGATTGATCAAATCATTAATCAACTATCTAGTCGACTAGGTGCGTTAAAATAAATTTATCTTTTAAAGAAAGTCGCAATCGTTAATGCCAAAAAGTTAATACCATAAAAAAGAGTACGTTATCCAACGTGCTCTTTTTTATGGCTGTTAGTTTAACCCTACTATTGGTACTAAATTAGTGAATATTTACTCTTTATTCTAAATAGATATGTTAAAAATGGTGAATAATAGAAAAATAATTCTATAAATCTTATAAGATGGTCATATGATTCATTGAGTCTTTTGTCGCCGTGGTTACTTTGATAATCCGTTATATAATATGACTGCGTGATGGTATAAGCATTTATAAGGATAGTTAATCATGCCATTTAAGCCTATTCAAGCAGCGGTTGCCATTTTGGTCGGCTTGATCATTTGGTTTGTGATACCAGTGCCTACTGGCGTTACGCCTGAAGCATGGCACATGCTGGCGTTATTCATCGCCACTATTGTCGCCATCATCGGCAAAGTATTACCCATTGGTGCCATTGCTATCATTGCCGTCACCCTAGTCGCACTGACAGGCGTGACTAGTGATAGCCCAGCACAAGCCATTAGTGATGCACTATCAAGCTATTCAAGTCCATTGATTTGGCTAATTGGTATTGCAGTCATGATATCGCGTGGCTTGATAAAAACGGGTTTGGGTCGACGTATTGCCTATTATTTTATTTCTATTTTTGGTAAAAAAACCATCGGCGTGGCTTATTCTTTGACTGCGGCTGAATTGATGATAGCACCCATTACGCCCTCTAATACGGCGCGTGGCGGCGGTATTATTCATCCTATTATGAAGTCTATCGCGCAAAGCTTTCATTCGACGCCAGAAGAAGGTACTCAAAATAAAATTGGTCGCTATTTGGCGATGGTGAACTACCACGCCAATCCTATTACCTCTGGGATGTTTATCACGGCTACTGCGCCCAACCCTCTGGTTGTAGATTTGGTGAATAAAGCCACAGGCGGTGATATTCAGCTGTCATGGACTACTTGGGCGGTGGCGATGTTTGTACCTGGTATGCTATGCCTGCTTGTGATGCCGTTAGT